>NZ_AYXN01000035.1:0-10800 GCF_000511655.1 Psychrobacter sp. TB15
TGACCCCTGCCGTCAAATCCGTACACATAAACTTGGGAGATTTTAATTACGCAGCCTGACGATAATAATCAAACCACACCTGTCTTGGCGATTGATAGCCCAAACCCTTTTGAATCCTCGTCTGATTGTAGTACAGCTCGATATAACTGATAATATCATTGATGGCTGTGAACCTTGTTTTATAGTCTTGATGATATACCAGCTCATTCTTTAATGTGCCCCAGAAGCTTTCTATCGGAGCGTTATCGAAACAGTTGCCTTTGCCGCTCATTGAGCCTATAAATTGATGCTGCTTAATGGTCTTGTGGTAGGCGTGACTGCAATACTGACTGCCTCTGTCTGAATGAACGATTAGCCCTTTGTTTGGACGTTTATTCCTGATGGCCATGTTCAATGCGCGACAGACCAAATCTGCGGTCATGCGTTTGTTGATCGCATAGCCGACCAGCTCTTTGGTATATAAGTCTTTGACTCCCGCTAAATACAACCAGCCCTCATGTGTCCAGATATAGGTAATATCGCTTACCCATGCTTGGTTAGGGCGACTGGTGTCAAACTTCTGATCGAGCACGTTTGGATAGACCAGCTTGTTGTGATTGGAGTCGGTGGTGACTTTAAAGCGCTTATGACTACGACATTTAATGCCGTGTTGCTCTTTGATGCTTCTTACCATATACAGGCTAATGTTATGGCCTTGCTCGCTTAGATGAGCATGCAGTCGATCTGCGCCATAACGTTCTTTCGTTTCATTGTGAGCCGCTTTAACCAGTAATTCAGACTGGTTGCGATGTATCTGTTGGTCGCTGAGATCACGACTTAGCCAGTCGTAATAGCTTGATGGCTTAACCCTTAACACACGGCACATAGTGGTGATGCGAAAGAGGAACTGGTTGTCTTTGATAAAGGCGTACCTGACTAACTGTTTCTCGCGAAGTACGCCGTCGCCTTTTTTAAGATCTCGCGCTCCTCTTCGGCAACTTTAAGCTGTCGCTTTAGGCGTTTTACCTCTTCAAGCGCACTCATAAGTTCAGGGTCATACTGCTTTGTTCCTACAAGCTTGCCTTGATTAGCTTTGTTCTGCCAGTTGGATAGCGTTTGCATGGCGATGCCAAGTTGCTTTGCGGTCGCTGAAATATTGCCGTTGTTATCCGCTATCTTCTTGACGGCTTCAGCTTTAAATTCGTCACTGTAGGTTCTTACTTTCTTGGTCATGGTAAACTCCGATTAATACGCTTAGTTTACCAAGTTTACCTCTACGGTTTCTTCAGCATAGCTCAATCTGTTCGTGGGTAGGTAAACGCATCCCAATACAACGGTGTTGGTGCAACTCTTCAGGAATGTGTGGCGTACCATAAGTTCTTAGATAATCGGGTGATGCCACCGTAATCATTTGCAATTCATCACTGACTTGCACAGCAATCATGTCTTTATCGACATGATGTCCGAGACGAATCCCAATATCATAACGATCTTTGACAATATCTGAAAAAGTATAGTCAGTGGTGAGTTCTAATTGGATATTGGGATGCTCATATGAAAATTTGGCTAACTTCTCCCACAATAAAAAATTGAGACTGAGCTCAGTACCATTAATTCTCAACCGTCCACGAGGATAATCACGAAATTCATTTAGGTTATAGAGTTTTTGTTCAATCCCTGTAATGAGAGGTTCAATATCATTTAGCAATTGCTCACCCTCTTGTGTCGGAGAAACACTGCGTGTGGTGCGGTTTAGTAATTTAACCCCAAGACGTTGTTCTAGCATTTTAAGGGTATAGCTAAGGGCTGACTGTGATACGCCTAATTGTCCGGCGGCTTTAGTAAAACTTCCCGTTTGAGCAATTACCACGAAAGCTTTTAAATCGTTTAAGTTTTCAGACATTTCCCACCTCAAAATAAAAATGACATTTTTTTTGTTAATTAAGTGTAATTAATCAAATATTTATATAAATGTAATCGAATTTACCTAACTAATATATTGTTTATTGTTAGGGTATAGTGGATTTTCAGTCAATACTACATATACGTGATGAGAGATCGCAATGAAAACAATTCGATTAAATAATGATATTGAAATGCCGCTCGCTGGTTTTGGCGTATTCCAAATAAATGATCCTGTGCAATGTGAACAAGCTGTATTGCATGCAATTGATGCAGGTTATCGACTTATTGATACCGCAGCCTCTTATCAGAATGAAACCCAAGTGGGTAATGCACTTCGCCAAAGCCAGGTTACCCGTGAAGATTTATTTGTGACCACAAAATTATGGTTACAGGATGCTAGTTATGAAGGTGCAAAAGCCCAGTTTGAGCGTTCATTGAATCGCTTGCAACTGGATTATCTTGACCTGTATCTCATTCACCAGCCGATTGGTGATGTACATGGTGCATGGCGAGCAATGGAAGAACTGTATGCAGTAGGGAAAATCCGTGCAATTGGGGTGAGTAATTTTCACCCTGATCGCTTAGCCGATCTGATTGCATTTAATAAAGTCAAACCAGCGGTGAACCAAATTGAAGTGAATCCATTTAATCAACAGCTTCATGCCGTACCATGGATGCAGTCCCATGATATTCAGCCAGAAGCTTGGGCACCATTTGCAGAGGGACGGAATAATTTATTCAGCCAGCCTGTACTTGTTGAGATTGGCAAGAAATACGGTAAATCCGTTGGACAGGTGGTACTACGCTGGTTATTACAACGTAATGTAGTGTCCTTAGCCAAATCAGTACACCAAGAACGCTTGCAGGAAAATATTGATATCTTTGACTTTGAATTATCGATTGAGGACATGATTCAAATCACAGCAATGGATACCGCCACTAGCGCATTCTTCTCGCATCGCGACCCCACCATGATTGAATGGCTAGCTGGTCGAAAAATGGATGTATAAATTTTAACTTTTTAATTTCAGAAATCAGGAATAATCATGAAAATTTTACATGGCGTTTTAATGTCGGCAATGATCACAACTTCAGGTGCAGCTTTTGCAGCAGATAAAAAGGACAATCCTTTTGACTTAGTCTATGGTGGTGCAATTACTGAAAATATCAAAGGTCAGGTCAATATTCATCCAGTCAGTTATAAACTCAATGGTCTGGATATTGTTGCCAATGTCTATACCCCAGCCAACTATGATGCAAATAAGAAATATCCTGCGGTGGTGGTGGCACATCCGAATGGTGGTGTCAAAGAACAAGTGGCAGGCTTATATGCTCAACGTTTGGCTGAACAGGGATATATCACTATAACTGCCGATGCAGCTTATCAGGGTGGAAGTGGTGGTCAGCCTCGTAGTGTTGATAAACCTGCAAATCGTATTGAAGACGTACACGGTATGGCAGATTTTATTACCCAATATACAGGGGTAGATAACAACCGTTTGGGCTTACTTGGGATTTGTGGCGGTGGAGGCTATTCATTGGCAGCCGCAGAAACTGATAAACGTTTTAAAGTAGTGGCGACTTTAAGTATGTTCAATTCTGGAAGAGTACGTCGTAACGGCTTTATGGATTCGCAGCTAGATACTATTCAACAGCGTTTAAAACAAGCCACGGATGCTCGTGCTCAAGAAGCTAAGGGAGGTAATGTTCTCTATGCAGGCGATGCAGATATGACCGATGAGCAAATTGCTGCACTACCATTTGAAATGTATCGTCAAGGTTATGAATACTATTGGAGAACGCATGCTCATCCAAATTCAACCTTTAAATACATCATGAGCAGTTTACTTGACTTGATGCGTTGGGATGCCACTGATCAAATTGAATTGATCAATCAGCCATTACTGATGATTGCAGGGAGTAAGGCAGACAGCCTTTATATGACCGAAGATGCTTTTGCCAAAGCCACCGGCACAAAAGATAAAACCTTATTTAAGATTCCAAATGCTACGCATATTGAAACCTATTGGAAGCCTGAGTACGTCAAGCAGGCAATGAATCAATTGACTGCATTTTATGGCAAAACGCTGAAATAGAAAAATTTGTGCTTTGCATAATGAAGGCAGTGATTTGATAAGCTTCCTTGAATCATTGCTTTATTACTTAAACAGGGATGATAGAACATATGATAAGAAATCAAGTGTATGCCTTATTTTTGATGGGTTCCCTTTCAGCTATGGTTTGGGCAGATGATAAAATGGAGCAACAGATCACTCTAGCAGATCAGCTTGATACTCAATCTGCGCCTGCCAGTAATTTTTCAGGTGAAGCCAACTTTGCCCGTTTTCCTGTGATGCCCTCACAAGGTGATGTTGCACCAGCTGTCGTCAATTTTGCAGCAGGCACAATCACGCACTGGCATACTCATCCACATGGACAATATCTGGTCGTGACTGAGGGCGAAGGACGTACGCAGGAATGGGGGAAGCCGATCCAAACTATCCATAAAGGCGATACCATTTGGTGTCCACCTAATGTCAAACATTGGCATGGTGCAAGTGAGCATAGCCCAATGTCGCATATTGCGATTAGTCCCGTTGCAACCGATGGTAAAAGCGTGACATGGCTGGAAAAAGTGAATTTGCCGGCTCAACTGCAAACGTCAGCACAGCCTAAAGCAAATACCTCTGTGATATTAAGCCAGAAGCAACTCAGTTTGATTCCGATTGCAGCCTTTAATGCGACAGGCAATCTTGAGAAGCTTAAACCAGCATTAGTCAGTGGATTGGAAAGCGGTTTAACAGTAAATGAAATCAAGGAAATTTTTGCCCATCAATATGCTTATGCTGGTTTTCCCCGTGCTCTAAATGGCATGCTCACTTTTAAAAGTCTATTGGAAGAACGTGAGAAACAAGGTATCAAGGATGTACAAGGTGCAATACCAAGCACTTTACCAAGTGATACCAATTACTACCAATTAGGTGTAGAGCGACTCGCTTATCTGAATAAAACATCTATCAAAGACAATACAAAACCGCTATTTGAAAATTTCTCACCAACGATGGATTATGCTTTAAAAGCCCATTTGTTTGGTTATTTATTTAGCCGAGATAATTTATCGCCTTTAGAACGTGAGTTAGTGGTAGTCAGTACTTTATCAGCGCTCGGTGATGTCAATGCTCAACTGCGTTCGCACTTAAGAATCACCCGCAATTTAGGTGTGAATAATACTCAGATGCAAAAAATTGTAGCTACTTTACAGCAATCCATTGGGGTAGATTTGGCAAACAACACCCAAAGTGTTTTACAGCAACTACAATAACGGAGAGCTTGAAAAAATGATCAATACAACATTCATATTCAGAAACACACTGATTTCGATCTGTCTTGCAGGCATTATTTCAGGCTGTTCGATCAGTCCACATCAATCCACTGCTTTAAGTATAGCTGAGCAAGGAAACTTCGCTGCAGGTGGTAAAGTCATTCAAAGTGCAGGTCAGTTTGACGATAAACAACTCTTTAACCCACAAGGTCAAACTTTGCATGGTGATCATGCTTCAGTGTTTTATCAAATTCCTGAACATGCTCGTTCTTATCCACTGGTGTTTTTACATGGTGCTGGTCAATCGGCAAAAACTTGGGGAACCACTCCTGATGGTCGTGAAGGATTTCAAAACATTTTCCTACGCCAGAATTTCCCAGTTTATGTCGTTGATCAACCACGTCGAGGACAAGCAGGACAATCTACCGTAGCAGCCGAAGTACCTGCTACTACCCTTGATCAAGCTTGGTTTAATATGTTCCGTATAGGACAATATCCAAACTTTTTTAAGGGTGTGCAGTTCTCGCAAGATTCAGCCGCTTTAAACCAATACTTTCGTCAAATGACACCGAATACGGGTGCTTATGACGAACAAGTTATTAGTGATGCAATGGTTGAAGTCTTAAAAAAATCAGGTGATGCAGTGCTGATTACTCATTCACAAGGCGGCGGGCCAGGGTGGTGGACAGCTATCAAATCGAATCAAGTCAAAGGTATTGTCGCCTACGAGCCAGGTAGTGGTTTTGTTTTTCCTGAAAATGAGCTGCCTGAGCCGATGCCGAGTGCCACAGGCACATTAACGCCCACACCTGTAAAAATGGCAGAGTTTCAGAAACTGACCAAAATGCCAATCATTATTTATTATGGCGATAATATTCCAACTGAAAAAAATGGCTATGCAGGACAAGAATACGCAGGACAGGACAATTGGCGTGTACGCCTAAAAATGGCGCAGCTTTGGGTAGATAAAATTATCCAGCATGGCGGTAATGCCCAGTTGGTACATTTGCCTGATATTGGTATTTATGGAAATACTCATTTCCCATTTTCAGATTTAAACAGTCAGCAGATTGCAGAACTACTATCACAATGGCTCAAGCAAAATAAACTGGATTAATTGAGAGGGAGTACTATGTCAATCACGTTGCGGATGATGTGGATATTCTTATGCACACTCTGCCTCACTGCTTGTCCAACAAGTGCAGAAAATACAGGAATAGCACAAAATATGGAACCATATCCTAATATCACTATGGATGGTGATAGCAAAGCCCTGATTGTTTATTTATCCCGAACTAAAAATACCGAAGCACTTGCTAAAATGGTGCAGGAAAAAGTCGGTGGAGAGTTGGTTGCTTTAGAGTTACAAAAACCTTATCCAGAAAATTATCAAGCCATTGTCAATCAGGTCGATCAGGAAAATCAGGATGGTTATTTGCCGCTATTAAAAACTCAAATTGCAGATATTGGGCAATACGATATCATTTTTGTTGGTTACCCAACATGGGATATGCAGTTGCCGCCACCGATCAAAAGTTTCTTAAATCAATATAAAATTGATTTGAATGGCAAAATGATTGTGCCATTCAATAATAATGCAGGCTATGGCATGGGGCAGAGTATTGCCCAGTTCAGCCAGTATTGTAAAGGCTGTCAAATGATGCAAAGTATTGAGCTGCGAGGTGGAATTGAACGAGATGGCGTTTTATTTGTAATGGAAGGGGAAAGAGCCAGTCAAGCTAAAACTGAAATCAATCAATGGCTGCAAAACTTATCAACAAGCTCCCCAGTGATACAACAGCTATTGCAAAAACAATCGGCGAACTAAAAAGTATTCAAAGCTTCATAATTTCAGGTCTTCAAGTCCATGTAGATAAACCTTATCAACAACAAACTATTAAGGAAGATAAAATAATTAATAAGTTTGAAAAAATTGAAAATCATTCTGATCAAAAGCTAATTGGTAATGACTGAATTTATAGCTGAGTATAAACATATACCGATCCTAGTTTTGAACTCTATGATTGCTCATTTGAAATGACCTCGCAGCTCATCTACATAATTTGCCCAATCTTGCATCATCTGCACCCTAGTATCGATTTCATCAAGTCTGTTATAAGCCCCGCCATGTGTGTCTTTGATACGATGACCTAGTTGTAATTCTGTGACGATATCTGAATAGCGTAACTCAGGCTGTTCCATGAGCAAAGTTTTAGCCGATGCTCGAAATCCATGCGCACATTGCACGTCTTTATATCCGAGCCGATGAAAAACCTGTACCAACGTCGCTTTACTGATATAAGCGTTACTTGAACCACGCATCGAGGCAAATACATATTCTTTATGCCCAGTAATTGAATAAATATTTCGTAATCGCGCAATTACTTGCTTGGCTAAGGGGACGACTAAGTGCGAGACCATATCATCGCGACCTTCGCCTTTGGTCGGGGAGAATGCCCATGTATCATTATCCCAGTCGATATCCTGCCAACGCATAGAGCGCAGATCGATACTACGTACAAATACATACGGCAGTAGGTTCATAGCCTCTAGTGTCATCTTACTTGCGCCTTTAAAGTTGGACATATCCTTTAAGAGAGTTGCGAATTGCTCTGGTTTGGTGATGGCTGGTAAGTGATTGCCTGAGCTGGCAGGTGCAAGCTCACCACGGGTATCAATTGCCACATTTCTATCACATAACCCTCGAGCAACAGCGAATGAAAACACTTTTTCAGTATATAAACGAGTGCTCGCCCCAACGAAAGTCGCTTGATTATCATTGTTTTGAATCGACTCGCACACACTTAGTATCATCTCGCTAGTGATATCGTCCATTCTTAAATCACCAATTTCTTGGCACATATATCCTAGGCATAAATCCCAAAACTTGAGGGTTGACTCACTATATGATGGTTTTTTAGATTTACCTTGATTGCGACCTGATGTTTTGTGTTCTCGCCATGCTTGGGCAATGTCAGAAAATGGTGCATTTTTTAGGTGAGTATATTTGTTGGTTTGCTCTTTTTGCTGGATAGCTTTAGGGTCAGAGCCTTTGGCGACCATATCAAGGATAGTGTCTGCTTTATACTTAACCTCATGTAGACTGATATCCTCAATCTTACCCAGCATCATCCTAGGGCGTTTGCCATCTATATGCGGATGTGAATACCGCAAGTAGTATTCCTTTTTGCCATTTGGATAGATACGCAGACTTAGACCAGCCACACCTGAGACACTGACCGAATAATCTTTGTCTCGGCATTCTAGTTTGTTAATGTCATTTGCAGTGTCGATAGCCATGATGTATATCCGTAATTTCTATAAGGTAAATGAATTATGATTATTGATCTAATATCTATATGCTGAGGTTCAGAGTAAATTTTCAGTAGGTTTCTCAAGTTAAGGATAGCAGCCTATATAATAGTATGGATTGTTATTGGACACTACTATGGACACCGATATTTATGATGATAATATTACAGGCCTTTTATATAAAAGGATTTACGTGCTAATTATCCCCAAGGCTCACTTGGGGATAATTGTAGCACATAACGAGTAAATATAGCGTAGGTCATACGATCATAGCCCTGATATGACCCCTAAACTCGTTTTTACGGATTTTTTGGACACATAAAAATTTATTTTTTCTGCCTGTATCGATTAATTGGCAAGGGGTGTAGAGAAATAATGACAAAAATTATCACCTTGTACGTGCATAGAATATAAAAATTAGGGTCATAGTACTGTTCTGTGCAAATTTAAAGAGTCTTGTATTCGAGTTGTTTTGGTATTTATTGTCGATTTTTTATTGAATAGGATTCACAGGGAAATATCAGCAATGGAGGCAACGAGAATCTACAATCCATTAGTAAAAGTGTGGCAGGCCGCGCGACCATGATTCATTTAGCAGTTGATGCTCATGGCAATCCGATTACCTTTATCTTGTCAGATGGCACAACCCACGATGTTAAAGTCGCACCTGATTTAATAGACAAGGTTGGCTTGAGTAATACAGAGGTTTTATGTGCCGATAAAGGCTATGATTCTGATGCACTACGAGCGCATATTGAACAAGCAGGGACGCATAATAACATCCCTCGAAAACGAAACACCAAGTCTTCTAACGACCATATGGACTGGGACTTATATAAAGCCAGGCATCTAGTAGAAAATGCTTTCGCTAAGCTAAAACAGTATAGAGCGGTTGCCACCAGATTTGATAAGCTCAAGCAGAGTTATGAAAATACGGTCGCTCTTGCTTGTGCTTATATCTGGCTCAAATTATGAATGTTCAACACGCTCTAAAAGATTATTGTGAGAAATGGGATGTCAAATCAGCAGAAGACGTTGCTAGAAGCTATTTGGGATTTTTGACCGACTGGAGCTCATCAGAGGGTTTTCACGGATGTATGTCTATCAATGCGTGCGCCGAATATTCAGCTGCTGAGTCTATGCCGCATCAAATCGCCAATCAACACAAATGGGAGGTTAGACAATGGTTATTTGCGCAGTTTGAGCGAGTAGGGGCTCATCACCCTCAGCAGAAAGCCGATACTTTATTTGTATGGGGTGAAGGCCTTATTGTGACAGCGCAAACCGATCAAAAAACACTGGCACTGAATAATGAGCTTTTTATAGAATTAATAAAATAGCTTGTCATAAGTATTGGCTGGTAGTATCGGTATAGTTAAGTCTTTATAAAATCGATACAGCCCATATCATAAAACAGTTTAGGGAGATTATTCTCCATCCACCCTTGGCGCAGAAACTTAGCCTGTGCCCATTTTTTCTCAATAGGGTTCAGATCAGGGCTGTACGGCGGCAGCCAAAGAATACGATGGCCATGTCTGTTTAATAGTTTTTGAATGCGTTTGCTTTTATGAAACCGAGCGTTATCCATGACAATCACGCATTTAGTCTTGAGACTTGGAATTAAAGTGTGTTTGCACCAGTCGTAGAATATGGTGCCATTGATGTTCTGCTCAAAGTAATCAAGCGCAAAAAGCATTTTTTCATAGAGAGCTCCGATGACGTTGGTTCGCTTTTTTGCTTGCCAGTTGTAGCTATCGATACAGGGTGTACCAATCGGTGCATAGCCATGAGAACGAATGGTTTCAGCCTCAAAGCCGCTTTCATCCATATAGACAATGGGGTAGCCTTGCTGCGTAAAGCTATCAAGCTTATTCTGGAATACTGCTCTTTTTATCGGACACGCTTTTGGATGTTCTAAGGTCTTTTTTTTGACTGATACCAAGACGCTTTAAAGCATTAAAGATGCCAGTCTTACTACAGTTCAAGCGACGAGCTCTTTCATAGTTATAATCATCTGGATATGTTTTTACGTCTTCAATCAATGCGTCATCAGGTATTTTAGTTGGTGCTTTATTTCTGGTTGTTTTAGGAGTTAGGTTCTGCTGCCAGCTGTGAATGGTGCTGGTGCTAAGTCCATAAAACAGCGCAGCTTCTCGTATGGTCATGCCATCAGCGATGCTAGAAAGTACCTGTTTGCGATAGTCTATTGAATAAGTCATTGTTTATTTCATTAATTAAGATTGTTATAAATATTGTATCGGTTTTATTTGGATTAGACTATA
>NZ_AYXN01000036.1:0-165984 GCF_000511655.1 Psychrobacter sp. TB15
CTCTCATTTACTATCTCAAGCTGACAACCTGCATACTTGCATTTATATTCCAGTTGTCTTTTGAGTTCAAACCATCCTGCATCGTATGTTGATTTAGCTAGGTTGGTTTTCTTACTTGTGAATGAGCGTGATTTAACATCACCAACCACAATCAAAGCATTGTCTTTAACAAGCTTGGTGGTGAATTTGTGAATTGCATCTAACCTTGAATTTTTGATTTTGGCGTGTATTGCTTTGACACGCTGTTTGTTTTTCGCTCGTTGAGCTATTGCAAGCCTTTCAGCCCACTTTTGCGTTTGTTTGGTTGTCAGCTTGTCACCGTTTGATGTGGTAGCAGATTCCTTTAAGCCTAAGTCAATACCAACGCTGCCCATCCCACTTACTTGTCTAGGAAAATCTTTGACGGTAATACAGGCATACCAACGATTACGGCTGTCTTGCACTATCTCAAGCGTGTTGATTTGATACAGGCTTAGGTTGTAGCTATCAAAGACATCTATGATGAGCTTTTGACCCTTAGAGAGCGATAGCTGTATGGTTGATTTAAGTGCTTTCTTTCCCGTTTGTCTGGTGTGCAGATGTTTGATTGCTGACTTTTTAAAAGGAATCCAACCTAAACTTTTTCGCTTGGCATCGGGTCGGTTGGTTCGCCAATTTAGTTTGGCTTTTTTAAACTGCTTACGAGATTTGGTATGAGTTTCGTTTATGGCTTGCAGAGTTTGTGAGTGTAAGCCTAATAGTTCGCCACTGCCTTTGGTGTATTCGTTTAGGTCGTAGGCACTAAAGAATTTACCTGTTCGCTTTAGATGCTCAAAACTTAACGCATTAACATAGTTCCACGCATAGTTAACACTCCCAGCTATTTTGTTTAGCTGGTTTACGTGTTTGTCTTTGATGCGTAGCTTGAGGGTTTTCATACCTTTAGTATGGCGAGGTTAATTTCAACTTACAACCCTTTAAGTACTACTCACGACAGTATATGTCGCCTTATATCCACCCCCTGAAGTGGGTGGTTTTACGGCAACGTTGGATAAAAAAAGACCGCAGCAAAAGCTACGGCCTAATGTATAAAGATTTTGTTTATAGCGACATCACTTTTCTAAATACTGAATCTTACCTTCGACGCCATCCCACTTTTCGGCTTCTGGCAAGGGACCTTTCATCTCGGTAATGTTTGGCCACTTTTTTGCCAATTCGGCGTTGAGCTCAAAGAAAATCAGTTGGTCGTTGGGCACTTCATCGTCAGCGAATATCGCTTCGGCAGGACATTCGGGCACACATAATGCGCAGTCGATACACTCGTCAGGGTCAATGGCTAAGAAGTTTGGCCCTTCATAAAAGCAGTCTACTGGACAGACTTCTACGCAGTCGGTGTATTTACAAAGAATGCAGTTATCGGTCACGACGAAGGTCATAGCGAACTACCTGCTATCAAAGCGCCTATGGGTTAAATCGCCTACTTCTCTAAATACTGAATCTTACCTTCGACGCCATCCCACTTTTCGGCTTCTGGCATGGCTGGCTTCATCTCAGTGATATTTGGCCACTTTTGAGCAAGCTCGGCATTGAGCTCAATAAATATCTCTTGTCCTTTTGGCACTTCGTCTTCTGAGAAGATGGCATTGGCCGGACATTCAGGCTCACAAAGGGCGCAGTCGATACACTCGTCTGGGTCAATGACTAAGAAGTTCGGTCCTTCATAGAAGCAGTCCACTGGGCAGACTTCTACACAGTCGGTGTATTTACAAAGAATGCAGTTATCTGCAACGATAAAGGTCATAGAGGGCTACCTGTTATTGGTTTGACGAAATGCTAAATAGCAAAAATAACGCATATTTTAGCGCTTTTATAGTGTTTTCACAAACCCCTTTAACGACTAATGAGTTGTTTGAGACGATAGAGCATATCATGTGCTTGCTTGGGCGTTAGACTATCAGGATCGATACTGTCTAATTCACTCTGTAGCGTAAACCACTGATTTTGCTGCTGATTATCTATTGTATGAGTAGGCTGTCTATGGGGGCTATTGGCACTACTGTCTGCAAGGGTTTCATAAGGCTGCTGACGTTCTTCGATAATGGCATGAGTTAAGTCAGTTTTGTCATCAGTATGCGCGCCTTTGCTATGATCAGCAGCGCTAGTAGTAGCGGTGAGCGTATCGAGCAGATAGCGTTGTGCATCAGCGAGCACTGCCTTAGGAATACCGGCCATTTTTGCCACATGTAAACCAAAGCTAGAGCTAGCCGCGCCGTCTTTAATTTTATGCAGCAGTAATAATTGACCATCGACTTCGCTGGCCGCGACATGGACGTTACGAATACCTTTGTTCTGCGCTGCCAACTGGGTCAGCTCAAAGTAATGGGTGGCAAATAACGTCAAGCAGCCAATCTCGAGCAGTTTGTTAACACAAGCATGGGCGATTGCAAGGCCATCGGTGGTTGCGGTACCGCGTCCGACTTCATCCATGAGCACTAATGATTTATCGGTCGCTTGGTTTAGGATATTCGCCGTTTCTATCATCTCGACCATAAAGGTGGATTTGCCACCAGCGAGGTCGTCTGCCGAGCCGATACGGGTAAAGATACGATCGATATCACCAATATGGGCACTTTGCGCCGGGACAAAACTGCCACAGTGTGCGAGCAGTACAATCAGCGCAGTTTGGCGCATATAAGTGGATTTGCCGCCCATATTAGGACCAGTGATGAGCAGTAAACGCTCAGGATGCTCGCTTGCACCTAGCTGGCAGTCGTTAGCGACGAAATGATTAGGAGCAGAGTGAGCGTTGGACTTGGCATGATTCATCCTTTGTAGTACTGACTCGACGACGACGTGGCGTCCTGCGCGGATATCGATACGGGTTTGGCTATGGGCTTGAGAGTCGCTATCTTTACTCATCACCGGACGCTGCCAGTCATAAGTTATGGCCAGATCGGCCCAGTTAGCGAGCACATCGAGCTGTGCAATAGCGGCGCTCAGTTGCTGTAGCTCCGCTAAATGTTCGCTCAGCTCGCCAAGTAGCTGCTGATACAGCTGCTTTTCACGGGCTAGCGCTAAAGTCTGCGCGCTTAAGTACTCAGTCTCTAGCTCCTTTAGCGCTTCGGTGATAAAGCGCTCAGCGTTCTTCAGTGTTTGCCGGCGGATAAAATGAGCAGGCGCCAGCTTTGCTTGCATCTTTGGCAGCTCAAAATAAAAGCCGCTGACCTTGTTGAAGCCGACTTTTAGACTCGGCAAATTATGCTGTTGCCGCGCTTCATCTGCCATGTTATCGAGGGTGGCTTGAATATTATCATGCAAGTGCGTTAGCCGATCGAATTCTTCATCGAAGCCCGCAGCTAGCATCCCGCCATCGCGGATATGCGCTGGCGGCTCTGTAATGATAGCGCGCTCAATGCGCTGCGCAACTTGCTGCACGGCAGGTAAGTGGTCAGGCAACTGCTGCATGAGCATCGGTAATAGACCGCTTTGCTCAGCCTTGATACCAGAGGCAGTTAATAAGCGCGCGAGCTGTAGACTACTGGCGATACCGTCAGCGAGTTTGCGCAAGTCACGCGGTTTGGCGCTCATCAGACCAATACGGCTACTGATGCGCTCGATATCGCCGATGGTATTTAGAGTATCGCGTATCTCACTGATGAGCGACTGACTGGCTGCATGGTTGGCTGTATGGTTGGCCGCTAATAACTGCTCTATAGCGGCTAAGCGCAAATTGATACGCGTATGCTGACGTAGCGGCCGCTTCATCTGTTGCACCAGTAGGCGCTTACCCATCGGCGTTTGACACTGATTGAGCACTGATATCAAGGACGTGCCATTACTACTGACTGGGGTGAACAGCTCAAGGTTTTGCTGACTACCTCCATCAATGATCAGATAATCGTCGCTGTGCTCAATGATGAGCTGATTGACCTGCGGAATTTGCCGCTGCTGGGTTTGTCGCGCGTAGTGAATGAGCGCCGCACAGCTGGTTTGCGCAAGCGGCGAGCCGCTAATACCTAAGCCATCAAGGCGCTGCACTTGAAACTGCTCGCAAAGGGTGGCGCCGGCATGGTCCGGATGAAAATCGTTGGCCGCGACTTCGATAATAGAGCAGTCCAGTTCACTGCGTAGCCAAGCGAGCCACTGCTCATCGACGCCTTCACTAATGATACATTCACTGGGCGCAAACCGCGCTAGTACGGTAAGCATTTGCGTTTGTAGCTGGGCGCTAGCCGTATCATGATCGGCTAAGCGCTCTACCGTTAGCGTTTGTGTGGTCAGTGTACCGGCGGCTAAGTCGAGCTGACTGATCGCAGCTTGCAAAGGTTGTTTACTGCTTTTAGTCTTTGATGGTTCTACAAAGTCCGCCTGAATATCGATGGCAACGACGGTTGGCGTAGAGCCAGCGCTAATCAGCGCATCATCGGTGATAGTACCGGCGGTTAAGGTCTTGACTACTTCACGGCGCATGATGCCGCTAGCAGGCGTGGTTGCGGCATTCTTTTTTTGTTTATCGGCGAGCACGGGCGTATTATGATTGGCGGACTCATCGATTTGCTCGCAGACGACCACTGTCTCTCCCGCTGCAATCAGCCGCGCCATATAGCTATCGGCGGCATGAAACGGCACGCCGGCCATAGCGATGTTATTACCGGCTTTATCGTTGCCCCTGCGAGTTAAAGTAATATCTAATATCTGCGCGGCGCGTTTGGCATCATCAAAGAACAGCTCATAAAAATCGCCCATACGGTATAGTAACAAAGCGTTTGGATAGTTGGCTTTCATGGTCAGATATTGCACCATCATCGGCGTATGGTGCGCTAAGTCAAAGACGGTATCACTAATGGTTAATAGGGTATCTGAATTAGAGTTTGAATTAGATAAGGAGCTGACGGGCTTAACAGGCATGCATAATCTCTTATAAAGCTTTTATAGCGAAAGTTGAGGGGATAAAACCTCGGCGCTAGAGCGAAAAATAGTGTCTATTTTAACACGAGAGCGGGCGCTTCATGGCAGCGAATATCTAGTCGATGTCCCTTGTATTCATCAGCACCATAACCATATATAATGGCGACAGACTAAGCTGAGTAATGAAAAGTTGAGTAATGAAAAGTTGGGTAATAATAAAACGTTGGGCTACATCTGGGCTTACGCGCTTTAATTATTGAATATTTCCATAGGTTAATAAATTATGTTATCAAAGATTGTAGGCAGTGTGGTTGGCACCAAAAATGACCGTGAGCTCAAGCGTATGCGCAAAGTGGTCGCTAAAATTAACGCCCAAGAGGCTGGCGTGCAAGCCCTGTCTGATGAGCAACTGCAGCAAAAAACGGCGGAGTTTAAGGCTAGACATAAAAACGGCGAGAGCCTAGATGCGCTATTGCCAGAAGCGTTTGCTGTCTGCCGTGAAGCCTCACTGCGTGTCACCGGCATGCGTCATTATGACGTGCAGCTAATCGGTGGTATTACCTTGCACGAAGGTAAAATCGCTGAGATGAAGACCGGTGAAGGTAAAACTTTGATGGCAACCCTCGCCATGTACCTAAACGCCATCAGTGATAAAGGCGTGCACTTAGTCACCGTCAACGACTATCTAGCCGCGCGTGATGCCGACTTAAACCGGCCGTTATTTAGCTTTTTGGGTCTAAAGGTAGGCGTGATCTACTCGCAGCAGCCCGCGCAAGATAAGGTCGATGCTTATCAAGCGGACATCACCTATGGTACCAACAACGAATACGGCTTTGATTATCTCCGCGATAACATGGTCTTTAGCCTTGCAGAGAAAAAACAGCGTCCGCTAAACTTTTGTATTATTGATGAGATTGACTCCATCTTGATCGATGAGGCGCGTACGCCGCTGATTATCTCAGGGCAAGCGGAAGATTCATCACGCATGTATGCGCTGATCAATACGATTATCCCGCTGCTTAAACGCTCAAAAGATGAAGAAGCCAATAAAGAGAACGAAGACGAAGACTTCTGGATCGATGAAAAGAATCGCCAGATTGAGATTAGCGAAAAAGGCTACGAGAAGATTGAGCGCTTCTTAGTCAAAGTTGGCGAGCTTGGGGAAAACGAGAGTCTTTATAGCCCAAGCCGTCTACCGCTGCTGGCACACGTACAAGCTGCCATTCGTGCTCATCATGTCTTTGTCAAAAACGTCCACTATATCGTTAATGATGGTGAAGTCATCATCGTCGATGAAAACACCGGCCGGACGATGCCGGGCCGCCGCTGGTCAGAGGGCCTGCACCAAGCCGTCGAGGCCAAAGAAGGCGTCGAGATTCAGGCGGAGAACCAGACGCTTGCGACCACCACTTTCCAGAACTTTTTCCGTCTGTATGACAAGCTATCTGGTATGACTGGTACTGCCGACACTGAAGCGGCAGAATTTAAATCCACTTATGATCTAGACGTTATTGTCATCCCAACGCACAAGCCAATTGCCCGTATCGATATGGATGATCAGATCTATCTGACCAAATTAGGCAAGTATCAAGGCATCATCCGCGAGATTAAAGAGATTCAGGCCAAAGGTGCGCCAGTGCTCGTCGGTACTGCAACGATTGAAGCGAGCGAGGAGTTATCGTATTTGCTCGATCAAGAAGGCGTCAAGCATAATGTCCTAAACGCCAAGCAGCACGAGCGCGAAGCCGATATCATTGCGCAGGCAGGTAGCCCAAAGTCCGTCACTATCGCGACCAATATGGCAGGCCGTGGTACCGATATTATCCTAGGTGGTAACTGGGAGTCGTTTATCGCAGATCCAGAAGCAGTAAGTCCGGACGAGATGCAGCGGCTCAAAGCCCAATGGCAAGAAAAGCATGATCAGGTCGTCGCCGCAGGGGGTCTACATATTATCGGCTCAGAGCGTCACGAATCACGCCGTATCGATAACCAGCTGCGTGGCCGTGCCGGTCGTCAAGGTGATCCTGGTATGTCACGTTTCTTCTTGTCTTTAGAAGATGATCTGATGCGTATCTTCGCCGGCGACCGCGTGGTCAACATGATGAAGGCAATGGGCCTCAAAGAAGATGAAGCTATCGAGCATAAGATGGTTTCTAAGTCTATCGAAAACGCGCAGGGTAAAGTTGAGAGCCGCGATTTTGACGCTCGCAAAAACCTACTTAAGTACGATGATGTCGCCAATGAGCAGCGTAAAGTTATCTACAGTCAGCGCGATGATTTGCTTGCAGATATGGACTTGTTAGAAGCTATCGAGGCGATGCATTACGATGTCTATAACGCGATGATTGACCAATTTATACCGCCAGGCTCTATCGATGATCAATGGAATATCGATGGGCTAGAAGATGAGCTAGAGGACGAGTTCAAGCTCTACATGCCAATCAATGATTGGCTAGATGAAGATCGTCGTCTCGATGAAGAAGGTCTACGTGCCAAAATTATCCAGACGGCGTTAGAGCATTATCGAGGTCGCCGTGAGCAAATGGGCGAAAAAGAAGCCGCGCAGCTCGAGCGTCACTTTATGCTGCAAAGCCTAGATAAGCACTGGAAAGAGCATTTGACGCAGATGGATCAGCTGCGTAAAGGGATTCATCTACGCGGTTATGCGCAAAAAAACCCCGAGCAAGAGTATAAGCGCGAATCCTTTGAGCTGTTCCAAATGATGCTTGGCGCGATTAAGTCTGAAACGGTACAAGACTTATCTCGCGTACACATTCCTACTAAAGAAGAGATCGAAGCGTTAGAAGCGCAGCAACGTGCGGATGCTGAGCGTATGCAAATGCAGTTTGAACACAAAGACGCAAGCGGCCTTGCCGGTAATGAGCAACAAGCGGCTGCTCATAACCCTAATCAAAGCCAAGGTCAACGCCAAAGCCAAGGTCAAACGCAAACCGCACGCGCCAATCTAGCCGGCGCTGCAGCGGCGGGCGCTGCTAATGGCGCAGAGGGTAACCCTTACGCCAATATGAATATCAGCCGTAACGCGCCTTGTCCTTGTGGCTCTGGCCTTAAGTACAAGCAGTGTCATGGCAAGATCTAAGCAAAGCTGCGCTTAAAATCATTTATAGCTGTTATAAACCCTTATCTATCTTGGATGAGGGTTTTTTTATAGCGGTGAGTTCACTTACTAATCAGTTGCTAAATCGACTTTAAAACCCAGTAAACTATTTGCTAATATAAAGCAAAGAGCTAGTGACAGTTATGCTTGGTTTGGTTTGGTTTGTATTTGAAGCGCAATGCTGCTCGTTTACAAATCCGATATAGGCGCACAGACAGTGACAAGCTATAGTATTGAACATCAAAGGTATTGAACGTCAAGTTATAATAACTGATTAGCCTTACAAGTTAATATGGTCAGTTTTTAGCACATATATTTAGGAGATAGGCATGAGCCTAGGATTATCAAAATCGTTACGAGCGTCTGCAATGATGACCGGAGTATTCGCTTGCGTCATTAGCCTCAGCGCTTGCCAACAAGAGCCTGAAACTGAACCCAGCTTAGAAGAAGACATTGCCGTTGAGCAAGCCGTGCCGATGTCAGCAGAACCTGCTGAGCCTAATGATACCGTCGTTGCACCTGATGCTACGCTCAATGAAGTACAAGACGATACGGTCGCTGAAGTAAACACTGGAATCACCCAAATCACTTACTTGTGTGCGCCTGAGCTAAAAGTCGACGTCACTTATAAAGACGAGAGTAACGAAGCGGTGCTAAGCACAGATAAAGGGACGGTTACGGTCAGTAAAACCAATCAAGGCACGAACCCAGAAGTCTACGAAGGCACCACGGCAATTGATGGTAGCGCAGGCTTCACCCAGTGGCGAGTGGCGCATCAAGCGCGCGAGACTGGCATAATTCGTACCGCTAGTGAAGGCGAGTCTGATATCAATACTTATCAATGTGATGAAATCGACTAGTATTGTCAGACTTAGCGAAGTATTAGACTTAGCTAAACTGTAAAACTAAAAAAAGCAACGCTGCTTTATATCAGCGTTGCTTTTTTTATTCGATACGGTTTTGACCAAAAATGCAGACTTATTTTTTAAGCGCCTGTTGATTTTCGTGCTCTAATAGCCCTTCTTCTTTAACATCAAGCTCTTCATGCTTCAGTTCGACTTGAATCGTATCGGTATGGGTGTGCTTAGTTTTGCTAATATCGATTTCTTGGATAGCATAAGTATCTTTGGTAATAGTCGCTACTTGTCTGGATAGCACAATCTCCACCGGCGCATCACCAATCTCGACTTGCTTGCCATTAATAGTGACCACCGCTTTACTATCTAAAGTTGGCTCAACACGGCGTAAGATATCTTTGTCATCAAAATTACCTGATAGCATATCTTGGCTTTCACTATCTTCATAGGCGGTAGCTACGGTGATGTATTCTTCGACCAATTCGATAGGCACATCTATTGTTCTGGTGCGCGCATGCTTAGTGACAGTGACCTTGCCGACATCTAAACGCTCTTTATTGACTACAGGACGCTCTTCTAATAGCTCAAGATAGCCGCTGCCTTTATTGACGTTTGCTCCTGCTAAATGGTTGACGCCAGTTGCAGTGTTACTACCTTGACTTGTCACATCATCGGGAGCTGGAAGTTTATGCTCGCTGGCATGATCTTCTATTTTCTTATCCGTAGTATTATCAAGATGAGTGTTATCAAGATTAGTATTATTAATGTCGGTTGCTGGATTTAATGGTTTATTAGATTCATTATTCATAGTCGTCTTCCTTGTTATTCTCAGTTGTGTGCTATAGCTCATATAATAGCTGTTAGTAGTAAGCTCACTCTGAACATAAAAAAAGACCAGAGACTAGCTCTGGCCTTAATCTACTGAGATGACTCAGCTGCTTTTAACTATCATAAAGTATTTTATGAGTAGTGTAGCTTATTACATACCACGAGCGCGGCGGACATCTTCGGCAGTGATATCGTCACGGCCATATAAGTTACCTTCACGGTCAACGACATTACCTTCGTCATTAACATCAAGCTCTTCGCGCTGAATGGTTTCAACGATAGTTTCAGTATGACGCTCAGTCGTTTTACCAACGCTAACTTCTTCAGTGACGTAAGTCTCTTTACCAACGCGAGCACGTTCTGCTTCTAGCTCTACTTCGACAGTCTCGCTTGCATCGGCATCACCGATTTTACGGTCAGTAACACGGTCTACGTTAGTACGCTGAATATTAGCATGCTCTTCTTCTAACTCAACATTGACGTTACGCTCTTCAGTTACGACATGCTTACCCACTTTGACTAAACCTGCAACGATACGATCTTTATTTACCGTTAGACGTTCTTCTAGTAGCTCTAGAGTGTTTGGCGCCTCGTAATGGGTGTCGTCAATTTCTACACGCTCTTCAGTAGGCACAGTATCCGCTACAAAAGCCTGACGATCTTTTTCGTACTGCTCTTTATAGCTGTACTGATAATCGTGATCATAAACTTCCATCGCTTCTACCTGTGATTTAGTCAAACTATCAAAGAAAACATCATCACCAACAATACGAGCGAGACCCGCAGGTACCAATACTTCTTTTGAGCTGAACCAGCCGCCTGCGTCAACGATTAAGTAGCGAATACGACCAGTGGTATCTTCAACTAGAGCGCCATCGATTTTACCGATTTTTTCTTCGTTGACACCATAAGCAGTTTTACCAGTTGGGTCATAATAATCATCACCAATTAGGTCACGGTGAGTCGCTTGGATATCTTGTAAACGGATAAGTTGGCTCATTATTATCTTCCTTTTATATGAGTTAATTTTTATTGAAAATGAAAATTTGAATGATAAATACTAATACTTAGAATATAGCAGTCAAAATCTTAACAGCTGATCTGATGGCCGCTAATTCTGTAAAATCTGTAAAATTTCAGTTCAGTAAGTGAATTAGTTATTGTCAATTACCTCACCTCAACTGGTTATTAGAATAACAAGAGCACGGGGCAGGGGGTATATAAGCGAAGTAGCAAAATGTGCGATAGACGTAAAAGCGTGTAAAAGGCTGTAAGCGCTATAACATGGCAAAGGTATAAGTTAACGCTTGTTTACAGTAAAGACTTTTTTGTGCTATTTTTGGGATTTTGACTAAAATAAAAAACCGCATAGCCTGAGCTGATGCGGTCATAATGAATAAATGGTTAGACTAAAAACTGAGCATTTCGCTCTATGGTAGTTCGATAGCCACTGCTACTGCTTCGCCGCCACCGATACATAGGGTCGCGATGCCTTTTTTGCCGCCAGTACGTTGTAGCGAGTTGATTAAGGTGATCAAGATACGTGCTCCAGAGCAGCCAACAGGATGACCCAGCGCACAAGCACCACCTTCAACGTTGACTTTGCTATGCTCGATATTGAGCTCGTCCATAGCCGCCATAGTTACCATAGCAAAGGCTTCATTAATCTCCCAAAGATCGACATCAGCGACGGACCAACCTGCCTTATCTAAGACCTTTTCGATCGCTCCTATAGGCGCGATAGTGAACTCGCTAGAATGACGAGAGTTTGAGGCAGTAGCGATAATACGCGCTTGAAAATCTAAGCCTTCGTTTTTCGCCTGCGACTCTTTCATTACCACTACTGCCGCGCCGCCATCTGAGATGGAGCTGGCATTGGCGGCGGTGATAGTGCCTTCTTTGGCAAACGCAGGACGTAGCTTAGGAATGCGCTCGGCATTAGCAAGCCCTGGCTCTTCGTCGGTATCGACAGTTTGCTCGCCTTTACGAGTCTCGAAAGTGACTGGCGTAATTTCGTTCTCGAAATGACCGTCTTTGATCGCAGTTAACGCGCGATTTAGCGATTCGATAGCAAACTCGTCCATTTGTTCGCGGCTATAGCCTTTTTTATCTGCCATCTCTTGCGCAAACTGACCCATAAGCTTGCCGGTTTCGGCATCTTCTAGACCATCCAAGAACATATGATCTTTGACTTCTTTATGGCCCATACGGTAGCCTGCGCGCGCGCCTGACATGATATAAGGCGCATTAGTCATCGACTCCATGCCGCCAGCCACAGCGACATCAAAGCTACCGGCTTTGATACCGTTATAAGCCTCCATCACCGCTTTAAGGCCAGAGCCGCAAAGCTTATTGATAGTAACTGCGCCAGTACTATCTGGCAAACCGGCTTTGCGCATGGCTTGACGAGCAGGAGCTTGACCCAAACCTGCGGTCAAAATACAGCCCATAATCACTTCATCCACACTATCTGCGCTGACACCCGCGCGCTCAACAGCGGCTTTGATAGCAGCGGCGCCTAAGTCAGGTGTGCTGACGTCTTTTAGAGCGCCTTGAAAGCCGCCCATCGGCGTCCGTGCGCCATTGACGATTACGATTGCATCATTTGACATAGTTTTTCCCTTTTTTGATATTCGTTATTAATAGCTAGCAATAGCCGTGCTTTTATTATAAGGGCTAAAGGCTTGCTTTAAAATGCTAAACCACGTACTAGGCATTCTGCAAAAAAAAGCTAGCCACTAATCGATTAAGCCGCGGTTAAGCCAACTCGTCCAAGCGAATACGCACCACTTTATCCGTGATAGCCTCTAAGTTTTCTATCTTTTCAATCGCTAGGTTCATCTGACTCTCGACCACTGGCAAGGTTAAGATAATGACTGGCACTTGGCCGGCTTTATGCGCAGGCTTTTGCAAAATAGCATCGATATTGATACCAGCATCGCTGAGTATACGCGTAATATCTGCCAGCACCCCTGGATTATCAAAAGCATGCACACGTAGATAATACCCGCTAGTCATCTGCTCTGCTCGTAAAATGGGCGTATCAGATAGCTGCTCCGGCTGAAACGATAAGTGCGGCACATGTTTGGCAGCCACGTCACTACCAAGCACGCGTACCAAATCCATGACATCGGCCATTACCGCAGAAGCGGTCGCGCCTGCACCAGCGCCATCACCATAATATAGCGTCTGACCGAGTGGATGTGAGTTGACCAATACTGCGTTTTTGACGCCATTGACGTTCGCTAATAAAACATCTTGCGGAATCAGCGTCGGATGGACACGCAGCTCAATACCTGCCTTATCATTATCACCGTCTCCATCACGGCGTACCGCAAAACCGACGTGCTTGATACGGTAGCCCAGCTCTTCGGCATAGCTGACATCCTGTAAGGTGATATCGGTAATACCTTCGCAATAGACTTTATCAAACTGTAGCGGAATACCAAAAGCAATAGAGGCGAGCAGGGCAAGCTTGTGCGCCGCATCAATCCCTTCAATATCAAAAGTCGGATCAGCTTCTGCGTAGCCAAGCTCTTGTGCTTCGCTGAGCACATCAGCGAAAGGACGACCCTTATCGCGCATCTCGGTCATGATGAAGTTGCCCGTACCATTGATGATACCTGCTAACCAGTCGATTTTATTAGCTGCTAAAGCCTCTCGCATCACTTTAATAATCGGAATACCACCAGCGACCGCCGCTTCATAAGCGACATGAACGTTATTGGCTTCTGCTGCCGCGAAGATCTCATTACCGTGCTCAGCAAGTAGCGCTTTGTTGGCAGTGACCACATGCTTACCGTTATTGATGGCTTGCAGAATGACGTCTTTGGCAAGCGTCGTACCGCCGATCAGCTCAATGACAATATCAACATTATTACTGGCAGCAACTGCCATCAGGTCACTATTTTGGGTAATAGCAGGGTCGATATCATCACGCTGACGACGGGTGCCGACTTCAGTGATGGTAATATCGCGCCCACTACGGCGTTTGAGTTCGTCTAAATTGTCATTTATCAAATGGACGACGCCAGTACCGACAGTACCGAGTCCAAGTATCGCTAGTTTTATGGATTTACTCACAGTATCCTCGATGAAATAGATGGATAAAAATTCAAACTAAAAAGAAAAGCTTAATCGACCCTAGGTTGCATAGCCGTATCATACCGATAAGCAAAGGTGGCGTCTACCTAACGCCCCGTATCAATGTCACTTGACATTTACTATTGCAATTTGCTTTTTTTCATCAAGCGCCCTTATTTATGCAGGCGCTATGATTGAGCGTTACTATAATGGTAGGGCAATGGCATGGGCTTAGTTATTAAGCGCAGCTTCAGCCAATTGCGCCGCTGGCAAGTAGCCGCCGATCTGTTGCCCCGACTCAGTAAAGATGGCAGGCGTACCACGCACGCCTAAGCTTGCGCCTAACTGCATGTGCTTAGCCACAGGACTCTGGCAAGCAGGTGCTGAGATATTCACATCTTCATTTTTTGCTTGATCCATTGCCTGTACGCGATCGTCGCTGCACCAAATGGCTTCCATAAGCGGAATACTGGCTTCACTGCGTGGCCATGCCAGATAGCGAACTTCGATACCGCGGGCATTGATGTCATCCATCTCAGAATGCAGCTTAGTGCAATAAGGGCAATCAGCATCGGTGAATACGTAGACGACCGCTTTGGTTGCTCCAGTAGCCGGATAGATAATCAGCTCATCTTTGTCAACCGCTTCTAATGCTTGTTGGGCATTAGAAGCCATAAGTGCGGCGCTGATATCGACAGGCGCGCCGTCACCTATGCTGATGATTTGTCCTTGAATGATATGCTTGCCAGCTTTGTCAGTGAAGAAAGAGGGTAGACCCTCAGCGCTGACCCAGTAGATATCATCCATAGCGGTAGGCACAGCTGAAGTCACAGTCTCTTCAATGCCAGAGGCGTCTAAGTTGGCTTGCAAAGCGCTCACTACTGCCGCATCGTTATCAGGCGCGCTCGTCGCTGCAGCTGCTTGGGTGTTAGTAGTAATCTCAGGGTTAGTCGCGTCAGCGGCATTGTTTGAACATCCCGCCGCTACCACTACCAGTAAGGAGCTCATCATCGCTCGCGTTAGTTTGCTGCGTACAGAGTTATAAGCAAGTTTATAGCGAGCCGCGCGAGCTTTTGGAAAAGGGAGTACAGACATATAACGTTTCCTATAAGCGCTAGCGCTTATCTATGGTTTGGTAGTAGAGGCAGATAAAGCACGAATAAAGCTTAAATAAAATCTGAGTAAAATCTAAATAAAACATTGTATCTTAACATATTTTATTAAATAGGCGCGAAGCTAGATACGCTTATCTTAGCATCACCTAAAAAACAGAGGGCATCAATAATAGACAGTATTAATATAAGTATTCATGTCATCAGTGTCGAATTTTATACAGCCTTTATAAGGAAATCAAAAATAAAATACATTCTTACTATGTTATGTCGTCGTTATGTCATCTATAGTTTTGATAAACTACAACCAGTAGCTAATTTCATAACGCTCAAAATTAAATATAAATATTTAGATATTAGAGATGTTTAGATATAAACAATAATTAAGGAATACTCATGGCAAGCGGCAGCTTATTATTATTGCTTGATGATATTAGTCTACTTATGGATGACGTTTCTGTCATGACCAAAGTAGCAGCCAGAAAAACGGCAGGTTTGGTAGGGGACGACTTGGCACTAAATGCAGAACAAGTCACTGGTGTCAGACCCAGTCGTGAGCTGCCTGTCATTTGGGCAGTTGCCAAAGGTTCTTTCGTCAATAAACTCATTTTAGTACCAGCAGCGCTGATTATTAGTTATTTTGTGCCATGGCTGATTACGCCCTTATTAATGATTGGTGGTCTGTTTTTAAGTTATGAAGGTGCTGAAAAGATCATTCATAAGTTTTGGCCCACTTTACTCGATAGTGATGAAGAGCACGAGGCACGGCGAACGGTTAACGCGGAAAATGAAGATAGAGTAGCGTTTGAAAAGAGTAAGATTAAAGGCGCTATTCGCACTGACTTTATTTTATCCGCTGAAATACTCGTGATCTCTTTAGGGGCGGTAACAGATGTGGGCGGCGATATACTACAAAAAGGTATTGTACTATCTATTATTGCTATTGTAGTCACTGTTGGTATTTATGGTTTAGTAGCCGGTATTGTAAAAATAGACGACGCTGGACTGCATTTAATTGAGGGTTCTGAGGCGGGTGAGGGCAAACGTAAACTCGGTGAGTTTATGTTATCTGCTGCACCAAAGCTGATGAAGTTTTTATCGATAGCCGGTACGATAGCTATGTTCTTGGTCGGCGGCGGTATCATTACCCATGGTATTGGTTATTTAGATAGTTTGGTAAAAACAATAGTTGCGCAAATTGGGGTATTAGATGGCTTGGTAACCATGCTATTGCAAGGTGTGGTTGGTTTAATCGTTGGGATTATTGTCTTGGGGGTTTTGACTGTTATTGGCAAATTACGCGGTGATAATGATGCAAAGTCAGCTGCACATTGATTTATCATCAAAAGCATTCAGCAAATAAGGAGTCTTGACAAGCAAAAGCCCCGATAGTGAACTATCGGGGCTTTCTTACTGTTATTGCTGTTATTGCTTGCACGAGCAGCTGATATTAGCTATCTGCTGGTTTATCGACATTATCAGCTTCCGCCTTTTCTGCTTGCGTGGGCTTTTTGTGCTCAGTCTTTGGCTTACGCGTGCGTGCTTTGGGCACTTTTGGCGTGGTCAGATTAAACATACCGGTTTGTGGCAATAACTGCTCAGCCACATTTTCGATCATGTTTTTATAACTGGCGATAGTCGTTTTTGACTTCTCCGCTCCCGCACTGTCTGCCGCTGCCGTCTCACTATCAGCAGTAGCAACTTCAGCAGCTGTACTCTGCTTTTGAGCGTTCTCACTAGCAAGCGCCTGCTCCTCTTGCAGTAGCTGCTCGCTCTCGGCGCTGATGTTTTCAGCTTGCGCCTCTCTTGATAGCGCTGCCGCTTCTACGTCATCAGCGTCCACTTCACTTGTATCGCCTGTAACTTCAGGCACAGTCAAAGTTGCTTGCTTAGTCGCTCCTTGATAGTCAGGATGCTGACCACGAGGATCGTTACTTGCGCGCTGAGTGATAGGGCGCGGTGCTACTGAGGTTTTGCCTTGCTCTACTGCCACTTGGCTAGTAGCGCTAGTCATAGCGGCAAAACGCTGCAAATAATCGGCGCTTAGCGAATCATAGCCATAGTTGCTAAAGCTAAAGGTGCTGATATCGACAGTAGCAGAGCTCATGTTTTGCTCAGCAGTACTGTCTTTGGCACCCTCCGCTTGCTGTGAGTGCTCAGCTATCGCAGCAATGAAGCAAGCAATGACGCCTTCATCGGCTAAGCGCTTCTCAGCCGAAGCGAGAGTCGCGCGAATAAAAGCGCCAACCGAGCCGCGAATGCTAGGCGTAGAGCCGATGGTAGCAGCCGCTGAGTCGTCCGCTGGCGGCTGCGCATTTGCTAGGTGCTGACGACGCACGACGCGTGGATCATTGCTGGCTTGCCCGTATTTATTGGCCGTGACATAACGCGCTGCAAATAAACTATCATGGTCAAACGCAAAAGCGCCGCTTGCATCAGTAGTCGCTTCTTTATGCTCGCTCGTAACAGCATTGTCGGCGTTATCAGCGTGTTGAGTACTATCCGCCGGCTTCACGTTTTCCGCTTTTTCGCTAGCAGTGTTTTTATCAGCTGCTAAGTTTGGCGTTTGTTCGCGATTATCTGCATTCTCTTTAGCCGTCGTCTGACTTGCTTTTTGAGTGTCAGACTTAGGGCTGGCCGTTTGCTTATCTGCTTGCTTATCCACTTTCGACGAGCGAGCAGCAGGCGCTTTGCTATCATCTAACGATAGATGCACGACTTCTGGCGTCTTGAGCTGCACGGGCGCTTCATTGACCTGTAAGGTGACTTCGTTGGGGTCTTGCTTACTGCGAGCATTAGCTTGAGCGCTATTGTCATGATGACGCGACTGGCCGCTTTGCTTAGCACTATTTTGCTTGGCGTCCTGTACTTTAGCTTGCTCAGCAGTGCTAGATTTTGCTGTAGCGTCTAGCGTCTCGCTGCGCGCAAGCGTACCACGCGAGCTGCGTTTGCTATGCGGTTTGCGCTTAGCAAGGGTCTGCTCATCAGAGTCGGTACTGCGCTGATTGCTTTGACGCTCATTACTGCTATGGCGATCATTGCCTGTGTTACGCTCACTATGACGCTTATCAGCGCTGTTTTTATTGTCGGCTCTGTTATCTTGGCGACTGCCGTTAGTAGCGTTATTAGCAGTACTGTCATTATTGTCTTGACTGCGGTTGCTACTTGCGCCATCGCGTTGCTCTTTTCTTTGCTGCGCCTTTGACGACTGTGAAGACTTAGGCTTACGAGTCTTACGGCGACGTCTATCATCGCCTCTGCGGTCTTTATCGTCGCTTTTGTGTTGACGCGTTTGCTGACGATCAGAACCTGAATTCTCATTGCTTTGCTCTTGAGTTTGCACGCTTGCCGCTTCGTTTTGGCTTAAAGCGCTGCTATCAGTTTGACCCAGTGAGCCTAAGCTCTGTGCGCCAGTGTTGACTAAGGCTTCTATGGCTTCTGCGGCATCGCGACTACTGACATTAGCGACTTTAGCTTGCGGTGCCTGCGCAAATAGGTTGGATAACCAAGCGACAGCTTGCGGCTGCGCGGCTGTGCTATTCGCTGCGGCTTGGCTAGCAGCGCTTGAGACGTTCCGGCTGCTTTGATTACGATGCTCGTTACTGTGATCGCTGTGGTTGTTATTGCTATGGGTCGCCGTACGATCAGATGGCTGTTGCGCGCTTTGAGTCCGGCTTTCATTATTATTTCGGCGGCTACTTTGCGAGGTATGCGCCTGACGCGAGTTTGCACTATCGCTTTGAGCCTTATTTTGGCTGCTCTGGCTGTTATGCCCGTTTTGGCTGCTTTTACTGGGGCTATTGGGCTTTGAGTTTTGACGAGGCTGACGCGTTGGCTGCTGTTCTGGGCGCTCATTTTCGGCCGTTTGCCAATCGACATCGTAGCCCAAATCGCTATGCTCTTGCTGCTGAGTATCAGTGATACGCTCGTAGCTTGATGGCGCAAAGCCATCGCGATTGAAGTGCAATTTGAAGTTCGGCGATTCTAAATGCGCGTGCGGCAAAATAGTAATACGCGTACCGCTGTCTTGCTCAAGATAGACTAAGCTGTCGCGCTTTTCATTTAATAAAAAGGCGGCGATATCAGTTGGCACTTCGGCTTGCACTTCACCTTGACGCTCTTTTAGCGCAATCTGCTCGATTTGACGCATAATCGATAGCGATAATGAGCGCAAATCACGAATCATGCCGTTACCATGACAGCGCGGACAGATATAGCCGGTTGATTCTTCAAGTGACGGGCGTAGACGCTGACGACTCATCTCCATCAAGCCAAACTTAGAAATATCACCGAATTGCACGCGCGCACGGTCGTATTTGGTGGCATCAATCAGCCGTTTTTCGACTTCCTTTTGGTGCTTGTTATCATTCATATCAATAAAATCGATGACAATCAGTCCGCCCATATCACGCAGGCGTAGCTGACGGGCAATCTCGTCCGCAGCTTCTAGGTTGGTATGATAAGCGGTCTCAGCAACGTCCGAGCCTTTAGTCGATTTGGCTGAGTTGATATCGATAGAGACCAGCGCTTCGGTCTGATCAATGACGATAGAGCCGCCTGAGGGCAGGCGCACTTCACGCTGATAAGCGGTTTCGATCTGCTTTTCGATATTGAAGCGCGAGAACATTGGCTCATAATCGGTATATTTGCGCAGTTTTTCGGCTTGTTTTGGCATCACCGCATCGATAAAACCGGCCGCTTCAACGTAGGCGTTTTCGTTATCGATCCAAATCTCGGAGATATCATCACGTAGATAGTCGCGTACCGCGCGGGTTACGACGCCAGCTTCTTGATGCACCAGGCGCGGTGAAGGGTACTTTTTATTTTGCTCTTGAATCGCTTGCCAAATATTGAGCAGATGATTGAGGTCGTGCTGCAAGTCTTCTTGCGTTTTACCGATACCGGCGGTACGGATGATGACGCTCATGCCTTTTGGTAGGTCAAGATTGCCGAGCATACGCTTCATATCTTCGCGCAGCTTACCTGATATCTGACGAGAGATACCGCCACCACGTGGGTTATTAGGCATTAGTACTAAGTAACGCCCAGCCAATGACACGTAAGTCGAAAGCGCTGCGCCTTTATTACCGCGCTCTTCTTTTTCGACTTGTACGATGAGCTCATCGCCTTCTTTGATGAGTTTTTTGATATTTTCATCACGCGGATTGCCGCTTAAGTATTCGGTGGAGATCTCACGAATAGGCAAGAACCCTTGGCGCTGTGAGCCGTATTCGACAAACACCGCTTCTAATGACGGCTCGACACGAGTGACGTGGCCTTTATAAATATTGGATTTTTTTTGTTCGCGGGTACGATTTTCTAAATCGAAATCGTATAGATGATTGCCTTTACACAGGGCAACACGAATTTCTTCGTTTTGGGTAGCGTTGATCAAAATGCGCTTCATATTTATATCCTATGAGGACGCGCAAGCATGACAAGCTAGGTGTTAGGCTGATGGGCAAGTAGAGCTGATGGTGATCTCAACCCTTATAAAAATGTTTATAAAATAATATAGCGTTTAGCCTAGCGTATTTACTTTGCAACTCTTGTACAGCCAGTCGTTAGGATAAACCAGCCGTTTATATACGCTTTTCAAGGACTAAAAGGCTTTATCAAGCTCCTGATAAAATCTAGAGGGTGTAAAGCTATAGATTCTACTTTTTAGCGGCAGTCACAAAACTGTGATTTAAATAGGCTTCTAAAATCGATTGTTCTAACCTTGGTTGTCCTGACATAGTTGCCATTATAAGCAAACCAGCAAAACGATAAGTTTTTCGTTTTGAGCAATCAGTGTCCTTGATACAGTGCTTGTAAGCGTTCAGTTGACAACAGTGGTTGTAAGTCACGCGTTGTCAGTTTAGAGCTGCAAAAAAGCTATCTATCTATTATTTTATAAGTAAAGCATTCATTATAATGAGCGTTTTTTCGATAAGGTATAGCGGAACTTCAGGTTAGCGGGGCGTACTTGGCAAACAAAATAAATATTCAAGTGTTAGTCACCCTATTTTGCAGCGTAGTTCAGCACCTTTTTCGGTACATTTTAGGCATGTATACTAATTTGTATTATTAATACTCATGCTTATACGGTGTTGCAAATAGGGACTAGTATAGCTACTAAGCTGTAGGTAGGATGTCGTCGCTACCGGTTCAATCTGTTTGACCGCCAATAGTTTTTCAACTAATTGAGTAAGTCAGCTATTCATTATCCGTTCAAACTACTCTTACTTGCTCAATAGCGCGACCTTGACTGATGTATAAGCAGAGGGTTGTAAGTCCTCATCTAAACATAAGTTATTATTTAAGCTGTCATTATGCGCGTATTAAGTAAATGGTATTTGGTTTATTAGCAAATATCTTGCTTTAAAATCGGATGAGACGCGTAGCATTACCGCCACTCGTGCTCAACATGCTAAACTATAACAAATCTTTGTGTAAATACCTAACTAAAAATGACGAATTCGACAATGACCGATGATAAACCTAGCCATGACGCTCCTGTAATATTCAATAGTAAAACCCGTCCGCAAAGCGCTGACGACGAAATTGGTAATTTTGCTAAGGTGAATTACTTAGAAGTCACCCGCCATCAGCACGATCAGCGTTTAGATAACTTTTTGCTGAACCGCCTAAAAGGTCTACCAAAAGCGCATATCTATAAGATGATTCGCTCAGATGAGGTGCGCGTTAATAATAAACGCTGCAAAGCTCATGATAGAGTGCAGCGTGAAGACGTGGTGCGTATTGCGCCGGTACAATTAGCGACTCGCGAAAAACCTATCATCAGTACAGAATTTGCCGAGAGCCTGCTGGCACGTGTGGTCTATGAAGATGACGGATTGATAGTGCTCAACAAGCCCTCAGGTATTGCGGTACACGGCGGTAGCGGTCTTGATTTTGGCGTCATCGAAGCCATGCGCGAGGTCACTGGCAAAAAGTATCTAGAGCTGATTCACCGTATCGATAAAGATACGTCAGGGCTGCTCATGATCTCCAAAAAACGCTCAACGCTTAAGGCTTTGCAGCAGCACTTGGTTGATAAAACCATTCAAAAGCACTATCTGTGTATTGCCAAAGGTCAGCCAGTGATGGGCGAGCAGCGTATTGATGCGCCACTGCTGCGCTATACGGTAGCTAATGGTGAGCGCCGCGTCAAAGTTGACGCGCAGGACGAGCAAGCCAAAGACAGCCAGACCGATATTATCGTTCATAGCCGTTTTACCATTAATGAGCAGCCGGTCAGCTTAATAGAAGCCAAGCCGCTCACTGGTCGTACTCATCAGATACGTGTGCATTTAGCGCATATTGGCCACGCCATCTTAGGCGATGATAAATACAACGTCCATGACAAGTCAGGCGTCCATCGTCTCTGCTTGCATGCTTGGCGTTTAGATATACCAGGTTATGAGATGATTACTGCGCCGCTACCAGATGAGATGGCGGACTGGCTCCCTAAGCAAACTCAGCTACCAAAATAACTGAGCTATCCGGCTATAATTTTGAGAAGCAAATGAAGAGACAAGGTAGATTAAAGGCCAATTTATGACCGAAGCCACTATTGAGCGCAGTATCCCCACCACCGATTTATCCCCTGAGCATCATTTAGCCCATAAAGCGCTTATTATCTTTGATTGGGATGGGACGTTGATGGATTCAATCGGGCTAATCGTTGAAACCATGCACATTGCCGGTGAAGCGCATGGGTTTTTCACCGATGATAAAGCCATCAAAAATATCATTGGTTTAAGTTTACTGAGCGGCATTGAGATACTCTATCCGCAGGCAAGCGCCGAGCAGCAGTTGGCTATCCAGCAAAGCTACGCCGATTACTATATTGCTAATAGCCCGCGCACACCTTTTTTTGCGCCGATAGAAGCTATGTTAAAAAATCTAAAAGCTCAAGGGAAACAGCTGGCGGTAGCGACAGGCAAAAACCGTCGCGGTCTTGACCGCGTGATATCAGCCTCTGCTAGCGAGCATTATTTTATAATGACCCGCTGCGCTGATGAAGCAGGCTCCAAACCTGATCCGCAGATGCTCCATGATATTTTAGGCTTTAGCAAACAGCCGGTCAGCCGTGCGGTTTATATTGGCGATAGTATCTATGATATCCAAATGGCAAATCATCTAGGTATGACGAGCATCGCGGTCGATTATGGCACTGCAACTCATGCAGAGCTTGCCGCGCAGCAGCCCACTTATCAAGTTCAGACGCCTGAGGCGTTAGCGGAGTTATTGTCCAGTTAACTCAAGCACGGCGAACAAACCCTAAAAAAACAGGCTACCTTATTAAAAGATAGCCTGTTTTTTTTGCTCAATAATTAGTATTTAAACAAGCAGATTCAACGGTTACTCATTTTAGTGCTCACTATTATTACTGCTAGAGCCGTCCACTTCAATTTCATTAGTTTGTGTTGTAACCGTTTCGCTAGCTTCTTGCTCGATAGTACCATCTGTCCCAAGCTTGTAGTCGTACCAATGTCCCATCACTCCGGCCAGCTCCTCTAAACCTTCTTTTCTCAGCGCAGAGAACAGCTGAATACTGCAATCTAAGCCGATTTTTTTGAGGTGCTTACGCATATTGAGCAAAGCGTTTTTGGACGCGCCGTATTTGAGCTTATCAGCTTTCGTTAGCAAGATATGAACGGGCAGCTCACCTTCTTTTGCCCAGTGCAGCATTTGCTCATCAAAGTACTTCAAGGGATGACGAATATCTGTCAATAGCACTAAGCCTGCTAGGCTCTCACGCGAGACTAGATATTCCTCAAGCTCCACTTGCCACTCTTTTTTCATCTCCAGCGGTACAGCAGCATAACCATACCCGGGCAAATCTACCAAGCGTCTATCGGTATCGCCAATTTTGAAAAAATTAATCATTTGCGTGCGCCCTGGCGTCTTGGAGGAGCGAGCAAGCTGGCGCTGATTGGTCAACGCGTTGATAGCGGATGATTTACCAGCGTTTGAGCGACCTGCAAATGCAATCTCCAATCCAGCATCGGGAGGGCAGAGGCGAAAAGTAGGCGCTGAGGTCATAAACTCAGTCTGCTGAATGCGTTGACGCGACTTGGTGTTGAATACGGCGTGCTCACTAGCAACGTCGCTGTAAGGGGTGCTCATAACGGACTCATTATTGAAATAATTAATAGAAGCATTATATCAATAACCGCCCAACATTAAAGCAAATAGGTATTTAAGATGACTCAAAGTGCGCGAATGTGTTGATAGCGCTCATGATACTAAATGTTGAGCTCAAAAATAGCTTACTGCTTTTGCTCTGGTCAAATGTACCATAAGTAAACAGGAGTACCCTATGTTAATATGACATATATTGTTACAATACTAGTAGATACAGTCGTAAAACAAACCATGCACCAAAGGAGGTGTCTGATGCGTTCATTACTCAAAACGGTTGCAAAGACCAGTCGTACTTTGGGCGGTAGTTTCGCTGCGGTGATGTTAAGTGGCATGCTAATGAGTAGCCCCGCTATGGCTGATATTGCCACGACCTATGAAAATTCATGCGCCGCTTGCCATGATAGCGGTGCGCTGGGTGCAATAAAAAAAGGTGATAGTGCAGGTTGGGCTAAGCTAAAACAGCAAAAAGGAATGCCCGCCTTAGTCAGCTCAGTAAAAAACGGCATGATTCAGATGCCAGCGGGCGGCCTGTGTGATGAGTGTAGTGATGATGATTATCGTCAATTAATCGATTATATGAGTCAATAAGATCCAAATCATGGCCTGTTATTGACTGTTTAGGCGATTAATCTGGTGATAAAAACCCTGAGGTATGACGATTAAGTAGGCAAATCCATCAAAGTCTTGCTATAATAATCGCAAATAAACCCTGATGTTAGTAAGTACTTTTGGGCGGCTTGTAATTGAGACCTAAGAGGCAACTCGCTGTATGGACAGTGCAGTGACTATTATGTATCGGATGTCTGTACGTAGATATCTGGCTCCTTTATATTACAAATACTCCAAGTAATGCTTACGCCGAGTTAGTAGGATTCGTATCAATGAAAAAGTTAATCGCTGCCGCCAGCTTATGTTTTGCAAGTTACAGCGTTCAAGCTGCTATTATCGTTCCTGAATATGACGCTAATGCCGGTAAACAAATCGCTGAAACAGTGTGTGCTGCCTGTCACGGGGTCGATGGAGTAAGTGTCGTACCTGCACAAGCTAACTTAGGTGGCCAGAACGTTAAGTATCTCTATAAACAATTGGTCAACTTCAAATCAGGCTACCGAGTCAATGGTATCATGCAGTCACAAGTGGCAAACTTGTCACAGCAAGATTTGGCTAACGTGGCGGGTTACTATTCTGAACAACCAGTGTGGAGCGTAGGGTTCGCTAATCCGGCGACCAATGAGGAAGCAACGAAGCTCTACTTAGGTGGTGATAAGTCGCGTGGCGTTATTGGCTGTGCCGGTTGTCATGGTCCTGATGGTGCGGGTAACTCTTGGGCTGCGTTTCCGCGCCTAGGCGGACAACACGCTGAGTATATCTCCAATCAGCTTAAACTGTTCCGCGCTGCTGGCCGTGAAGACGATGTCACCGGTGATGAGCAAAAGCGCTACAACGATGCGGATAAAGAAGGCGAAAAAGGCATGATGCAGATGGTATCGTCAAGACTATCAGATCGTGATATTCGCATTTTGTCAGACTACATTAGCGCGCTGCACTAAAAGAGTTAACTAGAGCGTTAAATAGGTAAACTGAGTGAATCGCTTACTTGATATCGTCATTGTTTGATAATTAAACCCCGTTTTCGGGGTTTTTTTATAGCTGTTGAACCTTTACTATTTACTATCGATTCAATAATACCGTTTAAAGATGAGCGGATTTTTTGTACTATTACTAACCTTAGATTAGTTTGGATTGAGATTATGATGAGCCGCTATGCTTCTTATTTTATAGCAGCATTACTGCCGCTATTACTTTTTCGTTGGTTTGCACCGGAGGTAGTAGGGCAGATTGATTTTTGGCTACTGTGGTTATTGGCGATGTTACTAGTGTCGCTACCCGTAGTGTATGCTGAGATTGCCTTAGCTTACCGCAGTGTCGAAGCGCCATTGGCCGGAATGCAAAAGCTGACTCGGGAAGCAGACGCTAGCCCTGTCTGGCGCGGCTTTGGCTGGCTGGCAGCAGTAGTGACTATCGTCATCGCTGCGCTGGTCATATCAGGTGCAAGCAGTGGCATGTTAGCCGCATTGATGGAGCTAAATAGTGCGCCTAATCTACCGCATTTTGCGGTGGCAGGCGGCTTAGTCGTCATAGTCGTGTTATTGAGTTTACTTGGGGCCACGACTTTACCGATTGGGCTAGGACTCATTATCATAGGGTTATTGCTAGGGTTTGCTAATGGCTTGCCAAGCATTGACTTTGCTATGACTAATATTACGCTCAGCGAATGGGCGCGCGCTGTCGCTTTGGCGTTGGTTAGTGTTGGCGCAGGTACAGGGCTGTATTGGTTTGGGCAGCATTTAGTCAGTAAAGCATCTATAACTGCGGTATCTAGCGATCAGCAGAGCGGCTCATTTACTAATACTTCAACGTCTAGCCTCTCGACTGGCAGCGCGCAAACTAAGCTGCCAGCAACGAAGCGAGTATTACCGATTTGGATATTGCAGTTAGTGGTCGGGGTCGTCGCTTTATTAACGAGTGCCTTATCGTTACCGCCTATAGGGCAGTTGTCTTATTGGTTTGGGGTGTTATTTGTCGCCAGTTATTTGCTGCATTATAGTACTCAGCAATTGGCGCATAAGTTTGGCTTGCTCGTCAGCCTCGTGCTCACGCTAGTATTAGTCGCGATCTTAGCGGTTGCAGTTCCGACGATATGGCTCGTGGGTTTATTAGTCATCGTCAGCAGTATCGCAGTACTGTTGCTATCGATCTTTGCGGGCTGGCAGATGAAGATTAGCCATTTACGTAAGGCTTTGAATTTTAGTAGCGAGGCGCTATACAACCTTTGGCGTGTAGCGATACGTCTAGTGGTGCCACTAGCAATGATATTGGCCTTTGTCGGTTGGGTGCTATCGTGGTCGAGCTAACGGATAAGAGCAGTGCTGCCGTTACGACATCCTCTATGATTACCGTATACTTGGCGTATGCTGAAACCGCGCAGCGTCAACACTATAAACCGCTCACTGTAAAAGCGGGCACGACGCTATATGAGGCGTTAGCACAAGCAGGATGGCTATTGCAGTTTGCGGAGCTGGCAGTGTGGTGTGAGCAGATGATGGAGGTAGAAGTGCCAAAAGCTAAGCTTTGGCACGTTGGTGTGTACGCGCAAAAGCAGCCTCTAAGCTATCAGTTGCAAGCTTACGATCGCATCGAGGTCTACCGCAGCCTAAACGCTGATCCTATGTCTCAGCGTAAAAGCAAAAGCGTCGCGAAGTCATCTAACTAAGAGACGGGTAGTGAGTCAACCCCTTCGATACGCGTAACGATACCTTGCTCATCAAAATACACGATCAGATGCTGACTGGCATTTTTGACATCAGCAATGCCTTTACGCTTGCCTTCAGTGCCGGCCTGATAGTCATAAATATAATCCCAGCGATTAGGTGCAAGAGTATCTCGAATAGCAGGACTGCCTAGGATGTAGAGCACTTGGTTTTGATTCATACCCACTTGCAGTTTCTGCGCTTGCGTTTGGGTAATAGGTGTCCCTTGCGGCAAATCAATCGTATAGACGCTAAACAGCGAACAACCAGATAGGGCAACGCTAGCGCCCAAGGTCAATGCCAGTAGCCCTTTACGCAAAAAGGCTTTTGGTAAAGAGATTTTGCTAGAGGATAAAAGATTTGGAGTACGAAGAACTTGCGACTTTATCATGGTAAGATGACTCATAAAAAATGGGTGGGGCACGGCGCATCGCCACTATGGCGACTCTAGCCGGCAATCTTGAACAAATGATACGTTATTTACTTGCAATTGCCTACCACTTACGACATTATTTACGCAGCTCTTGGGGTTACTTTTAATGATTTATAGTGTAAATTCATGAGCTTGCGTTAAGGTTGCTAGGTAATGCTAGCGACTAATAACTGCATTATTTTAGCTTTAAATTGTCAGTATAAGGCTAACTACTTTTAATAATGATTTCTTTATTCTTATTTGTTAAGACTTAACAGTCAGAAGGGATATTATGACGATTACCAATCAAGAACTACGTAAAGCGGGGCTAAAAGTAACCTTACCGCGTGTGAAAATATTAGAGCTGCTTGAGCAGGCAGAGCGTCATCACATGAGCGCAGAAGAGGTCTATAAAGCGCTGATTGAGCAAGGAGAGGACGTTGGGCTAGCGACCGTGTATCGAGTGTTGACTCAGTTCGAGCAAGCTGGCATTGTCGAGCGCCATAATTTTGAAAATAACTTATCGGTGTTTGAGATCACCCAAGAGGAGCATCATGACCACTTGGTTTGTGACATCTGCGGCAAAATCGTTGAGTTTCATAATGAGGTCATCGAAGAAGAGCAGCTCAAAGTAGCGAAAGAGCATGGCTTTAAGTTATCAGGCCACTCCTTGGTGCTGTACGGCATTTGTAATAATCAAGCATGCCAAGATAACGCTAGATAGCTGATATCCTTGCAGCAAAAAAGCAGCATCTCCTTTTAGTGGCTTATCTTAAAAAGGTAAGCTGCTTTTTTGTATGCTTTAAATAAAACTAGCTGTTATTTAAAGACAAGCTCTCACTGTTGTCGGTGAAGCTGCGTTTATTCTTTTTACTATTGAGCTTAATCTGTAGGCGCAAATCATTCGGGGAGTCGGCGTGTTTAATCGCTTCTTGGTACTCTATCTCTCCATTTTCGTATAAGTCGAATAGTGCCTGATCAAAGGTCTGCATCCCGCTATCACGTGAGCGAGTCATGACATTCTTTATCTCATGAATCTCACCCTTACGAATATAATCACTGATTAATTGCGAGTTTAGCAGTATCTCAATCGCTGCGCGACGACCTTCACCATTGACAGTAGGAATGAGCTGCTGCGCGACAATACCTTTTAGGTTAAGCGATAGATCCATAAAGGTTTGCGTATGACGCTCGCTTTCAAAAAAGTGAATGATACGATCGATGGCTTGGTTGGCATTATTGGCATGTAAAGTGGCAAACACCAAATGTCCCGTCTCGGCATATTGAATGGCGTAGCTCATCACTGTTGGGTTACGAATCTCACCGATCAAAATAACATCTGGCGCTTGGCGCAGAGTGTTTTTTAGCCCTGCTTCAAACGAGTGCGTATCGATACCCACTTCACGCTGAGTGATGATACACCCTTGATGCTCATGCAAAAACTCAATAGGGTCTTCAACGGTGATGATATGACCGTGCGAGTTTTTATTACGGTGGCCTATCATCGCCGCTAAAGTGGTGGATTTACCAGTACCGGTAGCGCCTACTAATAAGATAATACCGCGTTTTTCCATTGCCAATTCTTTTAAAGAAGCGGGGAGACCCAGCTCTTCAACGGTTGGAATCTTACTTTCAATCTTACGCAGAACCATGCCCGCCATATCGCGCTGCACAAAAGCACTGACCCGAAAGCGCGCTTGCTGTGCTTCATCGGTAATGGCAAATTGACACTCGTTGGTGCTTTCAAACTCTTGTTGCTGACTGCCCGTCATGACGCTTTTGACCAGCTTCATGGTTTGCTCGCCATTGAGCGGTGTTTTACCAATCGGAAAAATCTGGCCATTGACCTTCATAGAAGGTGCGACATCAGCGGTAATAAACAGATCGGAACCGTTTTTTGCAATCATGAGTTGCAGCAGTTTTTCGAAGTCCATGGTTTTCCCAAACTATAATAATAAAATTAAAAATCTCTAAGTTAAAAAGCTATATAAATCCTTTCGCAATCTCTGTTACTCATTAGCCAGTTACTGCCTAGTCTCGTAAGATACTGTGACGGCCTATATGCGCTATAAAAAAGTCTCAGGCTGCTTGGCATAAGGACGCGCAACTTCCCGCGATATCGTACCTCGGCTAACTAAATTCTTTAAAGTTTGATCAAGGGTAATCATACCGTCGCCAGCACTGGTCTGAATCGACGAGTACATCTGGGCGATTTTATTTTCGCGAATCAGGTTACGAATAGCAGGGGTTCCAAGCATAATCTCGTGGGCCGCAATACGGCCGCCAGTCTGACGACGTAGCAAGGTTTGTGAGATGACTGCTTGTAGAGACTCTGATAGCATAGCGCGAATCATGTCTTTTTCGGCAGCTGGGAAAACGTCAATGACCCGGTCAATAGTCTTCGCCGCTGAGCTGGTATGCAAAGTGCCAAACACTAAATGACCCGTTTCAGCCGCGGTAAGTGCCAGCCGAATAGTCTCAAGGTCACGTAGCTCACCGACCAATATCACGTCGGGATCTTCACGTAAAGCTGAGCGTAGTGCTGGCTCAAAACCTAAGGTATCGCGGTGCACTTCGCGCTGATTGATTAAGCTTTTTTTAGACTGATGCACAAATTCGATAGGGTCTTCGATAGTCAAGATATGCTCTTTACGAGTCTCGTTGATATAATCGATCATCGCCGCGAGAGTCGTTGATTTACCAGAGCCTGTCGGACCGGTAACCAAGACAATACCGCGCTTAAAGTCTGAGACTTTTTTGAATATATCCCCCATGCCTAAATCTTCTAGAGTCAAAACAGTCGAGGGAATCGTCCGAAATACGGCTCCTGCGCCGCGGTCTTGATTAAAAGCGTTAACCCGAAAGCGTGCTAAATTGGGTATAGCAAAAGAAAAATCCGTCTCAAAAAACTCTTCAAAGTCAGCGCGCTGCTTATCATTCATGATGTCATAAATGAGCTGATGAACGACTTGATGGCTCATCGCCGGCATGTTGATGCGTGTCATCTCGCCATCGACTCGAATCATCGCTGGCATTCCTGCTGAGATATGTAGATCAGAGGCTTTGTGCTTGACGGTGAACTGCAATAAGTCTTCGATACTTATAGCGCTTTTTTTAGTCATGATAGGGCTTTCCTATTGATCAGTTCTTGGCAATCAGTTTTGTATAACCAGTACAATTAAGATAAGCGACTCATACGCTTACGTTAATTCGTGTAACAATATCATAACAAGACTAGGCTCATATAACCATCTGCTATATAAATAAAATGCAAAAATAGATTAGGGCGTGTTGAACATTCAAATGTGGCACTGGCGGCGGCTATTTTACAGGCAATACGCAGTGAAATTTTCGAATCCTAGTCATTCTAGGATAGACAATTTCGCCATGTATTGGCAAAAAAGAGCCCCGCCCCAAAGGGCTGATGCTAAAATCACCCCAAACGGTGTTGTAAACCTAGCTAAGGCCTCGACATTATCGTCGGTTTACGCCTAGTTTGGTGCGATTTTATCTATCAGCAGTCCTAATATTTGAATGTTCAACACGCCCTAATTTGATATATTTAGCTTATCTTGGTCTATAGTCTATTAAAAATAAAATTGTCATCAATTCAAATGCGCTACTGGTATAAATTTTTCTTGCGTGCTGCTATCACAGAGGCTGCGGAAAATTCACCCCAGTAGCGCTATAATACTTTTAAATTGAGTTTACTATAAGACGCGAAAGACACCTTTAAAATGTTTACAACACCTGAGTGACTTATGAATACTGATAATCGGGCAACTGATGAATTGATAAATAACTGGCAACAAGTCAACGCAGAAGTGGCAGAGGCGTGCAAGCAAAGCTCTCGCCATATAGATGATGTCAAGCTGTTAGCCGTCTCTAAGACCAAACCTGTAGAGAGAATAAAAGCTCTAGCGCAGAGAGGTCAGCGCGACTTTGGTGAGAACTATCTACAAGAAGCGCTGGATAAGATTACTCAACTGCGAGCAGAGGCGGCGACAGAAGATATCGTCTGGCATTATATCGGTAGTATTCAGCGTAATAAAACCCGCGATATCGCTGAGCATTTTGATTGGGTACAAACGCTTGAGCGTGACATTATTGCCAAGCGCTTAAATGATCAGCGTCCTGATAATATGACAGCCCTTAATGTCTTAATTCAACTCAATATCGATGACGAGGAGAGTAAGTCTGGATGTACGCCTGAGCAGCTACCAGAGCTGATAGCGACTGTTAAGGGGTATGAGCGCTTACAATTGCGCGGCCTGATGATTATCCCTGCCAAAGCGGACACCGACGCTTTTGCTCGCACCAAGCAGCTGTTTGATGAGGTGCGACAGGCTCATACAGAGCTGAGCTCATGGGACACCCTTAGCATGGGTATGAGCGCTGATATGACCGAGGCGATAGCAGAGGGCTCAACGATGGTACGCGTTGGCAGCGCTATTTTTGGCGCGCGTGATTAGGGTCTCTACGGTGAAGTACCGTTATTAAGCATTATTTTAGCGTTGTTTTAACATGATTACTGAGTATCGTCATCCAACTTAGTAACCAGCAACTGATTGATTTTTAGATGCTGTGTCGCCAAAATCTCAAAGCGATAATTGGCATATTCAATCGTATCGGTCTTTTTTGGGATTTTACGTAGCATATACATCATAAAGCCGCTGATGGTTTCGTGTTAGCAAGCTCATGACGTACTCGGATATAAAATGATAGATAAGTAGGGAATAAACCAAAAAACTTATTTATAAAAACTAAAAAAGCTGGGCAAGCACCCAGCTAATAATAAAAGTGAGACGACTGTAACAAGCGGGCTTAGCCTTTAATAGACCATTTATTAACCAGTGGATAGCGGCGTTCACGGCCAAAGGCTTTGTGACTGATCTTAGTACCGATTGGCGCTTGTAGACGCTTGTACTCGCTATTATCTACCATCTTGATCGTCTTGGCGACAAGCTTTGCTTCATAGCCTTTATCGATAATTTCTTGATAACCCATGTCTTCATCAACATAAAGGGTCAAGATAGCATCTAAGGTATCGTAGTCAGGCAAGCTGTCTTGGTCTTTTTGATCAGGGCGCAGCTCAGCCGATGGCGGACGCGTAATGACGCGCTCAGGAATAACAGGCGTGTCCTCCAAGCGATTGCGGTAACTGGCTAAATCATAAACTTGTGATTTGTACACGTCTTTTAGCACATCAAAGCCGCCTGCCATATCACCGTATAAAGTTGAGTAGCCGACCGCCAGCTCCGACTTATTACCGGTAGTAATGACCAAATGCCCAAACTTATTGGATAGTGCCATCAAGATAACGCCGCGAGCGCGCGCTTGGATATTCTCTTCGGTCGTATCGGCCGGTGATTTGTTAAATAAAGGCGCTAGCGTATGGCGAATGCCTTCAACAGCATCGAAGATCGGGCAGACGGTATAAGAGACGTTTAAGCGGCGTGCTTGTGCTTGCGCGTCCTCCAAGCTGATCTTTGAGGTGTACTCATAAGGCATCATCACCGCATAAACTTTGTCCGCACCTAGCGCATCAACGGCGATGCATAAGGTCAGTGCTGAGTCGATACCGCCTGATAAGCCAATAATTACCCCAGTAAATCCTGAGTGATTGACATAGTCTCGTAGACCAACGACTAAGGCTTGATACATCTCAGACTCACGGCTTAGGCTCAAGGGCGCTTTTTGCTGAGTGTCAAATTTTGCAGTGCTGACATCTAGGCTGGCCAATAATAGCTGCTCCATAAATCTTGGCGCTTCGTGAGCGATAGTGCCGTCTGCTTGCACCACCATCGAGCCGCCATCAAAGACTAAGTCGTCTTGGCCACCGACAGCATTGAGATATAAAATGGGCAACTGCTGCTCGCTGCTGCGTTTGGCTAGCATGGCCTTACGGTTGTCTTGTTTATCAAGCTCAAAAGGCGAGGCGTTAAGGCTAATGACCAAATCAGCGCCTTGTTTTTTGAGATCGCTGATAGGCGCTTTTTCCCATAAGTCTTCACAGATGAGCAGACCAATAGTGAGACCTTTGTAGTCGAATAAAACCTGATTACGGCCTTTATCAAAGTAACGGCGCTCATCAAACACGCCGTAGTTTGGCAGGATTTGCTTGTGATAAAAGCCCTTTTGATGACCATTATGTAAGATAGCTGCTGAGTTAAAAGTACCATGATGATCGACATGAGGATAGCCGACAATCATCACGATGTTTTCGATGTCACTGAGCGCCGATAGCGCGCTTTTGACTCGCCCTGAAAGGCTAGGGCGCAGTAATAGGTCTTGCGGCGGATAGCCAAGCAAGGCCAGCTCCGGAAAGATAATGACATCAGCGCCTTGTTCTCGAGCTTCGATGGCCAGTTTGCGCATTTTATCGGTATTGGTATTGATATCGCCGACTAAAAAATGCGATTGCGCCAACGCAAAAGTGACATTGCCGGTAGCATTATTAGCACCCGTGTCAGCATTCGCTTGGGCATGATTAACTCCGCCTTTGTCAGCAGAATTTGAGTTGTTGTCTTTTGACATTGTTATTTTCCTATAGATATATTATCTGAGTAGTGAATGGTTATAAGTCGAGCAAAATAAAAAATGCATTGTTATTTTTTTGGGTTGTGCTCAGGGTTAGGGCTGTTATTTGCCAGCAAAACTGCTAAGCTAAAATCATTATAATTAAGCTTTTGACATCTAAAATACTAGATGCAAAAGCAGAATAACCCTAGCGCTACTCTTTAAAAGCCATCTTATCGAGGGATCGTCTGAGAGCAGTTAAAAAACGAGCACAATGCCTTTAGTATAACATCAATTACCAAACCTAAGAGAATGCTGCGGTCATTTAGCCTAGTAGATGACTGACTAGTGTTCATGATAAGAATTGCAGGTTGGGTTAGATTTATCGGCTAGTTGCGCTTGTTTTAGAGGTATTATCCTTTATCAAAAATACAGCTCCTCTTTAGTTTTAAGCAACCTCAGGCATAAAATTGTAAGTAAAAATTACAACATACTATTACTGTTCTGTAGAGGCTTATTGCATAATAGCTATCGACGATTAGGCCTTTGCTCCTTCATGCTGTAACTAAAAAGATTTAGCTTTAAATAAGTAAAACTAGCTTATGAGTAGTCTACTTTCTATTACGGGTTATCCCGTCAATAGTTATCCTATTTGTAGTATCGTCAGGTAGCACTTTGGCTAAGATAGCGCTAGCGGGTTTATAAATAAGTACTGGCAGTACTGGCGCGCGAAACAGCAAACATACCTTATTAAGTCTGTCTTTATGAGCGCTATACTTTTTAGCAGTGTCATATCGTTATATTTATACATTTTACGATAAAAATCTCGCGGTTTTTATGGTGCCTTCTTGGTTGATAGCTATGATTGAAAACTGGACAAAAGAGTTTATTATTCAGCGCTTGCTGGCGATAACGCTGTTAGTGGTATTGTTCATTCTGTGCTTTCAGGTGATACAGTTTTTTATCATACCTGCGCTATGGGCGGCCATTTTAGCTTACGTCACTTTTCCTATTTATAAGTTTTTTAATGAAAAGGCGAAGTTTAGCTCAGGCGTTAGCGCCGGCATTATGACGGTTAGCATCAGCTTAATCATAGGCGTGCCTTTGCTGGTTGGGGTGTTTATCTTGCAGCAAGAAGCGCTGAGCTTGTATAGTAATATCATCTACCGCGTCAAGGCGGGCTATCTAGATGTGCCAGATGCGATCAAAGACTTACCGGTGATTGGTCAGCAGATTAAAGACATTCTTTGGAGTATCAATAAAAACCCTGAAGGCGCGCTTGAAGCGTTTCGAACTTGGATACAGTCGCATTTGTACTATGGTAAAGTGGCATTTGATGTTGTGTTCAGTAGTTTAGCGAAGCTTGGTATGGCACTGATGACGCTGTTTTTCTTCTACCGCGATGGTAATAGCTTGATGCGCCAAATCAGACAGGCGCTGCGTAATATCATCGGTAACCGTATCGATGGCTATATCGACTCTGTCGGTACCACGACACAGGCAGTAGTCTATGGCATTGGCTTGACGGCATTGGCGCAGGCTTTGCTCGCCGGTATTGGTTATTACTTCTCTAATTCTCCGAGCCCTATCTTATTAACGATTATCACCTTTATCGTAGCTTTGATTCCTTTTGGTACACCATTTGCGTGGGGAGCGGTGTCGATTTGGCTGTTAAGCCAAGGTCACACGACAGAGGGTATTGGGCTAGCGCTGTGGGGCATACTGGTCATCAGCTGGGTCGATAATTTGATTCGGCCGATTGTTATTAGCGGCGCGACTAAGATTCCTTTTATTATTATTTTTATTGGCGTATTAGGCGGCTTGACGGCTTTTGGTTTTGTTGGTCTGTTTATTGGCCCAGTCGTGCTAGCTATCGGTTTGGCTGTGTGGCGAGAGTGGATTTCTAATCATAAAAATGAGATCTTTGCCTCGCAAGATGTGGTACTGTCAGGTGATGGCATTGTCGCGCTAATAGATAAGCCGGATAGCAAAAGCTAAAACGCGCGGTAAACTTATACTCCCTATCTTAAAAGAAGCCTAACTATGTCTAATGCTAAAGCTGATAAAACGGCTACTTTGACTATCATTGCCGATAGCAACATCGCAAGCCTTGATGAGTTTTTTAATGCGCAGACGCTTGGCAAAAACACTCAGCAAACGGTCAACATTATTCGCGTAGCAGGGCGTGAGATTGACGCGCAATTGCTCGCTACCCATCAGCCCGACGTGCTGTTAATCCGCTCTGTCACGCCTATCAATGAGTCGCTATTAGCGGATAATCGTAGCGTGACATTTATCGGTTCGGCTACTATCGGCACTGATCATGTTGATCAGGCCTATCTGAGCGCGCGTAATATTCATTTTGCGAATGCAGCAGGCTCTAGCAAGCATTCAGTGGCCCAATATGTGCTCACTGCGATTTTGACTTTGCGGCCAGAGTACTGGTCTAAGAGCATAACCTTAGGGATTATCGGTTTAGGTAATATCGGCAACACATTGGCGCAATACGCCACTGACTTAGGCTGGCAAGTGCTCGGCTATGACCCTTTATTGCCGCCGTCGAAGTTCAATAATGCAAGCTTTGAGCAAGTGCTACAAAGCAATGTTGTCAGCTTGCATGTGCCTTTAACGGATAAAAAGACTAGCGACTATCCCACCTATCATATGATCGATATGGCAGCTTTGCAGAAGATGCCTACCGATACGTTACTTATCAATAGTGCCCGTGGACCGGTAGTTGAAGCGACAGCGTTAGCAGCGGATATCGAGCGTAGCCATCGGCAAGTGGTGCTCGATGTATTCGAGCATGAGCCGCAGGTGGCTGAGTCATTACTCGGCAAGCTTGCTATCGCCACACCGCACATCGCTGGCTATAGCCTAGAAGGTAAACTACGCGGTACGCAAATGATCTACGATGCGCTATGCGATGAGCTCAAAATTACACTTTCTCAGTCTATGCACAATTTGCTGCCAGATAACCTATATCTGTGGTCAGAGCTAAAAGCCAATCCTGATAAACTAGATAGATTCTACGATATCAAACAAGACGATGAGCAGCTGCGCGCGACAGTTAAGGATGGGCAAGTAAATGGCCATGACTTTGACCAGCTCAGGCGCGACTATCATCTGCGCCGTGAATGGCAGTCATAGCCCAAGTAAATTCGCCATAAAATAGTAACCAGTGAACATTCAATGAGCATTGAAAATAGCCGATTAGTAGTAAACAATAATGAGTATCACTATGTCAGATGATAGGCGCACTGATAAGCCCGCTTACGCCCCAACCATGACCTTAGAGATGGCGCGTAGGCGTGTGCAGATGCTAGTGGCGATTCGTCAGTTTTTTGCTCAGCGCCAAGTGTTAGAAGTACAGACACCGCTCCTCTCACAAGCGGCGAATACCGATACTTTTTTGCAGTCGGTTGCTGCTCGGGTCACTTATCAAGATAAACCGCGACCCTTTTATTTGCATACTTCTCCTGAATTTGCGATGAAGCGTTTACTTGCCAGCTGGCAAGTGGCGATTTATCAGATTTGCTCGGTATTTCGGGACAACGAAATCGGCTCGCGGCACAATATCGAGTTTACGATGCTAGAGTGGTATCAGCCGCACTATAGCTTGAACGATTTGGCTGAAGAGTTGGGCAAGCTGCTAGAAGCGCTGTATGGCTATCCGGTTATTATGAATCATTACCGTTACATTGATGCGTTTATGGATCATGTCGGTATTCATCCGCTAAGCGCTAGCCTTGAGGCGCTAAAAGCGGTAGCAGAAGATAAGGGGCTGGCGAATATAGATATCGCGCCGCCAGAGCCACTTGCGGTAGATAGCGAAGAGATGCGGCAAGGCTGGCTTGATCTGTTGTTTAGTCATCTCGTGGAGCCTAAGCTCGGTCATGATTTGCCCACACTGATTATCGATTATCCGCCCGCTACAGCGGCGCTAGCCAAAACCTGTCTCGATAAAGAAGGTAACCTGATTGCCAAACGCTTTGAGCTTTATATAGACGGTATTGAGATTGCGAATGCTTATGATGAGCTAGCAGATGGGCAAGCTTTGAGGGAGCGTTTTGAGGCGGATAATAGGCAGCGCGTAGCGCATGGTTTGGCGCAGATGCCGATAGATGAGTACTTACTAGCAGCTTGCGATGATTTGCCGCCGTGTAGCGGCATAGCGTTAGGAGTAGATAGACTGCTTATGGTGCTCACTGGCGCTGACAAGCTCTCAGAGGTGATCGCGTTGCCAAGTGGTTTGGCGTAAATAAGAAAAGGATAAGTTCAATAACTTATCCTTCTTTAACAAATTGCTCTTGTTTTAGACAAACGCTAGCGTTTATACACTGGCAATCGCTTCTTTGATAGCGGTCTCGCCATTTTGGATGTTAAAGACCTTTTTGCTAGTATTATCGGCATTTAATACCGCAACCAAAGTCGCTGCGACATCTTCGATAGCATTTTCACCGGCTTCATCTTTGTCGATAGCGATTTTGCCTGTGCCAGCTCGCTCTTTTAGTGCACCTGCCTGCACGATAGTATAATCAAGGCTGCTATCATTGACCAACCACTGATCGGCGTAGTGCTTACCGATATAATAGCCTTTTAGATCTTTAATGCCTTCGTTATCCCACTTGCTGGTGTCTAAAGAAAACACAGTGCTGAGCATGATATAGCGCTTAATACCTTTGTCTTGCACCGCTTGCATTGTCTTTACCGCACCATGCAGATCCACTTCTAATATCTCTTTGCCGCCGGAACCTGCCACAAAGTATACCGCTTCTATATCATCCTCTAGCTGCTGCTGGATGTTGTCTTTGTCAGCCATAATATCTAAATCTAGCTGAGTGTAATTATCGTCAGAGAACAGTTGCTCTTCTTGACGAGTGGTACCGATGACTTGATGATTCTCGGCTAGCAGTTGTTTGACTAAATCATTACCAACACGGCCACTAGTGCCTATTACTAAAATTTTCATATACTATCCTATTTTTATTGATTAATTCTCTTAAGATTTTGAATTTTGTTTAAGTGTTTACTTTGTTTACATGTTTTAAGAAATTAAAACTAGCATAACAAAAATAGATAGTATCTTGAGTGAGCGTAAGTGCCTATTACATAGTGTTTGGTAGCAGACTGTATACGCTTTGCAAAACAAGCAAGTCATGTAAAAACTTGCTTGAAGCTTTAGCGTACCAAACGATTCAGACCGTCGGCAAAAGCTTTTTTGTCGCGCTCGCCATAAGGTTTTTGACCACTCATCTCTTGTAGCTCTAACATTCCCGTACCGCGCATGGTATCCATAAAGTCGCGCATATTGAGCTTTTGCTTGATGTTGTTTTTATCATAAACCATCCCGCGCGGGGTCAAAACCATTCCGCCTTTCTCGAGTATGTCATTCGCTAAGGGAATGTCGCTAGTGATAGCCAAATCACCTGCCTGAATCTGCTCAACGATATAGTCATCGGCTTTATCAAAACCATGCGGCACGACCGTCATTAAAAGCAGCGGTGATTTACGCAGCTTAATGGGTTGGTTGGCGACAAATATCGCCATGGTTTGCGTGCGCTCAGCGGTCTTGATAATCAAGTCTTTGGCAACGATTGGCACCGCATCAGCGTCCACCCAGATCTGCATTATTTTTTGGCCTTGTGATTGGTTTCTTTAACTGTAGGACTGCTATTAGTAGCAGCGGTTTCGCTAGCTGCTGAAGTGGTTTGCGTCTTATCCTCACTTATAGCGCTAGCCTCAGAGTTTGCGTCTTTAGTGTTAGTGGATAGTTCGGTGGTTTTATCTAATCCGACTTTGTTTGGCAATACTGCGACAAGCTTAGCTAAAGCAGGGTCTAGATCAGCCACGTCGTTTGGCATCAAGGTAATATGAGCGATTTTACGATCTTCACGCTCTTCTTTATGATAGCTGTGATAGTGCGCGCCATCGATAGCGAGTGCGTCCTTGATATCAGGGTATTGTCCTAAAACATTGACCATAATCGCTGGATGAATATTGTCAGTATCGCCCAATGGCAAACCTACGACCGCACGGATATGATTCTCAAATTGACTAGTAATCGCCCCCTCAATGCTCCAGTGTCCAGAGTTGTGCACGCGCGGCGCGATCTCATTGGCTAGCAGATAGTCGTGACCTTGCGCGTCTTTACTGACGAAAAGCTCAAGCGCCATGACGCCGACATAGTCGAGATGATTCATCAGCGTAGTCATCGCCGCTTTTGCCTTAGGAAATAAGTGGCTTGTGCCGACAGCTGGCGCTCGAGTCTTGGCGAGTATACCGTGATGATGATGGTTTTCTACCAGCTCATAACAGCGCACCTCTCCTGCTTGTCCACGCGCTGCAATGATGGACACCTCGCGGCTAAAGTTGATAAAGCCTTCAGCGATCAGCGGTGCAGGAGTAGGGGTGAGACTACCTTTACCCGATACCGCGTCTTTGAGCGCTTGCCAAGCCGCTTTAATGTCGCTGTCTTCTTTGATGACATATTGACCTTTGCCATCATAGCCGCCGCGGCTGGTCTTCAAAACGATAGGCAGCCCTAAGTCTTGGCAAGCTTGCTGCAGCTCGGCCAATGAATGCACGGCCCTAAACGGCACTGTGGCGATATCTAGCTCATTGAACATCTGCTTTTCTTTTAGGCGATCTTGCGCGACATCTAGAGCGATAGGAGGCGGGAACATGCCTTTATTTTTACCTGATTTTGCTAGATTGGCGAGCTTCTGTACGGTTTGTGCCGGTGTGTTCTCAAACTCGAGAGTAAAGACGTCAGCGGCGGCGATAAAGTCCTCTAGCTGTTCGCTATGATAAACCGTACCGTAAAGGCTGGCTGGACAAGCGGCATTGTCCTCCAAAAACACACACTGATAGCCAAGCGGCAGAGCAGCTTCAGCGAGCATCATGCCGAGCTGGCCACCACCTAAGATACCGATGGTACGAATAGTTTGAGAAGTAGGATAGGCATTGGCGGTGGTCATAACAGGCTCTTTTATTTAGCAATGGGTACAGTGAGTTGGGTTTTCTAGGGATTTAAAATAAGCGATTTGGAACAGAGTAAAAATAAGAAAAGGTGCGCTATCGTTATAGGCACCTTAGGTTTAGTTAAACGCATCTGATAATAAATATCAAGTGAAACGACTGAAAAAGCGATTTTCTAATCATTTAGCTGCTTTGTACACTAACTATCAGCTATTAATGATACCAGGCGTTGGGCTAGCTAAGATAGTCTGTGTTTGCTGCTCTCTAAGCTCATGTAATTTATTAGCGATTGCTTCATCATGTAGCGCTAGTATTTGAATAGCTAATAACGCAGCGTTATAAGCGCCCGCGGTACCAATGGCTAAAGTGCCGACAGCGACGCCCTTTGGCATTTGTACGATAGAAAGCAGACTATCCCAGCCGCTGAGCATAGAGGACTTCACCGGTACGCCCAATACGGGTAGGGAGGTTTGACTAGCGCACATACCAGGCAGATGCGCTGCGCCGCCTGCGCCTGCAATGATCACCTGTAAGCCTTGGTCTTTGGCACTTTTAGCGTAGTCAAATAACCTATCTGGCGTACGATGAGCGGAGACTACTTCACAAGCAAAGGCAATATCGAAATCCGCTAATAGCTGCGCGGCCGCGCTCATAGTGGCCCAATCAGACTGCGAGCCCATAATGAGACCGACTTTTGGCTGACCAGCTGGGGAGGCAATAGGGCTTGGTTGTTCGACAGGTGGTGTGCTCATGATGCAATATCCTCAAAAAGCCCATCATACAAAAGTTTCCCTACTGCCGTAAAGACAAGTTTTTATAATAAGCTGATAGATGTAAATGATAAGGTTTTCGGCTTTATTAACGCTAGTAGACTTAGTAATGAACTATAAATCATCTACTCATGACGGTATTGCACAAAATTAGCATTATCTAGCGGCAATGGCTGCTCAGTATCGAGCTGATAACACGTCAAGTAGCCACTATCGACCGCCGCTGAATAATCGATACAGACTACCTGCGGGCTCAGCAGCTGCGGCTCACCGGTTAGCCAGTAGTGACCCACAAATACAGGCTTATCGGTCTTGAGGGCGAAGTCGATATTTTCAGCTAGCGCATCTTTTGGGATTTGCGCCAAGCCTGATTGGGGCGCCCGTGCTACTTCATGAAGGGTTTTTTTATTCAGCTCATCAAGCCACCAACGTACGCGGACTCGTGAGCGCTCAGTGCCTTCTTTATCAACCATGACTAAACCCTCGGGTAGCGGCGTCTCTACCCCTTTTAACACCCGCTCTAAGGCGTCAAAATGTACACTAGGCTGCTGCGAGGTCATGACCAACGCATTTTTTGTTAGGCAATTATCAGCGGTCAGCAAGGGTTTGAGTATCGCCATACTATCAACATCCCAGCAAGCATGGACAAAACAGGCGTAGTCAGTCTCAAGCCAAAGCGGAATCTCATAGAGGCGCTCAAGCCAATAGTGATGGCTGGTAGAGTTAAACGGCGCTTCTGCCAAAAATGCCTCATGCTGGCGAGTATGCAGCTCAGTATGCGAGCGCAAATACTGAGCCTCGTCATAAGGATCAAGCGTTGCATAAGCCAGTGCATTATATTCATGATTACCCATGACAGCGTCAGCAACATCAGCATCGAGCATCGCAAAGACGATCTCGAGCGTCCGTAGTTGCTGCGAGCCACGGTCAATCAAATCACCAATAAATAAGGCGCGGTGGTTGGCAGGTGGTACGTAATACTCACCATTATGCACATAACCCAACTGAGTCAATAACCCAGCAAGTTTATCTGCATAACCATGAATATCACCAATAATATCTATAATCATAACGGCTAATCTAATTTATCTCATATAGGGCGTGTTGAACATTCAGCCATGGCACTGACAGAGACTATTTTTTAGACGATTCGAAGGTAAAAATAGTAAGTTTAGTCGCTCTAAGCGTCTATTTTTACCAATGAAGCGGCAAAAAAGAGTCCTGTCCCTACGGCTGATGCTAAAATTGCGCCATACTGCGTTGCAAATCTAGCTAAGGCATCTGCATTATCGTCGCTTTGCGCCTTGTCTGGAACAATTTTAGCGATCAGCAGTGCCTATTTGTGAATGTTCAACACGCCCTAACTTATCTAATCTGTATAAGGCTCAACTAAAAGCGTCTACTACTATAAAGTGTGTAAAAGTGATCCACTCTAAAACCCAGGCGAGAGAAGAGCGTTTATAAAGTGAGGTAGTATCCGCGGCTCTAAGATAATAGTCGCAACCACCCCAAAAGCGCCGCCCCACATGTGTGCCATGTGATTGATATTAGAGCCGCCGCGCTTGTTGGCATAAATGCTATACGCCACATAAGCCACAGCAAACAAAATAGCAGGGATAGGGACGATGGCAAACAAATAAATCATATCCCATGGCGCTAATAAAATATAGGCAAACAGCACTGCTGACACCCCGCCCGAAGCTCCTAAGCTCAAATAACTAGCGCTATTCTTATTCTTCAGATAGCTTGGTATCATTGCCACTATGATAGCCAAGATATAAAAAGCGATAAACCCAAAGCCGCCTAAAAAAGGTTGATATAAGCCCTCAATGGCACGCCCAAAAAAGTACAAGGTAAACATGTTAAACAGCAAATGCATGCTATCTGCATGAATGAAACCATGAGTGACAAAACGGTCCCATTGACCATCAGTAATCGCTGGCGGATAAAAAATAAGCCGATTAAATAGGGCTTTATTTTGCCAAGCTAACAAGCTGACAATGACCGTAACGATGATAATAAGAGTGGTATGATTTAGCAAAAGACAATCCTTAGGCAACGCCTGATGGATAAAAATATAAATAAGTGGCAAATAGATGACACTAAAATCAATACCAAAATGGCTCAGCAAAAAACGAATAGAGGCCAAAAATTATGCTTTAATAATGATTGAATAGTAATGACAGGCATCTGCTTGTTCAGGCTGGGCAGCATAAGTTATATCACAAAGTATATAGTCGTCACCATATAAAAAAACTCTTCATTGACTATAAAAGCGCAGTAACGTTTTCTTAAAGTTTTTTATCTTTTCATGTTCGTACTAGCTATCGCTTATGTATACCTCATCTTAAGGTCTTTGACGATAAATCACAATTACCTGTCAGATGAATTTACATAGCTATACAAATTATGTTTTATAAGCGCGGCACATAATAATAGTATTGTGATGACCTAGTAATGTTACCTAATAACGATACCTAGTGGTTCCTAAATTAAACTTCTATCACTCTTTTTTAACCTTAGTAAAGATGACTTTATGACTATTATCGAACAGCTTGAGCAGAGCGTCAGTTTGCCCTTATTAGGAGCAGAGCAAAACATTGCTCATATCAGCTTATTAGAGCAGTTTTATGCACTACTGATTGCGCGTCTGGCTCGACCGCAGGTTTATACCCAGCTGCTACAAGCGACTGAGCTGCCAACTCCAGTAGCCTTGACAACCACTGAGTTATCGACAGCAGATACAGCAGCGAGCTCTTTATTCCATGAGCTATGGCAAGACCCAGACCAGCGCAAGCTTATTATCGACCAATTAGCTGCGACCCATCATCTTGATGAGAGTACCACGATAGCACTGATCACAAGTGCGAGCGTTTTGTCTTACCATGAGCTCAAAATATTAGCTGATGGTCAGTATTTACCGGCGTTTTTGCAGCAGCGGCAGGTAGAGATTCGTCATTATTTGCCAGTTTGGGCAGAGTCAGTATTGCTAGAGGAGAGGGCAGATAGTGACTCTGATTCGATTTTGGATTCTAATTTAGGTTGGAGCTCGGACTCTAACAGCGTTAGTAGTGAGTCAAACTCTGATAAAGTCGCTACTACAACGATAGAATCTAGCAAGCCTGCATCTACAATAGCTGCAACGGCTACAGGAGACCCTAGTGAGGCAAGCAGCGTACCACCGTCTATAGCGATCGATAACAGCGCTCATAGTCATAACATCAGTCAATTTAGGCAGACTCATAAGCGTAATAACAGACGTGATTTATTATGGCGTTTGCTGTTATTAGTCGCTGCGATAGCAGCTTTGGCACTCATATGGGTGTTGGTAATTCAGCCAAATTATATCAGCTCAGCCAGTACAGATGAGTCAATAAGCGTAGAGCCGGACGCGGCAGTTACTGATACAGTTAATGAGACAGTCACTGAACCCGTCGCTGCGCCATTGATGCCAGCCGAGCTACTGATTGCCGTGGATAATAGTGGTCAGCTGTATACTTGTAAGGGTGTCGCTGGCAGTGCGGCGCTACAAGAAGCGCTGAGTCGAGCGCTAGTGAGAAGCTTTGGCGAGCAAGCGAGTATTTGTGAATTACAGCGACAACCAAGTGTCGCAGATAGCCTGACTGCCGTTGATATAGAGCTGCTACCGAGTCTTTTTACCTTGCTAAAGTCGGCGCCATTTGCACGATTACAGCTACAAAACGACATCATCACCATAGAGTCGCCTGATAATCGCTTATCACAGCGTCTGCTCACCGATATGCGCGCTTTAGCACCGAAGGCTAACATCACGACTAATACCGACTTTAACGCGGTAGAGAACCCAGTAACAGCAGGCGAGGAAGGGACATTATTCGCGAATAATGCTGAGTGGCAAAACGAAACGCAGGACAATGATAGCTACAATATTCCATCTGTAGTCAATGACAGTAATAGCTCAAGTAATGATAATACTAACCTTATCCCTGGTGACGCGAACAATAACAATAACACTGTCAGCAGCAACACGAACAAGAACGCAAGCAATAGTACTTATACGGGTATTAATTCTAATCAAAATAATAACTTACCACCCAGACCTATAGCCAATACTCAAGCGATAGATGGCATGTCTGCAGCAGAAGTGGACGACCTGGCTAATAGTATTATCGTCGCTGAGCGCTTAGATAATGAGTCTCGAGTTGAGACAGATATTGGTTCTAACTGATATTGAGGCTTATTTTAATCGTTACAATGTAAAATATTCTGGCCAAATAGTCACCAAAGTTACGCGTCATACTTGAAACATTACTTAATGTATCATTTGTACAACAGCGCATTTATTGTGATATTTAGGCGCCTACTCCTATACTGTCTTTAGTAAAACTAAATAGCCATATCGTCATGTTCTATATCGTTAATCGAACTACTAAGATTAAGAATGTCTAAGATTAAAACATCAACGATGTGCGAAACAGTAATACGATAAATTTTAAGGACAGTTGGCTTAATAGAGATTAGCTCATTAAAGATAAGTCAAATCATATAATTTTTATAAATGAGATCATAATAATTGGAGAGAGCTTCTTATGGATATTATCAGTCATTTAACCCGCACGGTTACTCCTGCAGTACTTGGGGATGACCACAACCCTGCTAAGAGAAACTTATTAGAGCAGTTTTACGCCATCTTTGCCGCGCGTCTAGCGGATAAAGACACTCATGGGCGTTTTGCTAATGAAAACATCGCTCAAGACGATCAAGGCTTTTACGATAGAGTATGGACGGATGGTAGTCACCGTGACCAAATCTCTCGTGAGCTTGCAAGTCAGCATAACGTTGACGCAACAGCGTCTCGTGGCCTAGTCGCTATGGCGGCACCGCTCGCCTTTCATGAAATCAAAAGCTTAGCTGGTAACACGCCTGTACCACAGTTTTTGAATGATAATTTGTCAAATTATCAGCATCATATTCCAGCGTGGGCGGCAGGTGTCGTTCCGGCAGGTATGGTCGCTAGTGCGCCGGCCGGTGAGCGTATCTCTAATACTACAAGTACTGCGCCATTGGTTCGTGAAGAAGAAAAGAGCGGTAGCTTTATGAAAGCGCTACTGCCTATCATAGGTTTGATTATTCTAGGTGCTCTAGCTTGGGCGCTACTCAGAGGGTGTCAAGAAGACCCAGCTCCAGTAGCGACGCCAGTGGCGACTGAAGAGGTGGCAACTGATGAGCAAACCGTTGTAGCCGCTGATATTGAGCCAGCTTCACTAACGTTAGCTACTGGTGAAGCAAACACTCTATATGCTTGCCGCATGAATGTAGGTGACGAAGCGCTACAGACGAATGTTATGAATGCGCTATCTAATACCTTTGGCGCTGAGGCTGACAAGTGCCGCGCTGATGTTGATGATAGCTTTGCCGCTGATATGCCAGCCGCTGCGCAATTGTCTTCGATATTGCCTATTTTCCAAAGCGTACCAGATGCCAATATGGTCATCAAAGGTGAAGAGATTATCGTGAACGCCGCAGATGAAGGGGTACTTGACCAGTTAGTGAATGATCTGCAAGCTGCTGCGCCTGGTATGACAGTGAGCGCCGAAGGTCCGCTAGATCTGCAAGGCGAGATTGATGATAGCTTAGTCGCTACTGATACTGCGATGAATAATCTAGGTGAAAACCCAGATCCAAGAGATGTCGCTCGCGCTTTAAGCTTGCAAGTTATTAACTTTGAGCTTGATAAAGCGATCATCCCTGATGCCAATAAGCCGTATCTTGACCGCGCTGCTCAATTGATTACAAACACACCAGATGTGGAGCTGATGATCATTGGACATACAGATAAACTCGCTTCTAACGCTTACAATATGGAGCTATCACAAGAGCGCGCCAATGCTGTAAAAGAGTACTTAGTCTCTAAAGGCGTAGATGGCAGTAAGCTTATGACTAAAGGTATGGGCGAGACTGACCCTATCGCGACGAACGCTACTGAGCAAGGCCGTTTCCGCAACCGCCGTATCGAATTTAGTGTTTATGATGAGAGTATGGCTACAGATGATAACGCAGTAGTAGCAGGTGATACTCAAGAAATGGATGCTAATATGGACCCAGATTTGAATCCATTAGATGCTAATAATGATGATGTCACAGTAGATGGTGATGATCGTATGTTAGATGCTGATGGTACACTGGCGGATCCAGATCTAAATCCGTTAGATAATAATAATGATGATATCTTACCTGATAGTGATGATCCAAGTCAGGGAACTGATTTAGATCCAACGAATTAATAGATACGTCTTATTTTGATAATAATAAAAGAACCGCCCCTTTAATTAGGAGCGGTTTTTTTTATTTAGAACGGACGGTCTATTAGGCACTCAGCCACAAGGTTATTTATAATCAGTAGGATCTTTTAGATCGCTTAGGTCATCGGAGTGGTCTAAAGTATGGCTATTTTGCACCTGATTACCATCTGAGTTTGCTGTCTGCATATTAAAAAAGGTCTGTATAACACGGTGCCGAGCTTGTTGCCAATGCTCAAACTGCTGACAAGTAGAAGTGAGGTCGCCGCGCCATTCCGGAATTTGGCCACGCATTGTTTTAATACGCTGCTGGTCAGGGTAGGGCAAGTCTTGGGCCGCTTCTGCCGCTTCGTGCGCGGCTACTCGGTCATTACATACCAAAGCAATATCGCAGCCAGCATGGATCGCGGCGTGTACTCGGTCGCTGACATCACCTGCAGCCTGCGCGCCTGCCATCGATAAGTCATCGGAGAATAACACGCCATCGAACTGCAGCTGATCGCGAATGATGTCTTTTAACCAAACCTTAGAAAACCCTGCAGGTTTATTATCCACCTGCGAGAAGATTACATGTGCTGGCATCAACGCATCGAGCCAAGGTAGCGTCTGGGCAAAAGGCTGCATATCATGACCCATAATCTCATCAAGCGCGCGCGTATCGATAGCTTCAGCAACATGTGAATCCGGCGCAACTCCGCCGTGACCTGGGAAGTGCTTACCAGTCGTTGCCATACCGGCTGCGCGCATCCCGCGCATAAACTGAGTCGCTAAAGCCGTGATCACTTGTGGGTCTCTATGAAAGCTGCGATCTCCAATAACCTCACTCACGCCATTTGTATCTAACACAGGGGCAAAGCTCAAATCGATACCGACGGCTAGCACTTCAGCAGCCATCAAGTAGCCACAATCATAGGCACAGCTGAGCGCCTCACTAGGATTTTGATCAAATAATTCGCCCAGCCTTCCCATTGCGGGCAGCGGTGTAAAGCCATCACGCAGCCGTGCGACTCGGCCACCTTCTTGGTCAACACCGATTAAGATATCAGGATTATAATAGCGAATATCATCACATAGCTGCCGTACTTGCGCCGCATCGACGACGTTACGAGCAAACAAAATAATCCCGCCTACCTGAGCTTGTTCAATCAAGCTGACATCATCAGCCGTTAAGGTACTACCGCCAACATCTGTCATTATTACGCCATACATGGTTTGCTCTCCAAATTTGCTCTACAAAATAGTGTTCATCGCTATATCAATCATCCTCAATTATTCTAAGCTCAGTCCTTTCAAGCTTATGCTGAATGTAATGACTACGCTTTTAGGTTGAAGTGATATAGGCTACTTGATATATGAAGCTCTATAGATAAGTGTAAAAGTTAACTGTGAGACCATTATGCCAGTAATTACTCTGCAGTTATAATTTAACCACTCAGTTATTGTCACTACAATGCTTATGAATGAGTGCATAAATATAACAGAAAGTTTGCTCATACAGATTGAGACAGCGCAGGTCAATAAATCGTGATAATATTGATTGATTTTTAATAATAAACTGATAGTGGTGGTCGCTGGGCTGTCAGCTGCTAGTCATTGCAATAGGCGACTCGCTAGCATTGCTGTTCATAGATGGCTATCGAAAAAGTGCTATTCAAAATAGCCATAAAACACCATTATCATAAAGCATCGATACAAAATGGACTGCTCTTTATACTTTCACTATACAGCTCTTCAGATACTCTCTAAGACAACTAGGTAGATATAATGAAAAAACAACCCGCACAATGGTTATTAAGTATTGCTTCAATTGGCGTGGTCGGCGCTATCATGACGCAAAGCTACGGCACCGCAGTGGCAAACACAGATACAGGAAGCTTTGTACAAACCCCTGAGCAAAAAATTACCACTAGGCAAGTAGCCGCTTTGTTAGATCGTAGTCACTATCTGAATCAGCCGCTCGATACTCAGATGGGCAGCGATATCTTAGATATGTATATCGATAGCTTAGACCCAAACCATACGCTATTTTTGCAAGCGGATGTGGATGAGTTTAAGAAAAAATATGCCGATGACTTCGGTAACAGGCTCAAGCGCGGAGATCTATCTGCTGGTGTCGATGTCTTTGAGCGCTACCGCAAACGCTCCAATGAGTATTTTGAGATGGCAAAAAAAATGCTCAAAACAGATATCGATTTGACCAGTGATGAGACGATTATTCTCGACCGTGAAGAGCTGCCTCATTTCACAAGTAAAAAAGCGCAGCGCGATTACTGGGCGCGTCAGCTAAAGTTTCAGCTGATGAGTATTACTTTGGGTCAAGAGAGCGAAAAGGCCAAAGAAAAAGTCTTTTTGGATGATCCTGATATCACTTTGGGTCAAGATCTGGTTCGTGATGATCAGCGCACGCCAAATGAGATTTTACTCAATCGTTTATCCAGACAGCAAGGGCAGATGGAGCGTCTCAAAGATGATGAGATCATGGAGACGATCTTAAATACCGCGATGCTCACTTATGATCCGCATAGCAACTACTATGCGCCAATTCAAGCCAATGAGATGCAAATTCAATCGAGCCTGCAACTAGAAGGTATCGGTGTCTCTATTCGCCCTGATCGCAAAAACCCAAACTATACTCGTATTGTCACACTAGTCGATGGCGGTCCTGCTGCCAAGACAGGACAAATCAAGCCAAACGACTTGATTATCGCTATCGCTAAAGACGGCAAGACCATGACTGATGTGGTCGGTTGGTCCACTCGTGAGATTGTCAGCCTCATTCGCGGCAAGCGCGGTACACCAGTTACCATAAAGCTGCGTCAGCCAAACGCCCCTGATGCCAGCGCTCGCACGGTTACGGTAGTACGCGATATCATCGAACAAGAAGAGTCGGGCGTGAACCATCGCATCGTTGAGGTACCGCACGCAAGTGACGCAGAGGATAGCGATAGCACCTTAAAACGTATTGGTGTGCTAGAGATACCGAGCTTTTATTTAAACTATAGAGCGCGCCGCAATGGCGAGGACTACCGCAGCGTCAGCTTAGATACTGAAAATGCTATCAAGGAGCTTAATAAGCAAAACATCGACGGCTTAGTGATTGACTTACGTAATGATCCAGGCGGCTCTTTAGACGAAGTAGCTAAAATGCTTGGCTTATTTATCAAGAGTGGTCCTTTAGTCCAGATCAGGGATAACCGTGGTAATATTCAAGTCTATCGCGACGATGATGGTGGCAAGCAGCTCTATGATGGCAAGCTAGTCGTGATTACCAACTTAGCTTCCGCCTCAGCTAGTGAAATCTTTGCCGCAGCGATTCAAGATTACGGTCGCGGTTTGGTCGTGGGTAGCACGACGACTGGTAAGGGCTCAGCGCAGATTCAATTAGACAGTCTAGCGTTAGGGTCAGCAACTTTGACTCAGCGTAAGTTTTATCGCATTACCGGCGGTAGTACGCAGAATAAAGGCGTAGTGCCAGATGTAGAGCTTGTCAATATCTACGATGATGCCACCTTTGGTGAGCGCGCGCAAAAGAATGCGCTGCCATGGGATACTATCAAGACCGCTGCTTACAAACCTGAAGGCAAGTTTAGCACTGATATGCTCAAGACCTTAAATCAGCAGTCTAAAATTCGTCAAGAACAAAATCCGCAGTTTGTCTACTTATCTACGCTCAATGACATTCGAGATATGGATGACGAGAAAAAACCTATCGCCTTAGATATTAGTAAGCGCCGCGCCAAAATGAAGCTGATCGAGCAGCGCTCTTTAGAGGCTGAGAATAGAAGACGAATCGCTACAGGCTCTAGCCCTTATGCCAACTGGAACACCTATCAAGCTGCGATGGATGCTAAGTTTGAAGAGCGTAGTAAAATGAAGGAGAGCGAACGTCCAGAGCTGCCAGAAGACGAAGTGTATATCTTTGAAGCGGCGCGTCTCATGCTAGACGCTGAGCCTACTATGATTGCGAGTCCTGCGGAGGAGTTATAAGCTCATCTATAGCATGTAAGCATATGCTTACATGCGTTGACGCTTAGACGTCTTACTTATCATCGTCTAATTTGCGATTATAGTGTCACTGCACAGTTTATTGATACTGTTTATTTACACTAGGGATTGGTGTTATAAGATAGATGGTTTATGAATTGCGTCAGGGATGGACTGCTGATCAAGGAAGATAGGGCTTTAAGCCGCTTTAAGCCTAAGTAGCGATATATCTCGGGATTAGATATGGCGTTATATTAACAAGGATGTTAAGTAATAAAGACCGCATAGTGCTTGTCACTATGCGGTCTTTTTACGTTTAAATAAAAAAACCTTGAATAAGCTCTACAACGAAAAAGAGCCAGTAGCTATTAGACTACTGGCTCTTGCGCTTTATGACTGAGTGATAAAACAACTCAGCGATAAAAATCTGATAGCAGATTAGTGCTCAACGCCGCCTGCACCGTGGACATGGCCGTGGTTTAGCTCGTCTTCGGTCGCTGCGCGTACTTCTTGAATCTCAACATCAAAAGTCAAACGCTTACCCGCTAGAGGGTGGTTAGCATCAACAGTCACTTCTTGATCGTTGACATCAGTTACTGTCACTAGCATGACTTGGCCGCCAGCTTCTGACTGGAACTGCATACCAGGCTGGATATCATCAACGCCTTGGAAGTTATCGCGAGGTACCTTTTGTACTGCTTGCTCTTGGTATTCGCCGTAGCCATCAGCAGGCTCAACCACTGCATTGACTTTTTCGCCAGCAGATTTGCCTTCTAGTTGCTGCTCAAGGCCTGGAATGATGTTGCTATGACCATGAAGATAAGCAAGAGGCTGACCTTCTGGCGACTGATCAAGGATGTTACCTTCATCGTCTTTTAGCGTATAGTTGAATTTGACGGCAGTATCTTTTGCGATAGTAGTCATAAATTATCCTAAATTGAATATCGTTATAAAATTAAATTTGGAGGTAATAAACCTAAAAAGGTCGATCAGCTAAAGAGCCATATCAATAATCAATTATCATCAGTTTATTAAGGTAACTGTTAAATAGAAACTGTTAATTTCACTATTAATTAGAGTAACTGTAGCAGTTAGCCTCTTTAATTGAGATGGTTTTGATAACTTTCAAGGTATAAAACACAAAAAAAGCGGATTTATCGTATATTCATGGGATTTATAGTCTGTACCACTCTCAATTTATACTATTGCTAGCGCCAGCATACGCTTTAGCCGTTGCGTTTTTGTGCAAGGACTTCTACCATAATGATAAATACTATCAAGATAATAAGCAGAGATAATGACCGTGACTACTTTTAATCCCTTCAAAAGCTTGGACAATAATAACACGACTGCAAGTGATCATACCGCTACCATTAGCTACAGTCTAGATTTTGCCCGTTTTAATGAGCACTTAGTCGATGTGACTCTTAACTTTACAGCGACTACGGATTGCCCTGAGCTGTGGCTGCCAGCATGGATTCCGGGTAGTTATTTGATGCGTGAGTTTGCGCGTAATATTACTGCGGTCCATTATGAGATAGTAGCAGCTGAACCAGCTAGCGCTTACCGCGCACAAAAAATAGATAAGCACAGCTGGCAGCTACCGAAGGCAATGACAGGGCAGGCGATAAAAGTACAATATGAAGTCTACTGCTATGACTTGTCCGTACGTACCGCTTATGTCGATCAGCAGCGCCTCTATGGTAATTTTACCTCGCTAGCGCTAGCTGTGACAGGGCAAGAGCACTCTTCTGTACAAGTGAATCTATTAGTACCCGCTACTTTTTTAGCAGATAAAAGTGAGGATGATGTCAAATTAGCTTGTGGTCTCAAAGCGAGCCATTTGCAGCTAGATTATCATCATGGCTACGGTCTGCAGGCAGATGACTATTATCAGCTGATTGATCATCCGTTTGAGATTGCGCTGCAGCAGTCCTTTGATTTTATTATTCAAGACGATGAGCATCAAACCTTGCCGCATAGCTTTTATCTCTCAGGCAGACATAATGCCAATATGGGGCGTTTGCAACATGATGTCACCCAGATTTGTCAGACTTATCTGAACTGGTTAGGGGACGCGCCCTTTAGTGATTATACCTTTATGACATATGCTAGCGGTCAAGATTATGGCGGCCTTGAGCATATTAATTCCACGAGCTTAATTACGCCGCGTAACGATCTGCCAAGTGGTGATGAGCCAGTATTGCCAAGCCCTGATTATCAGCGCTTTTTGGGACTATGTAGCCACGAGTATTTTCATGCGTGGTGGGTGAAGACCGTGCGCCCTGATGTGATGATGGAGGTGGATTTACGCCGCGAAGCTTTCACCCCGCTGCTTTGGGTGTTTGAGGGTTTTACCTCTTATATTGACGATTTTATGCTACAAGCTTCAGGCGTCATCGATAAGCCCAGTTATTTAAAACTATTGGCGGAGCAGATCAACCGCTACTATCAAACCGACGGCCGCGCCAATCAAAGCGTCGCCGAATCGAGCTTCGATGCTTGGATTAAGCTCTATCGTAGCGATGAAAATACCGGTAATGCAGGTATCAGCTACTATAATAAAGGCGCTTTAGTGGCGCTGTGTTTGGATCTAACGCTGCTACAAAGCACCAATGGCCGTTATCGCTTATTCGATGTGATTAAAGCCTTTTATGCGCGGGCTAAGCAAAACGACAAGCAGCGTATCGGTATCAGTAGCGCCGATATGGGAGCAGTGATTAGCGAGTTTATGCCAAAGGCGCAGTGGCAGGATTTTGAGCAGCGCTATATCAATGGAGTGGAAGAGCTGCCTATTGAGTCGCTGCTGCGTGCTAATGGTATCGGCTGGCATGAAAACGAGGTAGAAACGGCGGATAAAAACATCCCTTGGGGTATGCGCTGTAGCGAGACGGCTACGGGGCTAAAAGTGAATCGCGTGCAGCGCGGTAGCATAGCGGCAACGGCTGGTATCTCAGCCAATGATATCATCGTCGCTATTGACGGTATTAAGGCTACCCGTAAGCAATTAGCAGTATTTAGTCCTCTTAACCAACCGGTAAGCTGTCATTTGTTCCGCCGTGACGAGCTTATGACAATGACGGTACTGCCAAAACAAAGCGCCGATACTGCCACTACTGCTACTTCGAGTCAACAAACACAGGGTCAACAAGTGTTTCCGCATAAGATAAGCTTAACGCTAGTCAGTGCCGATAGTGCTGAACAAGAAGCTGACAAGACAGCTTCGGCTTGGCTGGATGTTTTATCGGACTAATCGTTTTTAAGCCTTAATAATGAATAAGACTTTTACCATGAGTAAAAGTCTTATCGTCGATCTGGAGGTTTTTAGCGTTACGGTTTTAGTGTCGCTACGCTAGTAACTCATAGCATTATACATGAGTAGCTAACCGCTGCCTGCTTACCAGTGCTCTTGTTATCTTTACTTGTTATGCTGGCTCGTCGCGTTTAATAGTATCGCCATCTTCTTCTAGCTCTATACTCTCTTCTGCTTCTGCTTCTGCTTCTGCTTCTGCTTCTGGAGATGGTGCGGGAGCATTGTTGGCAAGCCAGTCTTCTAATACTTGTATAATACGCGGCTGATCTCTAGTGATCTGTACCGCCAGTCGGCGCATCTCAACATCAGTACCATATCTCAGCTCTACTTTGGCGAGCTGCAATACGGCTCGCTGATGAGCCAGCATCCCGCGGGCAAAAGCTAAATCGGCGACAACAGACTCGGTACCCATTCTGATGTTGTAGTTCATAGAAGCCACGATATCTGCATAGTCGAGCTGCATAGCTTCAGTATTAGGCTTAGGATTAGGAATATCAGGATGGCTGGCTAGCCACTTATTGCTGATGTCGATCCTTTGCTGCTGAGAGTCGATAATCTCTTGAGCCAGTAGCAAAAGCGCGTTATCTGTTCCATATTTGAGCTGTAGCTGCGCCATATTGACAGCGCCGCGATGCAAAGCGAGTATGCTTTTGGCAAACGCGGTATCTGGATCGTTATAAACCATACCAATGTTGACCTCATTATTCATTCTAGTCAGCGCTTTGGTATAGTCTTCCATCATCGGCGCACTATCGATTACACTCTCATCTGTTTCATCCGCGACTACTGCTTCGTCCGTCTCTGCTTGCGCCGCTGTGTCTTGCGTGACGACAGAGGTGTCAGGAGTATCTGTGGTCTCTGTTGGCATATCGCTAGGGTCAGAGGCCGGCTGACAAGCGCTTAGGGCAAGCCCTACCACAACGCTAATGAGAGAAGCGCTAAAACGCGATGACAGTATCATAGTAGTCCTTAACATAAGCCGGCGGGAACAAACGTAACCACAAAAATGGTAGTTAAATACTAGCAGATTTAGCAGATAAATCTAGAGCGTTTGAGAGAGCTATTTAATATTATTAAAGCGCTTATCGTAGCTTGAGCGATAATGGCTAGTAGCTTAGGTGACAATGGCAATGTACTCAACCAGATCACGGTCTGCTAGTCAGTAATCCCTAACTGCTGACAGCGCTCAGCATTGAGATGAATCCGTACAAACTCGCCGCTCGCAAGCGTCCCTAAGTCAAAACCGGCAACCGACCAGCGGATCAGGCGTAAGCAAGGTAAGCCCACGTGCGCGGTCATTCGCCTGACTTGTCGATTTTTGCCTTCATAAATTGTCAGCATCAGCCAAGAAGTCGGCACGTTTTTACGCTCGCGTATCGGCGGATCGCGTTGCCAAAGCTCAATAGGCAGCTCGTCTTCTGCGACTATTTTTGCTGTTGCAGGCAACGTCATGCCGTCTTTTAGCAAGACGCCGTTCGATAACTCATCAAGCTGCTCTTGGCTTGCAGCCCCTTCAACTTGCACCAGATAAGTTTTACCTTGCTTGTATTTATTCTGATGAAAAGTTTTTTGACTAGGCGGCTGGGTAATGGCTTTATTAACACGGCCATCACGAGTCAAAATAAGTAAGCCCTCTGAAGTGGCATCTAAGCGGCCGGCGACGCGCAATGACTTATCGGTGAAATACTGCGATAGAGTGATATGATTATTATTACTGTCATCACGAAACTGACTTTGAACGCCATAAGGTTTATTAAAGAGCACTAAGCTTGAGGTGGCCATGAGAAGAGCGTTCCTAATTAAAGATCAGAGATAGTCATACTATCAATCTTTGCCATAAAAAACACCTCAACAGTATTATACCATTGAGGTGCGGCTATCATTTGAGCGTTCTATATTGCTCAACTAGCGTTATAGCGACTTGTTAATCACTATTTATAATGAAGCGATAGCTTCGTTAAAGATTTTACTCGGACGCATGGCTGCTTCAGCTAGTTTTTCATCAGCTAAGTAATAGCCTTTGATATCTACAGGTTTGCCTTGCGCTTTATTCATCTCTTCAACAATCGCTTGCTCATTATTTTCAAGCTGCTCAGCTAGAGGTGCAAACTGAGCTTTGAGGTCGGCATCTTGATCTTGCGCTGCAAGCTCCTCAGCCCAGTACTTAGCTAAGTAGAAGTGGCTACCACGGTTATCAAGCTCACCAGTTTTGCGTGATGGCGATTTGTCGTTGATTAGTAGCTTCTCAGTGGCCTTATCTAGTGAGTCTGCAAGGACTTGAGCCTTAGCATTATCATCGCTTTTGGCTAAATGCTCCAAGGATTCGGTCAAGGCCAAGAACTCGCCTAAAGAGTCCCAGCGTAGATGGTTTTCTTCAACCAGCTGCTGCACGTGCTTAGGAGCAGAACCCCCTGCGCCGGTCTCAAACAAGCCGCCGCCTTTCATGAGTGGTACAACTGAGAGCATCTTAGCACTCGTTCCAAGCTCAAGAATAGGGAACAAGTCAGTCAGATAATCGCGTAGGATATTACCAGTGGCTGAGATGGTATCAAGGCCGCGAGCGACACGCTCTAAGGTATAACGCATGGCGCGGACCTGCGACATGATCTCAATATGTAGACCATCGGTATCATGGTCTTTTAGGTACATATTGACCTTTTTGATCAGCTCGTTTTCGTGCGGGCGGTATGGGTCTAACCAGAAGACAACCGGTGTATTTGATTCACGTGCGCGGCGCACGGCAAGCTTAACCCAGTCTTGGATTGGCTCATCTTTGGTCTGACACATGCGCCAAATATCACCCTTCTCAACATACTGCTCCATGAGCACTTCATCAGTTTCTTCGTCAACAATACGAGCGGTACCTGAATCGGCGGCTTCAAAGGTTTTGTCGTGCGAGCCGTACTCTTCTGCTTTTTGCGCCATAAGACCGACGTTAGGAACGGTGCCCATTGTGGTCGGATCAAAATTGCCATGCCATTTGCAGAAATTGATCATTTCTTGGTAGATACGCGCAAAAGTAGATTCAGGCATCACGGCTTTACAATCATACATTTTGCCATCCGCGCCCCACATCTTACCGCCTGAGCGGATCATCGCTGGCATAGACGCGTCAACAATCACATCGCTAGGTGAGTGAAAGTTAGTGATACCTTTATTAGAGTCGACCATCGCCAGACGAGGACGATGCACTTGGCAGGCATGTAAATCGCGCTCAATCTCTTCTTGTAGAGATGTTGGCAGCTCTTTGATTTTTTCGTAAAGTGATGCCATACCGTTATTGACATTGATGCCTAACTCATCGAAAAGCGCGCCGTGTTTTTGAAAAGCGTCTTTATAATACGTTCTGACCGCATGACCGAAGACGATTGGATGCGAGACTTTCATCATTGTTGCTTTGACGTGTAACGAGAATAAGATACCAGCTTCGCGGCAGTCTTCCATTTCACGCTCATAAAACTCAAGCAAAGACTTTTTACTCATAAACATAAGGTCAATGACTTCTTTATCTTGCAAAGCGAGACCTTTTTTGAAGACATGAACCGTACCATCATCAGTAACACGCTCCATACGTACAGTGCGCGCTTTGTCTAAAGTCATCGATTGCTCACCGGCGTAGAAATCACCACCATGCATGTGTGAGACGTGCGTCTGTGACCACTGCTTCCATTCGCCCATCGAGTGCGGGTGTTTACGCGCGTAGTTTTTGACCGCTTTTGGCGCGCGGCGATCGGAGTTACCTTCACGCAGTACAGGGTTGACTGAGCTACCTAAAGCTTTGCCATAGCGGCGGCGAATCTCTTCTTCTTCCTCTGTCTCTGCCTCATCTGGAAAATCAGGTAACGCGTAGCCTTTACCTTGTAGCTCTTTGATAGCGGCTTTTAGCTGACCAACAGAGGCACTGATATTTGGTAGCTTAATGATATTAGCGTTTGGATCTTGCGTGAGACGGCCTAGCTCCGCAAGATTATCAGGAACACGCTGCTCCTCTTCAAGATAGTCAGGAAACTCAGCTAAGATACGCGCAGCAACAGAGATGTCACTCATCTCTACTTCAACGCCTGCGGTTTTGGTAAAGGCTTCAACGATAGGCAAAAATGATAGGGTGGCTAGCGCTGGGGCTTCATCGGTTTTTGTATATATAATTTTTGACATTGTAATCTCTTATTCCTTTTGGTTGTCATTAAGCGTTTGATTCTTATAAAAATAAAAGGTGTTTGCAAATTGAAATAAAGACAGCTGCAAACGGGTAGCGCGGTAAGTGGTTCATTTATCAAAGTGATACTAGTGATAATATGGGTAAGCTAACCATCGAAGGGAGTACTTAAATCTTGTAAATGATAGCCACGAGATAGTTAATAGTCGTCTACGGTAGTTGTTCGTCCCTTTTAAACGTTCCAAAATAAACGTTTGAAGTTTAAACAAAGTTTAAACATAGTCTCGTTTTGAATAGCTTAAGGCTAATTTTAACATTAGCCTGCAAAGAACAACAGCGACACGACTGTTTTTTACCATAATGCGACTAAAATAAAACGTCTTAAGCCCATATCAGCAACTATCTGCGTAAATAGTTGAAAGTATGAGCATCAAGGACTAGGGCTAAGCTCATCGTTATAAGCTTAACCCTATTTTAGCCTTATTGTACCGAAGCGATAGTGTCGTTTAGCAGTTTGCTTGGGCGCATGACATTTTTAGCCTGTTCTTTGTCTAGTAGATAATAACCACCGATATCAACAGCGTGTCCTTGCACCTCATTGAGCTCTTTGACGATGGCGTCTTCATTCTCAGCAAGCGCTTTGGCGAGGGGTGTAAAGGTCTGTTTTAACTCGCTATTGTCATCTTGCGCGGCGAGCTCTTGCGCCCAGTACAGAGCCAAGTAAAAGTGGCTACCACGGTTGTCAAGCTCACCAACTTTGCGTGAGGGCGACTTATTATTCATCAGTAGCTTCTCTGTTGCGCCATCTAGGGTATCGGATAACACCTGAGCTTTATCATTGTCCTCATGAATCGCTAAGTGCTCTAATGATTCCGCCAACGCTAAAAACTCGCCTAATGAATCCCAGCGCAGATGGTTCTCTTCAACCAACTGCTGTACATGCTTAGGCGCTGAACCGCCAGCTCCAGTCTCAAACAGACCGCCGCCATTCATCAGAGGTACGATAGAGAGCATTTTTGCACTGGTGCCTAGCTCCAAAATTGGAAATAGATCGGTAAGATAGTCACGCAGCACGTTACCGGTGACTGAGATGGTATCTTTACCTGCTTTTAGGCGCTCTAAGGTAAAGCGCGTGGCTTCGCGTACCGGCATGATACGAATGTCTAAGCCCTCAGTATCGTGGTCTTTTAGGTAGCGCTCTACTTTTTTGATAAGGGCGGCATGATGCGGGCGTTTTTTATCTAACCAGAATATCGTAGGAACGTTGCTAGCACGGGCGCGCGTAACGGCGAGCTTCACCCAGTCCTGAATCGGTGCGTCTTTAACCTGATTCATCCGCCAGATATCGTCTGTTTCGACTTGGTGCTCAGTGAGTACGTTGCCAGCAGCATCTAATACTTGCACATTACCTGCAGATGGAATCAAAAAGGTCTTGTCATGTGAGCCATATTCTTCCGCCTTTTGCGCCATTAACCCGACATTTGGCACTGAGCCCATCGTTGCTGGATCAAAGGCGCCGTGCTCTTTGCAGAACTTGATGGTCTCATCATAGACACAAGCGTAGCTACTATCAGGAATGACGGCTTTGGTATCGTGCAGCTCATGATCAGCGCCCCACATTTTGCCTGAATTGCGAATCATCGCCGCCATGGAGGCATCGACAATGACATCGCTAGGCACATGTAAGTTGGTGATACCTTTTTCTGAATTCACCATCGCCAGATCAGGGTTGCGCTTATAAATATTGGCAATATCCGCTTCGATAGCTTGACGCTTATCATCCGGTAGCTCTTGTATTTTGGTAAGCAGGTTACTAAAGCCATTATTGACATTGACGTCTAGCGCTTTGAACGTATCGCCATACTTTTTGAATAGATCTTTAAAGTAAACTCTTACTGCTTCACCGAAGATAATAGGGTCGGAGACCTTCATCATGGTGGCTTTTAGATGCAAAGAGAACAGTACCTCTTTGGCTTTTGCGTCCTTAACTTGCTCGTCCAAAAACGCCACTAAAGCGTCATGTCTTAACACTGCTGCATCAATCACCTCGCCTGCGAGTAGCGGCGCTGGCGCTTTTAGCTCAGTGACCTCTCCCTTGTTGCTTGTGAATTCAATGCGATAGTCTGTGGCTTGCTCGACCGTCACCGAGGTCTCGGTATCAGCAAAGTCACCATAATCCATAGTAGCCACGTGCGACTTAGAGTCTGGGCTCCATGCGCCCATAGAGTGCGGATGACGTCGAGCATAAGCTTTGACGGCTTTTGGCGCGCGGCGATCGGAGTTACCTTCGCGCAAAATCGGGTTGACCGCACTGCCTTTTACTTTGTCATAACGAATACGCACGTCTTTTTCTTCGTCCGTTTCTGGATGATCGGGATAATCAGGCAAGGCATAACCTTTGTCTTGTAGCTCTTTGATTGCAGCCTTGAGCTGCGGGATAGAAGCGCTGATATTAGGCAGCTTGATGACGTTAGCGCCGGGCGTTTTGACCAGTTCACGCAGCTCTTGAAAGGCGCTAGGAATGCGCTGCTCTGCGGTCAAAAAGTCGGGAAACAAGGCGATGATGCGTCCGGCCAACGAGATGTCAGCAGTTTCTACGTCGATGCCTGCGGTACTAGCAAAAGCTTTGACAATAGGTAAAAAGGAGAGGGTGGCCAGTGCTGGGGCTTCATCCGTTTTTGTATAAATTAGTTTTGACATTATAGTAGTTATTCCTTTACGTGATTATTTATAATAAGTATTAAGTTTGGCTATGTTATCGCTGATAATAGTAGGTCGCTTTGAGTTGCATTTAGTCTTAAGTTAACAGGGGCTACGTCTGTAAATATATGATTTTTGCGTGACGATTTGGCGGAGGATTTTTCGATTATCATCTTTGATACCTATTTCTATACCTGCCTTGATACTTTTCTTTATACTTACTTTTATATTTAAATAGACAAGCCGCCCAAAACCAGTGTTAGTCAGTAATAAACCATGCATTACATTTACGAAGTATAAATTCAAGACGATGTCAATGTAACAAAATGAACTAGGGATAGTATGATTGCTAATATCTCATATCTCAGAATTATATTAAACTATTAAAAGCCTTATTCTAACAGTCATCCATACTAAAAACATCCTTTTGCCAGCTTAAACATCAGCTGTTTCTGCAGTTTTCAACGAACAACATAGTTCACTCACTGCCAAAGATACATAGAGAATAGCTAGGGCGTGTTGAACATTCGACCATGGCACTGACAGCGACTATTTTTTAGGCGTTTCGATGTTAAAAATAATAAGTTTAGTCATTCTAAGCGCTTATTTTTAACGATGAAGCGGCAAAAAAGAGTCCTGTCCCTGTTGTTGTCGTGAGGGCTGATGCTAAAATTGCCCCATACTGCGTTACAAATCTCGCTAAGGCATCTGCATTATCGTCGCTTTGTGCCTTGTCTGGAACAATTTTAGCGATCAGCAGTGCCTATTTGCGAATGTTCAACACGCCCTAGTAATATTTTGCAAATTGTAACCGCATTTTTAGCAAAGTTTGGTAGGCTAATGGTGACTTTATACAAACAAAGTAGGTGTCATGAATTTAGAGTATGCGTTAGTAGGCGATATGAGTTGGAAGACCCAAGCGGATTGGCAAACGCCTGACACGCCATTTATGTCTTTTACCTTTTGGCAGGCGCTCAGTGATACCGGCGCTATCGGTGAAAAAGCCGGCTGGCTACCGATCTATATCGTGGTTTATGATGGTGATAAGCACCGTCCTGTTGCGGTGATGCCGGTCTTTGTCAAAGGCCATCATCAAGGCGAGTTTGTGTTTGATTACTCTTGGGCGCAGGCTTATGCGCATTACGGTTTGGATTATTATCCGCGTCTAGTGACGAGCGTGCCTTATACACCAATTACGGGTCAACGTCTGTGGCTTGCGGCAAACCAAGGTTTAACACCTGAGATAATACAAACTGCTATCAAAGGGGTAGATGATGTTGCGCAGCAGGTCGGGGCGTCTAGCTGGCATTGCTTATTTGCTGAGTCTCAGCTTGCAACTATAACGGCTTCATCAAGCCAAGAGATTGCAGCCGCTATTGATGAGAGCCGGATAGCCTTAGCTGGCGCAGATGACAGACAAGAGCAGCCACCAGAATCAACACAAACAAGTAAAACGTCCTTACCTGTTTTTGAGCGTCAAGGCTGTCAGTTTTTATGGCAAAATCAAAACTTGCTTGCCGATGCTCAGCCTTTCACTGATTTTGAGAATTTCTTAGCGACGCTAAGAGCGAAAAAGCGCAAAACTATCCGCGCTGAGCGCCGTAAAGTCACTGAGCAAAATATCGTCTGTGCACGCAAATGCGGTAGCGATATTACTGATAGTGACTGGAAGGCGTTTTATCATTGCTATGTAATGACTTATGCGGTGCGCGGTCAGCAGCCTTATCTGACATTAGACTTTTTTATGGCGCTCGCGCAGAGTATGCCTGAGCACTTGATGCTGGCGCTTGCATACGACAGCGACAACGAGATTATCGCTAGTAGTTTGTTTCTCTATGACAGTCCTAATAACGAGCATTCAACGCTGTATGGGCGCTATTGGGGCGCGCTTGCCGATTATGACAGCTTACATTTCGAGCTGTGCTACTATCAAGGCATAGAGTTTGCTATTGAACAAGGTTTGCAGTATTTTGACCCAGGTACGCAAGGCGAGCACAAGCTAGTGCGCGGCTTTATTCCGACCACGACTCACTCCTTACACCGCATTTATGACGAGCGTTTTATTCCGGCGATTAGTAATTTTTGTATGGAAGATAGGCAGCGCATGGCGCAGTATCGTCAGCAAGCGCATCAGGCTCTGCCGTTCAATGCTGATAATATGCCAGTCTTTGATAGTGAGCAATAACTGCCATCCCTTAAACTAGCCTCTATACTTTTTGCCTTTATGCTTTAGTACTGAATACTTTGCTATTGGATACTTGGCTATTGAATACTAAGGTACCGAGTGCTGTTTTTTATATCCGTCATAACCTATAATTTTGTTAACTATGCCCAGTCACTCTTTTAATGCTCATACTTCTTCTACTATATCACCGCCGGCAGCGCTATCTTCTTGGCTTAATGTCGAAGGCTCACTGACTGCTATGCTTGAGGCAAAGTCAGGTCAACCGCTGCGAGTAGAGCGCTGTTTTGAAGGCTATCGGCGACTAAGCTTGACGCAAAAAAAGCAGCTCGGCATATCAGTAAAGCAGTACAACAGACCGATACTGGCTTGGGTACGCGAAGTAGAACTATATGGCGATAGTGACCAGCCTTGGGTATGGGCGCAAAGTATTTTTCCGCTACCGAGTCTGCAAGGCTCAGCCAAGCGCTTGCAACAGCTAAAAGGTACGCCCATCGGTTATGTGCTCTTTAAGCGTCGCCAAACGCTACCCAATCAGCGCTTTATTACGCATACTGAACACGGCTGGCAGCGCCAAACCCGCTATGATTGGTACGGTAGAAAGTTATTAATTAGTGAGACCTTTTTGCCATATTTTTTATCTGGTCTTGATGAGTGCTAGGCGCTGAGTAAACCTCAGCGGTATGGATTTAATAACTGAGAAGATTGAGACCCCACAATGCCTATCAGTTACCTAAATAAGTGACTCATCAAAGCCTGCTACTTGGGCACTTTTTTAGATTTTAAAAAATATCTTATTTACCTAGCGCAAAGTGAGTTTTTGCATTTACCTTATCTGGTTTCATGTTAAACTCAAATCACAGCAAAATTTCAGTAGGATATGACCTGCAAGATGAATGCTGGAATATCGTCATCAAGCATGAGTTTAATTTAGGTGTATCATAAGCCTGCACTCATCGCTTACCCTTCTATTTTTAAACCTTTTTTTTTTATCACTCTTAATAAAAATATGCTATAGGACATAACTATGTTTAAAGATATCTCTATAAAAGAATTTGACCCAAAACTTGCTGAAGCCATGGAAGCTGAAAGCCAGCGTCAAGAGAGCCATATCGAGCTTATCGCTTCAGAGAACTACTGCTCGCAAGCAGTAATGGAAGCACAGGGCTCAGATCTAACCAATAAATATGCTGAAGGCTATCCGGGTAAGCGTTACTATGGCGGCTGTGAGCACGTCGATGTGGTTGAACAGTTGGCTATTGACCGCGCCAAAGAGCTATTTGGCGCAGAGTACGTCAACGTGCAGCCGCATTCAGGCAGCCAAGCCAACTCGGCGGTATTCTTAGCGTTACTGGAAGCGAATGATACGGTGCTCGGCATGAGTCTGGATGCTGGTGGTCACTTGACCCATGGCGCGCATATCAACTTCTCAGGCATCAACTACAACGCCGTACAGTATGGTTTGGTAGAAGAGACAGGCCTGATTGATTATGATGAAGTCGATCGCTTAGCGCGCGAGCATAAGCCCAAGATGATCATCGCAGGTTTTTCTGCCTACTCACAAGTGGTTGATTGGCAGCGCTTCCGCGATATCGCTGATGAAGTCGGCGCTTATTTGTTAGTCGATATGGCACACATCGCAGGCCTTGCTGCTACGGGCGCATATCCAAATCCAGTACCATATGCTGATGTGGTGACTAGTACTACGCATAAAACCTTACGTGGGCCGCGCTCAGGTATCATCATGTCACGCGACGATAAGCTTGCCAAAAAGCTTAATTCTGCGGTCTTCCCAGGCAATCAAGGTGGCCCATTGATGCACGCCATCGCCGGTAAAGCGGTCTGCTTTAAAGAAGCACTCGAAGATAACTTCAAAACTTATCAAGAGCAAGTGGTCAAAAACGCCAAAGCTATGGCAGAAGTAATCATCGATCGCGGCTATGAAATCATCTCTGGCGGTACTGAAAACCATTTAATGCTCATCAGCCTTGTGAAACAAGAGTTGACCGGTAAAGAAGCAGATAAGTGGCTTGGTGAGGCTTTTATTACGGTTAATAAAAACGCCGTACCTAACGATCCAAAATCACCGTTTGTCACCTCTGGTATCCGTATTGGTACGCCAGCCTTGACCACTCGCGGCTTCAATGAAGCAGATGTCAAAGAGGTGGCAAACTGGATTTGTGATGTGTTAGATAGCCGCGGTGATGAGCAAGTGATCAGCGATACGCGCGACAAAGTCAAAGCTATCTGTGCCAAAAAGCCAGTTTATGAGAAAAATCAGTAAGACTTGAAAATTATAAAAAGAACCGCTTGGCTTTGGCTGGGCGGTTTTTTTAGCTCTTTTTCCATCCTGTTATTTGATGCATGGCTCTTTGTAGTCTTATAGATATGTCAGTATCCACAAAATCTATGAACTCTCTTTTAGGGCGTGTTGAACATTCGACCATGGCACTGACAGAGACTATTTTTTAGGCGATTTGCAGATAAAAATGGTAAGTTTAGTCGTTCTAAGCGTCTATTTTTATCAATAAAGCGGCAAAAAATAGTCCTGTCCCTGTTGTTGTAGTTAGGGCTGATGCTAAAATCGCCATAGTCGTTGCGAAAATCTAGCCAATGCAATAAGCATTACCTGCAATTTTAACGACGACTAGAACTATTTTAGCGATCAGCAGTGCGCATTTGTGAATGTTCAACACGCCCTATTATTTAGATATTATTATTTAAATACTATTTCAATATAAAGCGTACTACACACTCTTATGAATTACTCCCAACCATCCACAACTGCGGGCGACCAAAATCCCGATACGCATCCTCAATCATACTTTTAAACACCTTAAAGTCCTCCGTGTTTATCTGCTCAATCTCTGTCAAATCCAAACGCAAATGCTCGGCATCGCTATCGGTTAAGCAGTCCCACGCACTATCCCAATTGTGCGCAAAGTAATCAGGAAAATTAAGCGCGTTATCTAAGGCCGTCAATAGTGACGTTTTATCAAGCACTCTACCCACAGCGATATCGATAGCTTGCTCAGGAATAAAAGCACGATTACAAGTGTTTGGCTCAGCACATAGACCAGTATCCTTGTCTATATAGTAAATGGCTTGGCTCATATTAGTTTACCTCTAATCGTCTAAAGCTATCGTAATGATCAACCGTTAAGTAGTAGACAGTGGGCGGATTGCCGCCGGTGACGATACGTCTAGCGCCGCGATGTGAGACGCCGGGTGTAGGCACAGTGTACTCGCGGTAGTAGCCGCTGGACTGAGCAGGCAGGCGGCCTTCGCGGTTATAAAAGGTCGTGCCATCCTTGGCAGGATAGGGATATGGCCCGCCTTGCTGAATTAGGGCGATAGTGTTATCAATTTGCGCGTCGCCTGTGATGGCGGTATGAGCGCTTTGAGCAGAGTCTGAATAGCTGGGCGTGATATCAGCGGTCAATGCCCCTTGCTCAAACAGCGCTGATTTTATATCACCAAAGAAATAGACGGCGACGGCAATAATAGCGATAAAGGAGATAAGCGACGTGAGCGGGCTTTTTTTATGCTGCCCGTACGTTGAGCGTTTCGCTGTATGCTGTCTTGTATGCAAATGGTTGGTCTTATCATTGCGGCCTTTCGATGGTGTACTTTCTTCAAGGCTCAAGGTAGGGTCAGAAACTTCGGTCGCACGCAGCTGGTTTTTGTCATTGCGAGTACTGTTAAAATACACGTGCTGCCCGATATGGATAGGCTGCGATAATTGTACGCTGCTGATATGAAAAAACACGTCCTCACTTTGATCGTCAACATCGATAAAGCCGTAGCCTTTATCTTGGTTCCAGTGTTTGATAGTACCGCTTTGCATGGCCGCTTCGCCTATTAGGGTTTAGCATAGTATATACAATTTGATAAAAACTATTAAACCAAAAAACGCCAGCATGATGCTGACGTTTATTGTATAAATTAAAAACTTGTTGGTTTGACGGTACAAATCTACATAAAGGGGAGCTGAGTAAATATCTGCAGTATCGTGGCGTTCACGATGTCGACAAAGAAGGCACCAACCATCGGCACGATTAAAAACGCTTTTGGCGAGGCCAAGTAGCGATCGGTGACCGCCTGCATATTGGCAATCGCCGTTGGGGTTGCGCCCATACCGAACCCGCCGTGACCTGCAGCGAGTACTGCAGCATCGTAATCTTTACCCATAACTCTGAAGGTGATGAAGTACACATAAATCACCATAATAAGCGTTTGGACTAACAGGATAATCAGTACAGGACCTGCCAAATCAGTCAATTGCCAAAGCTTCAGTGATAGAAGCGCCATTGCTAAGAATAGACTCAAAGAGGCGTTACCGATGACATCGATCGCCCGGTCAAACATTTCAAAATTAAAGACGATAGTAAGGGAGTTACGAATGATGACCCCAGCAGCTAACGCCCAAACGAAGGTAGGCAGCTGAAACCAAGTGCCTTCGGCCACTGCCGTCATAATATCGGCAAAAGCCAAAGCGGCAGCAAATAGCGCTAACGACTCAATAGTCGATGAGGCGGTAATCAGACGAATATGATCAGGTTTTTCAAAGATTTCTTTGTCGTTTAGGATCTCATCCTCGTCGTGCTTAGTACTATACAGCGACTGTGAGCTCGCGACTTTTTCGATATCGCTTGGGTTGGGATCAGCTTGGCTTGGGCTGATACCTAGTCTGCGGATGAGCTTACGCGCGACAGGACCCCCGACGAGACCACCTGCGACCAAGCCATAAGTGGCCACCGCGATACCTAAAGTAGTCGCACCGACAACGCCATACTCTTCTTCTAGCACGACGCCCCACGCGCCTGCAGTACCGTGTCCGCCGGTCAAAGCGATAGAGCCTGTCACTAAGCCAAGCATCGGATCAAGTCCTAGCGCGCTTGCCATGGCAACGCCGACGATATCTTGCAAGATAATAAATACCGATACCACCACTGTAAAGATAAATAATGGCGAGCCGCCCGCTTTGAGTCTGCCAAAATCAGCACTCAGGCCAATGGAAGCAAAGAACATCAGCATTGTCGCAGTTTGCAGCCCTTGATGGAAGTTGAAGCTATAGCCCCAAATCAAATTAAGCGCATAAACAATCATCGCAGCGACCAAGCCACCAACCACAGGTTCTGGAATATTAAAGTCTTCTAATACCTTGATTTTTTTGATTAAGAAACGCCCGAGTAGTAGCACGAATGTTGCTAATATCAAGGTGTAATAACCATTTAATGTCATTTCCATAAGTGAATCCTTCTCATAAACTTCGGTTGTAAACTCAACAAGAGGACGGATCGATGACAAAGGAGTGCTTTATCCTTCTGACATATTTGTTATCGCCATCATCAGTCTTAGTGCAGCAGCATATCCATAGCCGCGGTTTGCCAAACTTTTTATAAGTATGTGCAATGGTTTTAGTCCAAAAAGCTATCGATTTGAATAATAAAAAACGCCAGCGATTAGGCTGACGTCATTTTCGGATTATACTTTAAGTCGCGTTATAAGTGTTCAACGAACCACCAATCTTAGCAAAATTAATCATATTTTGTAGCATAAGCGGATAGCTTATTATCTCATAACTTTTTTATTAACCCCCTAATTGATCTAATCCTAAAGCTAGAATCAGCCCAATAGCGGTACTGATGCCCGCCCAATGATTGCCTTTTTTAAAAGCATCTGGAAAGACTTCGGTCGCCAGTGAAGCAATCACGGCGCCCGCTGCAAAACAATCTATCAAGCTTATCGTCGATTTAGACACATCACGCAGTAGAATGTTACCAGCGATAGCTGCTACGGATAATAACACTGCAGCGCCTGTCCAGATGAGTAGTATCTTTTTATTACTCGACCCGGACTCCTTCATCTGTTTAGCACCGCCAGCAGCTTCTGGTAAGTTAGATAACAAAATAGAGCCAGCAAGCGCCGCAACTTGCATGACATTACCACTGATTAGTGATACTCCTAGTGCTAAATTCTCTGGCACGCCATCTAAAGTGACCGCAGCAAGCAAACCGCCGCCGCCACTACTTTGTAGTTTTTCGTCTATAAGATAGTCTATGCTCGTAAATACGCCGGCGCCTAATAGCGTAAAGCCGATAGTCGCCAAAAGCCCACTGTGGGTTACGGCTGGCTGCAGCATTTGTAATACTACCGCGAGCATCAGCGCGCCACCAGCAATAGCCAATAGGTTGCCTTGTAGCCAATTAGGAAGCTTGCCATAAGTTCCCCATAACGCCCCAATAATGAGCGCGGCTGAAACGATAGTAATAACCAATAAAATCATCATAGCAGTTCTTCTTTTTTTATAAAAAGGTCATTTAGGGCGTGTTGAACATTCACAAATGCGCACTGCTGATCGCTAAAATAGTTCTAGTCTAAGTGAAAATTGCAGATAATGCTTATTGCATTGGCTAGATTTTCACAACGACTAGGGCGATTTTAGCATCAGCCCTAACTACAACAACAGGGACAGGACTATTTTTTGCCGCTTTATTAATAAAAATAGACGCTTAGAACAACTAAACTTACCATTTTTATCTGCAAATCGCCTAAAAAATAGTCTCTGTCAGTGCCATGGTCGAATGTTCAACACGCCCTATTATTGTTGTCATATTTTATCAACTAAAGCCTGTACTGGTTATAACCTTTAACAGGGTTTAGCCGTTTTTAACAGAAAAAAACGCCAACACGGATGCTGACGTTTTGATAAACCCTAAATAGATAAGCTTAGTCAATAACCATTAAGCGCGAGTCTCGCCATGACCATAGACGATCCATTTTTGTGAGGTTAGACCTTCTAACCCGACTGGGCCACGAGCGTGAATCTTATCGGTTGAGATGCCAATCTCAGCGCCAAGACCATACTCAAAGCCATCAGCAAAGCGGCTTGAGGCGTTAATCATTACGCTTGCGGAGTCGACTTCGCGGATAAAGCGCTGCGACTTACTGTAGTTATCTGTGATAATGACGTCAGTATGATGGCTGCCGTGCGTGTTGATGTGCTCAATCGCCGCGTCAAGTCCGTCGATGACTTTCACCGCTAAGATAGGCGCAAGATATTCGGTATCCCAATCTTCCTCAGTCGCAGCTGATAGATGACCATCAAGCTTAGCATTGTCCTTTAATATGCTTTGTGCTTGCTTATCAAGGCGCAGCTGCATTGCGTCATCGGCTTTAATGATAGCTTCAGCAATTTGCGGTAGCATCTCATCGGCGACGGCTTTATCGACCAAGAGCGTCTCCATAGTATTACAAGTGCCATAGCGATGCGTCTTAGCATTGACGCTGACCTCGATTGCCGTCTCAGGTTTGGCATCACTATCGATATAAGTATGACAGTTACCGTCTAAATGCTTGATGACGGGCACTTTAGCGTCTTCGCTGATGCGAGAGATCAGGCCTTTACCGCCGCGTGGTACGATGACATCCACGTAATCGGTCATGGTGATCAGCTCACCGACAGCCGCGCGGTCAGTGGTTTCAAGTACTTGTACGCTATGCTCGGAGAGACCGGCTGCACTCAAGCCTTTGTGGATGCACTTAGCAATAGCTTGATTGGACTCAAAAGCTTCGGAGCCGCCGCGCAAGATAATAGCGTTGCCCGACTTTAGTGCTAGTGAGGCGGCTTCTAAAGTCACGTTGGGGCGTGACTCATAGATCATACCGACCACGCCTAGCGGCACACGCATTTTGCCCAGATGAATACCAGAGGGGCGAAAGGTCATATCAGTGACTTCACCGATTGGATCAGGCAAGGCTGCGACGTCTTTGAGACCTTGTAGCATACCATCGAATCTAGCATCGTTTAGCTCTAGGCGATCGAGTAGCGCGGCTTCTAAGTCATTGCTATGGCCTTTATCCATGTCTATTTTGTTCGCTGCTAAAATATCGGCTTTGGCGTTGACTAGCTCATCATGAATGCTCATAAGTGCTGAGTTTTTATCGCCAGTATTGGCCGCGGCAAGAGCGCGAGAGGCGGCGCGCGCTTGCTTACCGACTGTTTGCATATAAGATTTTATATCTGAGGTATTCGCTTGACTCATAAATTATTTTCCTTTTGATTACGGATGAAGGGTTATTTTCAATAAATGTTGTAGACGAGCAAAAAAGCCTAAACAGGCAAAGTCTAACTAAAAGGTGGTAAAAGATATCATTGTTAATAGTGGCTAAACCTGGAGCTTTGACAAGCGTATTAACGACAGCTCTCACTTAAGGTAAAGCATTGTGTTATTTAACCGTTATGCCATTTAACATAGAGTAGATTGGGATTAGAGTAAAGTTGAATTTGTGAACAGCGCCTATTTACAATTTTGTTTTAAGTGTTTTTGTGTTGCTTCTGGAGTATGGATATCTTTGTCTTACGAGTCTTTAACACAACTGCGCTGCAACTACTAAAGTAGTCATTTATAGATCTGATTATAATGATAGATAAGAGACTAGACGTGTTAAGCAAAGTGATGTGGAAAACACTGTTTAAAAGCAATTAGTGCGTCAAAATCAATTCGCAATTTAAAACCAATTAGAGAGGATATTATGAAAAACACGACTTATAAACTAGGGTTAGCCGCAGTGGCCGCTTTGGCAGTAACGCTTAGCGCTTGCTCTGATAAAGGCGCGGCGACTACTGAAGACGATCCAACGCTCGATGCACAAACGCAAGTAGAGCAAGAAGCGACTGGCGTTGATGATGTCGCGCAAGTGACTGAAGGCGTCAACAGTGCAGATATCTCAGATGATCCTATGGTCGGTGATGATGTCGCAGTAGCGAGCGCCGATGATGACGTGGCTGTAGCGACGGTGGACGACGCTGATGTCCTCGATGGTTCTGAGTCTGAGGAGCATGTCTCAACTTATTAATAGCTTATTAACGGTTAAGTATATCGCCGCGTTATTAGCGTTACAGATAATACAGCGCTAAGCGGCCTAAAGTGTTAAAATATAGCTCAAATTACAGTAGTGATTTGGGCTTTATTTATGGCGTAAGGGCTAGTAATAGAGAGTATTTGCCTTTTTGCTGTATGATAAGCGACAATACGCTGCTTTTTATTTCAGTAAGCTGCCAAGAGCTGCTTAAGCCTATAAGTATCGCCTTATTCATAATAATTGGAAAACTGTTGAACCATGCCTGATATTGCCAAAGACTCGACTCGCCCTATCGCTCTAGATATACAAGATCTACACAAAAGCTACGGCTCTTTAGAGGTGCTAAAAGGGGTATCACTCACCGCCTATGATGGCGATGTGATCTCGATTTTGGGCTCATCAGGCTCAGGGAAGTCGACGTTATTACGTTGTATTAACTTGTTAGAAAAACCAACTAAGGGGCGTATCAGTATCGGTGATGATGAGCTGATGCTAAAAGCCAGTAAATCTGGCGAGATGCAAGCGGCAGATCATAGACAGCTTGAAAATCTGCGGGCGCGTGTTGGTTTTGTTTTCCAAAACTTCAATCTATGGCCGCATAAAACGATACTGCAAAATATCATCGAAGGACCGACTCAGGTTCTAAAAATCAAAAAAGATCAAGCCATCAGTGAAGCCGAACAGCTCCTAAAAAAAGTAGGCTTATCCGATAAAAAAGACGCTTATCCTGCCAATCTCTCTGGCGGTCAACGTCAGCGTGTCGCTATCGCGCGCGCTTTGGCTATGCAGCCAAGAGTGCTTTTGTTCGATGAGCCAACTTCCGCGCTCGATCCTGAGCTAGTTAACGAAGTACTCGCCGTCATGCAAGACTTGGCAGAAGAGGGCCGTACGATGCTGATTGTCACCCATGAGATGCGCTTCGCTCGTGATGTATCAAGCCAAGTGGTATTCTTACATCAAGGTGTCATCGAGGAGATGGGCACGCCTGAGCAAGTGTTTGACAACCCAAACTCAGAGCGCGTCAGAGACTTTATGGCTTCTCATCGCCAGAACTAATCACTATTTCGGACTTATGAGCTGACCTGTCGGCTGATAAGTCTGTATGCATCAATTGAGCTATTTTAAAACTGGCCTAGTGTTATCAATATCCTTCCTTTTATAGCGTATGTGCTATAAAGAAAGGCATTGCGTCATACGTTTTTACGGCGGTGTCTTCTTACTTATTTCCAATAACAGCAGCACCGTTTATTACCCAATAATGACAGTCAATACCTAAAACGTTTGTTTTTGATACTGTTGTCAGGTATTATCGATGGGTTTATAAGCTGCTAATATCTATCATTATTACGACTGTTTGGTCAATGATTAGATAGGGATATTAAATTAAAATAAGGAATATATGATGTCGAATTCTCGTCTATTATGGTCATCAATGACTATCACCGCAGCGCTAGCATTGAGCGCCTGTAGCCAGCCAAGCGATGATACGGTAGAGACAAATGCTGAGGCACCTGCTGCCGATGTCGCGGGTAAAACCATTCGTATCGCAACTGAAGGCGCTTATCCTCCTTTTAACTATACCAATGCTGATGGCAGTATTGCAGGATTTGATGTCGATGTCGCCAACGCTTTATGTGAGCAGATGCAGGCAGATTGTGAGATCGTCGCGCAAGATTGGGATGGCATTATTCCAGGTCTTTTGGCGCAAAAGTATGACGCCGTTGTCGCAGGTATGTCTATCACTCCAGAGCGCCAAGAAAAAGTAGACTTCACTGAGCCGTACTTCGCTAATACTATGGTTTGGCTGACTGAGACCGATGGTAGTTTTGATCCTAACGCTATTAGTAACCTAAATTTAGGTGGTCAGCGCTCAACCACGCCTGGCGTCTATCTGCAAGATAACTATGAAGGTAAAGACGGCAACACGGTACAGCTTTATGATAACTATGACAATGCTTATTTAGATCTGAAATCTGGTCGCAGCGATGCGGTATTGGCCGAAAAAGTTTCAGCCAAAGCTTGGTTAAAAGACAATCCAGAAGGTTTTGGTATCGTGGGTGATGAGATTGATAACGATGACAACATCGCTATCGCGGTTCGTAAAGGGGATCCTTTGAGAGATGATTTTAATAAAGCTTTGAGCGAGATCCGCAGTAACGGTGAGTTGGCTCGTCTAGAACAAGCAAACTTCAACCAATAATCTGCTGCTCGATAACTGAGGAAAACATAATGAGCTTATCTAAATATTCTCAAAACAAGTCAATCTTGCCCACCAAAGCGCTTTGGTTAGCACCGCTCAGCGCCGCTATGCTCATGCTTGCTGCTTGTAGTAATGGCTCAGCGCCAGAAGAGAGCCAAGTTGCAGACGACGGCGCAGCGACTGAGACGCCAATGAACATCAAAATCGCGACTGAGTCGAGCTATAAGCCTTTTAGCTATACTGATGCCGATGGCAAGCTGATCGGTTATGAAGTTGAGCTGGTCGATGCGTTATGCGCGCAGATGAACGCGGAGTGTGAGCTGATATCTCAAGACTGGGATGGTTTGATTCCCGGCTTAAATGCGCAAAAGTTTGATGCGATTATCGCGGGCATGTCGATTACGCCAGAGCGTCAAGAAGTCGTTGAATTTAGCGACCCTTACTTTCATACTGGTATTATTCTTATCGGTAAAAAAGGCGACGATATTACAGTTGCTGATCTTGAGGGCCAACCAGTTGCTTCACAGCGCTCAACGGTATCTTCGCAGTACCTGCAAGACGAGCATCCAGAGTCTGATATCAAGCTTTATGATACCCAAGACAACGCTTATCTAGATCTAACTTCAGGTCGCGTACGCGCTATGATGTCTGACAAAGTCACTGGTATCGACTGGCTAAAAACTGAAGCCGGTAAAGACTATGAAGTCAAAGGCGAAGAGATCAGCACTGACGAAGATGCGATGGGTATTGCTTTTCGTAAAGGCGATCCGCTAGTGGGTAAATTTAACAATGCATTGGCTGAGCTAAAAGCTGATGGCACTTATGATCAGATCACGGGCAGCTACTTTGGCACCAGCTCTACTGCAGCGGCAAATAAAGCGGCGGCAGCGGACAGCGTTGAAGAAGTGATAGTGATTGAAGGTGATAATGCCGATGCGAATGCAACTATCGCAGCCGAAGAGCAGACAGAGACTGTCAGTAACTAACTATCAGTAATTAGCTGTCAGTAGTTAACCGTCAATAAATAAAGTAACAAGAAATAAAGTAACAAGCACTGTTGTTTTATATGGCTATAGTTTTATGCTGAGCCTACATAGTGGCGCTTTATGCTTCTCATAGCGTAGGGCGCCGTTATTGTTTATAGCGCTTGTATCGACTTACTCATAAATCGACTTACTCATAAAAAGGAATCAAGGATGACGATAAATTACTCTAGTATTTTTGGCGCAAGACAGGCGCTACAAAACCCTTTGTTTGCAGCAGTAGCCTTAGGAATGCTGGTAGGCTGTAGCAATGGTCAAGAGGCCAATACTGCGAGTACAGAAACTGCCGATACGGCTGCCACTGAAGCCACTGGCGAGGTTTTGCGTATCGGCACTGAAGGCGCTTATGCTCCTTTTAACTATACCAACGCTGATGGCTCGCTTGGCGGTTTTGATATCGAGATTGCCAATGCTCTATGTGATGATATGCAAGTCAGTTGTGAGATTATCGCGCAGGATTGGGATGGGATTATCCCCGGTCTCAAAGCGGGCAAATACGATGCCATTGTCGCTGCGATGTCGATTACCCCAGAGCGCGCTGAGCAGGTCAGCTTTACTGATCCCTATTTTAGTAATACCTTAGTGTTTTTGGCAGAAGAAGGCAGCGATTTTGACCCGAGTAATCCTGATGATATCAACTCAAAAAGCATCGCTGCTCAGCGCTCGACGATTTCATCGCAGTGGCTAGAGCAGGCTTATCCAAAAGCCAATATGCAGCTGTACGATACTTTGAGTAATGCCTTTTTAGACTTAGGCTCAGGGCGTGTTGAGGCGATGATATCTGATAAGCTGCCAGCTATCGAATGGCTGAGCTCCGCCTCAGGCAGCCAATATACGCTAAAAGGTGATGAGATCGATATCGATGATAATTTTGCTATTGCGGTACGCCCAGGGGATCCGCTGCAAGCTCAAATCAATGAGTCATTAGCTAATATTAAAGCAGATGGCAGCTATGATGCTATCCATAACAAATACTTCTCAGTAACCACAGATAGTGACTCTAGCAGCACTGCCACGCCAGTAGCCGCTGAGGTAGAGTAGTCAAAAGCTGTCGCTTGAGTTTATGAAAGTTAGGCTGGTAAGCACTCAAAAGGATATCACAGCTTCGTGGTATCCTTTTTTATTGCCACTAACTGTCTATTTTGACTGGGTATTTGCTATCAGCGTTAACATCGAGCGTCTCAGTTATGATAAAATCAGCGCGTATTTCTATCTGAGTAATCAGTGCATGAATCTTTGAGTCAACTGATAGTCATTTATTATATATTCCAAAACCGCTTCTCGTTGCTACAGACCATAACTATCGCTTTATTTTCGCTGGCGTCAGGACAGTAAGCTGACATTTCGAGCGTTATTTGTGGCTTGACAAAAACGCCAGTGACGCGACCAACATATAGAGACTGAGTGAATAACTGTGTTTGATTTACAAGGATTTGGCGCCCTGCTATTAAGCGGCGCGACCGTCACCATTAAGCTTGCCATAACTAGCCTGATAATAGGTATGCTATTAGGACTGCTTGGGGCAACGGCTAAGCTGTCGAACGTTTGGCTACTGCGTAAGCTTGCCACTATTTATACCGCAACGATGCGCGGTATCCCTGAGCTATTATTAGTGCTATTTATCTATTATGGTGGCTCTATTTTGCTGATGAGCATCCTCAAAAAGTTCGGCTACAATGAGTATGTAGAGATCAGCGCTTTTTGGGGCGGGGTGATGGCCTTATCTATTGCTTTTGGTGCTTATGCCACTGAGATCTTTCGGATGTCTATTCAAGAGATTCCTGCCGGACAAAAGGAAGCGGCGCAAGCGATAGGGATGCGTCCTTTTCAGACCTTTTATCGGATTACTTTGCCGCAAGTTTGGCAGATTGCCTTGCCAGGCCTTGGCAACTTGTTTTTAGTACTGCTCAAAGACACCGCTTTAGTCTCGGTCGTTGGACTCAAAGATATTATGTATCAATCTTCACGCGCGGCGCAATCCACCCAGCAACCTTTTACCTTTTATATGGCAGCCGCTATCATCTATTTAGGTCTTACTATGCTTATCACCGGCTTTATGCTTTGGCTAGAATGGCGCGCCAATCCAGCCGCGCGCTATGCCAAAAAAATCAGCCGTCAATCCACTCATCAGCCATCGACTTTAGGGTAGAGGAGAGACGTTATGGATTGGAATTGGCAGGTCATTTTTGAGTACTTTCCGGATCTATTAGGCGGGGCGGTACTGACTGTACAGCTCGTTGTGATCTCAGGAATCATTGGACTGTTCTTTGGTTTGATTTTGGCGTTACTGCGTCTGTCTAAAAGCTGGCTGGTACAGATATTACCGTTTTTGTATATTTTCTTTTTTCGCGGTACGCCGCTGCTGGTACAGATATTCTTGATCTACTATGGTTTAGGTCAGTTTGAGGCGGTACGTGAGTCATTCTTGTGGGAGCCGGTGCTCAGTCAAGCTTACTGGTGTGCGATTATCGCTTTTACGCTCAATACCAGTGCTTATCTTGCAGAGATTATTCGCGGTGCGATTCAGGCGATTCCGGTAGGGGAGCTAGAAGCGGCAGATGCTGTGGGCATGTCACCGTGGCAAAAGCTCACTCGTATTACATTGCCGCGCGCTTTTGGCATTGTCATTCCTGCTTATAGTAATGAAGTGATCTTTATGCTCAAAGGCAGCGCGCTGGCCTCAACCATTGCGCTAATGGATATCACCGGCGTGGCTCGTACGATTAGTGCGCGGACTTATACCTTGATGGAGCTGTTCTTTGCCGCTGGTATTGTCTATCTATTATTATCGTGGATTATATTATTTAGCTTTGGACGGTTTGAGAAAAGAATGAACCGTCATGCCAGCTACGTGCCGCCTGATGTGATGACCAATACTATTCCATAATTAAGTGATAGGTGAGTGATGAGCCAAGCGCTGAGAGTTACCGATAAGAAACTTGATAATAAGGTACAAGCTGCTATTGGCAAAGTGGTTTGCGTCGGTCGTAACTACGCCGCTCACGCGCATGAGCTCGGTAATGCAGTACCAAGCACACCGCTACTGTTTATAAAACCAGCCTCTGCTATCGTCTCTATTCACAATGACATTATCCGTCCAGATCCTAAGGTCTATGGTGAGACTCATTATGAGGCGGAATTATGTATTCAGCTCGCCTGTGGTTTATCGGCAGCGACTGCCGAGCAAGCGAAGCAAGCGATAGGCGGCATCACTTTAGGATTAGATTTGACCTTAAGAGACTTACAAAGTCAGCTTAAAGCCAAAGGTCACCCTTGGGAGCGCGCTAAATGCTTCGATGGCGCTTGCGTCCTTGCTGACTGGCTTGAGCCGCAAAATTTCGGCGACTTAACGCACATTCAGTATCAGCTTTATATCAATGGCGAGCTCAAGCAAGATGGTGATAGTGCCTTGATGTTGTTTCCTATCTATGAGCTACTCGCCGACATTAGCCACGCTTTTAGCTTACAGGCAGGTGATGTCATTATGACCGGTACGCCAAGCGGAGTAGGTATTTTGCGGGCAGAAGATAACTTAACGCTAGTCTTAGGCAAACAGCAATGGCAAACCCAAGTTAAGTAACTTTTACTCTTATAAAGTATTAAAAATCTTAGTAATTTATTGGCTTATCTATAACATCCCTCCTAGTTACAACCATAAAACAAATACATCTCTTCTTTTTATCTGCTATTAAGGATAGTATGTAATGCTCTCTTTCTTGTAAATTATCAATATTATGAATCGTCCAGACTTACCCGATATTACTCATGATAGCTACGGAAGTGGCAATAAAGACGATGCCGATATGGTCTATCGTCCGGGCGCGCATCCTGTCGCAAAGTCTAGTATGGCTATTCATGGCGATTTATATGAACACCTCTCGCAGCTTGATATGGATGAGATGGCTAGGTTATTAGCAGATGACGCTGAAGATACGCTCACTACAGACTCAGTCTCTCTAGGCGATTTTTTTGAGGGTTTAGCCCAGTTGGCAACGATGGGTGTGGTGGAGATGACAGAGATTGTTGAGTCTATGCATCGCGAGATTATGCTGCGTCCGATAGGGCGCTTTAACGAAAACCACCTAAAAAACTGGCATGGCGGCGTCACAGGGCGCGTTTACGGACTCGTACGCCATGTAATGCTGATGGTAGGCAATAACCTCTCCTCAGGACTGCGTCTATATAAAAACGTAGCAAGACAAACCAGCGCTCAGCCGCTTCCTGCTAGCCTAAAAAAACTCGTCAATGTGTTTAATGGGGTGATGGGCGATCATCTAGTCAATAATGGTAACTCGCTTGCGATTCCTATGACCCTATACAACCAAGAGGGCGTGCCTCAACGCGAAGAGCTATCGGGCCGTATTATTATCTTGTGCCATGGCCTATGTTTAAGCTACTTAAGCTGGCATCCAAACGAGGACAACAGCTTAGGGCAAGCCATCAGCCGCAGCCAGCCTGACTCGACAGTGCTTTACTTAGATTATAATACTGGTAGACGTATCTCACGCAATGGCCGCAAACTCTCCAAACTGTTACAAGACTTGGTGGATAATAATCCTAATATCAGTCAAATCGATTTGGTCGGCCATAGTATGGGCGGGTTAGTGGCTCGTAGCGCGCTGTTTTATGCTAAGCAAGATCGCCTAGATTGGATGAAGCGCGTGGGTAATTTGATTACTTTAGGCTCGCCGCATCACGGCGCTGTCCTTGAGCGCATTGGGTTTTTGGTGCAAGATATTATCTCCAAAGTCCCCTTCGCAAGCTCGCTTGCGCACTTAGGGGATATGCGTAGCGCCGGTATCATTGATTTGCGTCATGGTAGTATTCGTGACGCCGATTGGCAGTCTTTAGAGGGGCGAAGTGTCGTGCCACAAGACTTTCGGCATCCTGCTCGTCTGCCAAGCGGTATTAAGACCTATTTTGTCGCGAGCGCCTTGATAGAAACCCATTACGACTCAAAGGTAACTAACCTGCTCGGGGACAGTCTAGTGTCAGTAGCTTCAGCATTGGGCGAAGATGATGGTGAGCACAATCTGTTTGTACCAGAAGGCCGTAAAGCGATCTTTTATGGCGTGAACCACATGGGTCTCATCCATAGCAGACGAGTGCGCGAACAAGTTGTGGCTTGGCTACTTGATAACGGCAAAAGCGATTATGCTGCTCGCGACCGTATCCACTCTTATCCTCGCAGCTTAGGCGTGATTGCTGAAGCGTTCTAAAAATAGGGTTATACCAATTTTGAACGACTGACGTTTAAAAAACTATATATTTAAGAGCTAAAAAACCCTTTAAACTTGCGCCTAAAGGGTTTTGAGTTTACCTAATAACCAGCCAATTTATTGTGCAAAAATAGCCGTCACATCGTCTTTATCAAAGGTATAAACCTCACCGCAAAAACCGCAGTCCATCTCAAAAGTGCCGTTTTGCTCTTCAATGATATCGAGCGCTTCGGTTTCACCGATTTGTGCTATCGCCATCTCACACTTCTCACGCGAGCAAGTACAGCCAAACTCTAAGCTGACAGGATCAGGCGCAACGACGTTTTCTTCGTTATATAAGCGGTAGATAATCTCGCTGGCTGCAAGTGTGGTCAGCTCTTTACTTTTGACGGTGCTAGTCAGCATGGTCAATCGCGTCCATAAGTCATCATCGATACCAGCGTCTTGATTACGCTCTACTTCGATATTCTCTGCTGCCGTACGCGGTAACATCTGCACCAATACGCCGCCGGCTTGTAAACCATCTGATGCCAAGTTAATCAAGGTGGGAATCTGAGCGGACTGCTTTTGGTAATGGGCTAGGCAGTCCGCTAGATTATCATGGCTACGCTCGACGATACCTTGATACGGCTCGCCGTTATCTGGCTGAATATTAATAAATAAGACGCCTTGACCAATCGCGCCTAGCTCTGCAAAAGCCTCGTTTGCCTGAGTCATGTCTTCCCAAGCAGCGACTTGCTCATCGTTATCCGCTTTCCAGCTGGCAAGCGCCCGGATAATGCCGTTTTGATCGCACTCAGCCATCGCCCAGTTCAGTAAGCTATCCTGATCTGAGGACTGCAATTGGATGGATAAACGACCATCTATCTTGACGGTACCTATCAGCAAGCTTGCTGCTGTGAGCATCTCGCCTAGCAAGCGTTTGATGGCTTCAGGATAAGGCTTCTGGGCAATAGTGGAAGCGTAGCTACGCGATAAACGCACCACATCACCGCGCACCGGCGAGTCTTCGATAAAGAAGCGCTGACGCACATCATTACCGCTTGCTTTGTCTGAGGGCTGCAACTGATCTGTTTGCATAGCTGAAGTATCTTGTGTCATATATTTTTATCTTATTGAGTTAAGAAGGTGCTAGCTTTATGGGGATTATTCAGAATTTATCAATCATAAGAAGAGCACTTGTGGCCACAGTTTATGCATACCCGAAGATGAATTTGTTGTAGAAAATAGCAACAGTAGGCTAAAAAGTTGCACAATAATTATAAAAGTGTTGTACAGTAACATTAAGTTGCATTAAGATAACTAAAAGTAACTGCACGGATGCCTATTAGTAATAGCTAATCAAGCATTTTTTAACTAATAATATGTGATAAAAGGATGTACCTTATGGCTTACGCACTCAGCAAACCTCTAACATTAGCAGCGTTTATGGCACTAGGCCTTGCCGGCTGTAATAACAGCAGTCAAACTGCGACCGATGACGCTGCAACTGACGATGCTGCCACTACTGAAACCTCTACAAATGCCAACGGCACCCTTCAAAAAATTAAAGACTCAGGCACTATCGTTGTCGGCTATCGCGACTCTTCTATTCCGTTCTCATACATCGCGGATGATCCAAATCAGCCTATGGGCTATGCGCACGATTTAGAGATGAAAGTTGTGGATGCGGTGAAGCAAGAGCTCAATATGCCGGACTTGAATGTTCGTTATAACTTGATTACCTCGCAAACGCATATCCCGTTGGTACAAAACGGCACCGTCGACTTTGAGTGTGGCTCAACGACTAACAACGAAGAGCGCCAAAAACAAGTGGGCTTCTCAAACGGCTTTTTCGAGATCGGAACGCGTTTGTTGACTGCGACAGACTCAGGTATCAATGATTTTGCTGACTTAGACGGTGAGACGTTAGTCACTACCGCAGGTACGACCTCAGAGCGCTATATTCGCCAGTACATCGATGAAAAGCAAATGGATACTAATGTCATCTCCGCCAAAGATCATGGCGAGGCATTCTTGATGCTAGAAAACGGCCGTGCTGATGCCTTTATGATGGATGATGTACTACTAGCCGGCGAAAAAGCCAAAGCTAAAAATCCAGATAAGTGGGTCATTGTAGGCGAGCCGCAGTCGTTTGAGATTTATGGCTGTATGCTGCGTAAAGACGATCCTGAGTTCAAAGCCGTAGTCGATAAAGCCTTGACGGATGTCTTTGCCTCAGGTGAGATCAATAGTATTTACGATAAGTGGTTCTTAAACCCAATCCCGCCTAAAAACGTCAACTTAAACTTTGAGATGTCAGATAACCTAAAAGCACTCATCGCCGATCCTCATGATGGCGCTCAGCCAAAAATGGCAGCGGCACAGTAACCCTCACTCCTCAACTTAGCTGGTACTCCCAAAAGCTTCATTATTGAAGCTTTTAGGGGTTAAGCCTATCAACCACTGCTTGGAGAGACAAGCATGAATTATAGCTGGAACTGGGGTGTGCTCTTTGAGCAGACTGGTGTCGGTAGCGAGCTGTATATCCATTGGATGATTACTGGCCTTGGCTGGCTGCTACTAATCGGTAGTATCGCTTGGGCTATTGCGATGGTCGTTGGTACTATCTTCGGTATTATGCGTACTTTGCCAAGCAAGCCTGCGCGGGCGATCGGTACCGCTTATGTGACCTTTTTTCGTAATATTCCGCTACTGGCGCAATTGTTCTTTTGGTTCTATATTGCCCCAGGGTGGCTGACACCGGCGCTACAAGAGTGGTGGTATAAGGAGCTCACGCCTAATACCTCAGCGATGCTCTCAGCGAGTATTGGTCTGGGTCTATTTACCGCGGCGCGTATCGTTGAGCAAGTGCGCACGGGTATTGAGTCCTTGCCGCAAGGCCAGATTAACGCCGCTTACGCGCTAGGCTTTACGATACCGCAGGCTTATAAGCAAGTACTACTGCCGCAAGCTTTTCGTATCATCTTGCCGCCTTTAAGCTCTGAGCTGACCAACTGCTTCAAAAACGCCTCTGTTGCCTCGCTCGTTGGGGTAATGGAGCTGATCAGTCAGACGAAGACCATTAGCGAATACACCCAAAATAGTCTTGAGATCTATACTTATGCGACGATTATCTATTTAGTGTTTAATCTGTCGCTGATTGCGATTATGGGTCTAATCGAGCGTAAACTTCGCGTACCAGGGCTTATTGCAGGGAGTCAGAAATGAGTATGATGACCGAACTTGCGACTGCATATCCAGGCCTTATGGGCGGGATGATTACCACCTTAAAGGTGTTGTTTTTAGCGATTCTTGGCGGTATAAGCCTTGGAACCGTACTGGCCTTGATGCGTCTATCTGGCATCAAAGTGTTAGAGGTACCGGCTAAGCTGTACGTAAACTACTTTCGCTCAGTGCCACTGCTACTGGTGCTATTGTGGTTTTATTTTGCCGTACCGATGATTTATTTTTGGGTGGCAGGTAAGTACTTGCAGCTCAATGCCGCCTTTGCTTCGTGTGTCGTCGCCTTTATGATGTTTGAGGCCGCCTACTTTTCTGAGGTCGTGCGAGCTGGTATTCAATCCATCGGTAGTGGTCAAGTCAATGCAGCAAAAGCGCTTGGCATGACTTATGGGCAGACCATGCGTCTGGTTATTTTGCCGCAAGCGTTTCGTAAGATGCTACCGCTGATCTTGCAGCAGTGTATTATTCTGTTTCAAGATACCACTTTGGTTTTTGCGATTGGTTTGACCGATTTTTTCCGTGCCGCTTACGTGCGCGGAGAGCTGATGGGGTTACTCACCCCTTATATATTAGGTGCAGGGGCGATTTACTTTATTATCAGTTTGACCGCTTCTATTGGCGTACAGCACGTGCAAAAAAAGCTTAGGTTCTAGCGTTTGATTGAATAATTCAACCGTAGAGGTTTGCGCACTAAACTAGCGTAAATCTTACGGACATAGCGCTATCACTTATTTTACATACATGACAAAAATATTAAGCATAAGGCTAGGAGCCGACGATGAATAAGGCTAAGACATTTATAAATGACTTTGGCGGACTGGTGACAGATAACGGTCATGCTAGCGATGAGATAGTCATTGAAATGGATAGCGTCAGTAAATGGTATGGCGACTTTCAGGTACTCACTGACTGTACTGCTCATGTCCATAAAGGCGACGTGGTGGTCGTTTGTGGCCCATCTGGCAGCGGTAAATCTACTTTGATTAAGACCGTTAATGGTCTTGAGCCTTTTCAAAAAGGGCAAATCATGGTCAATGGTATCTCAGTTGGCGACTCAAAAACCAATCTGCCAAAGCTACGTAGCCGCGTCGGCATGGTGTTTCAGCATTTTGAGTTATTTCCGCACCTGACTATCATTGAGAACCTGACGGTCGCGCAGATTAAAGTTTTGGGCCGCCGCGAGGACGAGGCCAAACAAAAAGGTATGGCTTATCTAGATCGCGTGGGACTAAGCGCGCAGGCACCAAAATATCCGGCTGAGCTGTCCGGTGGTCAGCAGCAGCGGGTAGCGATTGCGCGGGCGCTAGCGATGGATCCTGTGGCGATGTTGTTTGATGAGCCGACCTCCGCGCTTGATCCTGAGATGATTCAAGAGGTGCTCGATGTGATGGTAGAGCTGACCCGTGAGGGCATGACGATGATGTGCGTGACCCACGAGATGGGCTTTGCCAGTCAAGTGGCGAACCGTATTATCTTTATGGATGAGGGTTATATCGTTGAGAACTGTAGCAAAGATGAGTTCTTTGAGGGTGCAAAAAGTGATCGCGCGCAGCAGTTCTTATCGAAGATTCTGAATCACTAGCGGCTCATTTAATCAGTGTGTAGCTTGAAGCGTCTTTTTATAAGGCGCTTTTTTATGGGTTTTGCATTATGGGCGAAAATGTTTACTAGATTATCTTAGTACTGAGCGTACAAGTGTTTCTTATTTGCTGCTACAATGAAGTTACACCTAAATTTAAATATATAAGACCATATTGGAGCTCTTATGGGCATTGAAGAACCCTCTAAACATTCTGGCATCGTTATCGTTGGTGCAGGCCTAGCAGGCTGGCACGTGATAGATGCTATCCGTAGTAAAGATAAAGAGATACCGATTACTTTAATCACGGCCGATAATGCCGATCGCTATCATAAGCCGATGCTGACGATGGCGATTAGCCAAGATAAAAAACCGGCCGATTTAGTGCGAGCAGCGGGGGAGCAGGCAGCAAAGACCGCTAATGTCACTTTATTAGCCCATACGCAGGTCAGTGATATCGATGCGGCAAGCCAAACATTGCAGCTGGTCTCTGCAAATCGCTCAGACCCTGCCAACACCAATTACGCGGTCATCAATTATGACAAGCTAGTGCTCGCGATGGGCGCACATCCGATATTTCCTAAGAGCTTGCCTGAGAGTTTAGTCTGGCATGTCAATCATATTGAGCGCTTCGGTCAGCTGCAAGAAAAGCTCTCGACGGGTAGCCAGCACGTGGCTATTGTGGGCGCAGGGATGGTCGGTACCGAAATCGCCGAAGACTTGCTCAAAGCCGGTCACAAAATCAGCCTAATTGATCTCAATGATGCGCCACTTGCGCAAATGCTACCGGCGAAAGCGACCGCTCGTATTAGGCAAGCGATTGAGTCGCAAGGTATTGAATTTTTGGGCAGTTATCGGGTGACTGATGTCGTACGTAATGAGGATGACAGACTAGAAGTCAGCTATGAGCCGTTAGAGAATGTGCAAGGACAGGCTAATACTATGACAGTCGATCATGTGATTGCTAGTACCGGTCTGGTCGTCGATGATAAGCTGCCCGCAGCGGCAGGTATAGAGTTCAATCCGCGCACGGGTATTGTTGTCGATGCGCCAACGCTACGCACCAATGCTAACAATGTCTATGCCATTGGCGATTGTATGTCTATCGATGGCGTGGCTTGTCGTTACGTGGCACCGCTAAGAGCGCAAGCCGCGACTATCGCTGATGATATCTTAGGCCACGCGCATGCTGGCTACGACCATAAACCGCCGATGATTCGTCTGAAGAATAAGGCGATTGCGGTAACGGTGGTTGGCGTGCCACAAGCGACAGGTAACTGGCAAGTCAAAACCGAAACGACCGATGAGCTGGTCATGGAATTATTTGACGACGCTACTGATGATAAAGCGGTAAAAGCCACAGTGTCTCTTAAAGTACCAGCAAAGCCAGCAGCGAAAGCTTAATGGGTATGCAAGTGCTCTTGGAGTGATAGCTGGGTCGCCAGTCTTTTATTCATAAGAGGCTGGCTTTTTTACGGCTAGTCATATCATTTATCATAACGGCTATCGATGATGTGAATGAGACATCTTGTATCAATATGATTGACAGGGTTTGATTTCAGACGTTATAGTGAAGAGATATAAGGGACAAGCCACAATAGATTTATTGATAAGCTTGATTAGCAAAACGGAAAAGTAAAACGAAAGGATTCGTTATGATTCAACCCTCTCCACTTAGCACTGCCTCCAGCGATATTCTAAATAATATTCCAAAAATAAACATGGGCGCACGCTCCGCAAATGCACCTCTCACTCAAAGTTACGACAAAGGCCCCGATGTCCCGCTTATAGAAGCCACTATTGGCGATTTTTTTGATGCTATTGTGGCCAAATATCCCGAGCGCGAAGCGTTAGTGGTGCGTCATCAAAACATTCGTTGGACTTATAAACAGCTACAAGAGCAAGTCAATAAGCTCGCCAGCGCCATCATCGAGATGGGGCTTGAGATTGGTGATCGCATCGGTATCTGGTCGCATAATAATAGCGAATGGCTACTGATGCAGCTTGCGACGGCTAAAGTTGGCGTCATTTTAGTCAACATTAATCCCGCCTATCGTACCTTTGAGCTGCAATACGCCTTGAATAAATTAGGCTGCTCGGCGTTGGTATTAATGCGTCATTTCAAAACTAGCGATTATACGCAAATGATTCGTGAGCTCTGCCCTGAGATTTACCACAAAACCTTTAATCAGCTCGATTTGGTTGAGATACCGACGGTTGAGTGTATTATTTGGATCGATGAGCCTGAAGATACTGATGATATCAGCTTTATGCAAAAGTTCTCAGACTGGATAGCGGAAGGTGATGCTAATGATCCGCGTGTTAAAGAGCGCCAAGCGATGCTTAAAAACACTGACGCTATCAATGTGCAGTTTACGAGTGGTACCACAGGGACGCCCAAAGGCGCTACACTCAGCCACCGTAATATCTTAAATAATGGCTATTTTATCGGTGAGGCGATGAATCTTACTGAAGCTGACAGATTGTGTATTCCTGTGCCGCTCTATCATTGTTTCGGCATGGTACTAGGGAATTTAGCGATTTTGACCCATGGCGGTTGTATCGTTTATCCCAATGATGGCTTTGAACCACTAACGGTACTACAAACGGTAGAAGCTGAAAAATGTACCGCGCTGCACGGCGTGCCAACGATGTTTATCGCTGAGCTTGATTATCCTGACTTTGATAAATTTGATTTATCGAGTTTGCGTACGGGGATTATGGCAGGCTCTAGTTGTCCGATTGAAGTGATGCGCCGAGTCATCGATAAGATGCATATGCAGGAGGTCACCATTGCTTATGGCATGACTGAGACGAGCCCTGTATCCTGTCAAACTAATGAGCACACGCCGCTTGAAAAACAAGTCTCGACCGTTGGACTGGTGCAGCCCGCGCTTGAGGTCAAAGTTGTCGATACGGGTACTGGCGAGACTCTACCTATCGGCGAGACAGGCGAGCTACTGACAAAAGGCTATTCAGTGATGAAAGGCTATTGGGGTAGCCGCTTTAAGACTCGCGAGGCGATACAAGACGGCTGGATGCATACTGGCGATTTGGCGACGATGGACGAGGATGGCTATGTCAAAGTCGTCGGTCGTAGTAAAGATATGGTCATCCGCGGCGGCGAGAATATTTATCCGGTTGAGATTGAAAACTATCTGTATCGTCATCCAAAAATACGCGACGTACAAGTCGTTGGCATTCCAGATGAGCGTTACGGTGAAGTGCTGGCGGCTTGGATTATTCCTAAAGAGGGAGTTGATCTGACAGAAGAAGAGGTCAAACAGTTCTGCTACGATAATATCGCCCATTATAAAATCCCGGCTTACTATCGTTTTGTCACAGAATATCCGATGACCATCACGGGTAAAATTCAAAAATATAAAATCATTGAGCAAATGACAGCAGAGTTAGGTTTGGCATAGTATTGATTTATATAAAAGCTTTATCATTCAAAACACTGCTAAGTATTTAATGACCCCTTATTTTTGCAAAAATGTTTTATAGTTAAAATTCAGACATAGAAGTATAACAAGGAAGACCATGAGCGCCATTATCACCAGTAAACTAAGCCCCAACTCGAGCGAGTTTCAGCAAAATAGTACCGCGATGCAAGCGCTCGTCGATGATTTATATCAGCATCTGCATAAAATTGTCCAAGGTGGATCAGAGCGTGCTCGAGCTAAGCATTTAGCGCGCGGTAAGCTGTTACCTCGCGCGCGCGTGGAGCGTCTACTCGATGTTGGCACGCCGTTTTTGGAAGTGGCGCCGATGGCAGCGCATGATATGTATGATGCCGATATCCCAGCGGCAGGCGTGATTGCCGGTATTGGCCGTATTAACGGCATCGAGTGCATGATCGTCTGTAATGATGCTACGGTGAAAGGCGGTACTTACTACCCGATGACGGTTAAAAAACACTTGCGCGCACAGGAAATCGCGCAGCAAAACCATTTGCCTTGTGTTTATCTCGTTGATTCAGGCGGCGCGAATCTGCCGAATCAAGACGAAGTATTCCCTGATAAAGATGACTTTGGGCGTATCTTTTTTAATCAAGCCAATCTGAGCGCGGCAGGTATTCCGCAAATCGCCGTAGTCATGGGCAGCTGTACCGCAGGCGGCGCTTATGTGCCGGCAATGAGCGATGAGTCTATTATTGTCAAAGACCAAGGGACGATATTTCTCGGCGGCCCGCCACTGGTCAAAGCGGCAACGGGTGAAGAGGTCAGCGCAGAAGACTTGGGCGGCGGTGATGTGCACACGCGGCTATCAGGGGTGGTCGATTATCTAGCACAAAACGATACCCATGCGTTGTCGATTGCCCGCGATATCGTTGGGCATTTGAACCGTGATGCGAAAGTCATTCCCAATCAAATCACCCCGCGGCCTCCACGCTATGATGTCAAAGAGCTGTACGGCATTATTCCGACTGATAAGCGTAAACCGTTTGATATTAAAGAGATCATTGCCCGTATCGTCGACGATAGCGCCTTTGATGAATTTAAGGCGCGCTTTGCCAATACGCTCATTTGCGGCTTTGCCCATATCGAAGGCATGCCTGTCGGTATTATCGCCAATAACGGTATCTTATTTAGTGAGTCGGCGCAAAAAGGCACACACTTCATTGAGCTGTGCTGTAAACGCAAAATCCCGCTGGTGTTTTTGCAAAATATCACCGGCTTTATGGTCGGACGTAAGTATGAGAACGAAGGCATCGCTCGTCATGGTGCCAAAATGGTGATGGCGGTTGCCAATGCCAAAGTGCCTAAATTTACGGTCATCGTTGGCGGCTCTTTTGGCGCAGGTAACTATGGCATGTGTGGCCGCGCTTACGATCCAAGGTTTTTATGGATGTGGCCGAACGCGCGCATCTCGGTGATGGGCGGCGAGCAAGCCGCTTCGGTACTGGCAACGGTAAAGCGTGATAACTTCGAACGCAGTGGCGAGGCGTGGAGCGCTGACGATGAAGAAGCGTTTAAAGCACCAATACGCGATATGTATGAGGAGCAAGGCCATCCTTATTATGCCACTGCAAGGTTATGGGATGATGGCGTCATTGATCCTGCTGATACCCGTCAGGTATTAGCGTTAGGACTTAGCGCGGCTCATAACGCACCTATTGAAGAGACGACCTTTGGTATTTTTAGAATGTAGATTTAGTTTGATAAGTGATAATTCTCGTCTACAAGTATGATAGGAAACTTGGCGTGTGGCTGGTAAAAATTTTCTTGCGTGCTGTGCCTACGCCGACAGAGGCTGCAAAAATTTCTACCAGCCCACTATTTATTTTTCAAAATAGAACTACTGTATTGAAAGAAAAGCCGCTACAAAATTAAGAGAAAAAATTATATGAATAATTATAAAAACCTATTAGTAACCATAGAAAACTACGTCGCAACCGTAACTTTAAACCGTCCTGAAATACGCAATGCCTTTAATGATAAAACAATTAGCGAATTAACCTCTGTATTTAAGCAGTTGGGTCAAAGCGATGACGTTCGTGTGATTGTCTTAGCGGCAGCAGGTAAGGCTTTTTGTGCCGGCGCGGATCTGAACTGGATGCGAGCGATGGCAGATTATGATTATCAAGAAAATCTAGCCGATGCTGATACACTCGCGCAAATGCTCAAAACCATTTATGACTGCTCAAAGCCCACCATTGCGGCTATCCAAGGTGATGTTTATGCTGGCGGCATAGGGCTGGTGGCAGTGTGTGATATCGCTATCGCGGTTAAAAACGCCAATTTCTGTCTCAGTGAAGTGCGCTTAGGTCTAGCGCCTGCAACGATTAGCCCTTATGTGATAAAGGCGTTAGGCGCGCGTGCCTCACAGCGTTACTTCTTAACCGCTGAGGTGTTCAATGCCAAAAAAGCACGGCAACTTGGGTTTGTACATGAGCGCGTCAGTGAAGAGAGCCTAGATGATACGGTCGCTAGGCTATGCGCGAAGATCGTCAATAATAGCCCTGATGCGGTCAAGACCTGTAAGCGCTTACTTCATGATATCGAAGGTAAGCGTATTAATGATGAGTTAATCGCTGATACGGTGAAGGAGATTGCTGATATTCGCGCGTCAGAGCAAGGAAAGGAAGGCGTACAAGCCTTTTTGCAAAAGCGTAAGCCGGATTGGTTGGCTGATAAAGAGTAGTGTAGTTGATTCACTTTAAAACCGATACAGTGCTACTGGGATAAATTGTATGCAGCATCGAAAAGCTCGAAGCGCACAGCAAGCAAAGAAAATTTGTACCAGTAGCACGACAAAATAAATATATCGATTTTATTTTGAATTGACTATAACCCGTTTAAATTAAGGCAAAATATCAAATATAAAGCACAGGAATTGCTATGTTCTCCAAAATACTCATCGCCAACCGTGGTGAAATTGCTTGCCGAGTCGCGGCTACTGCCAAACGTATGGGCGTACGTACGGTCGCCGTTTATTCAGATGCTGACCGATATGCCAAGCATGTCGCTGTTTGTGACGAAGCCGTTTATCTCGGCGGTTCTGCGCCTAAAGACAGCTACTTGAAAGGCGATGCGCTCATTGCCATTGCCAAAGATCGCGGCGCGGAGGCGATTCATCCCGGTTATGGGTTTTTAAGTGAGAACGCTGATTTTGCTGAAGCATGTCAAAATGCAGGTTTAGTATTTATCGGGCCCTCAGCGAATGCCATAAACGCGATGGGCGGTAAATCGGAGTCTAAGCGCTTGATGGAAGCGGCTGGTGTACCTCTGATACCAGGCTATCACGGTGATAATCAAGATAGCGATTTTTTGAAGGCGCAAGCAGACGCTATTGGCTATCCAGTGCTAATCAAAGCCAGTGCAGGCGGCGGCGGTAAAGGCATGAGAATCGTTGAGAATAGTAATAACTTCGACGATCTTTTAGCGTCCTGCCGCCGTGAGACTATCACCAGCTTCGATGATGATCAAGTTCTCATTGAAAAGTACGCCCTCAAACCGCGCCATATCGAAATCCAAGTCTTCGGTGATAGTCATGGTAATTATGTACATCTGTTTGAGCGCGACTGCTCGGTACAGCGCCGCCATCAAAAGTTACTAGAAGAAGCGCCTGCGCCTGACGTCGATGAGTCCATGCGTGCTGCTATGGGCAAAGCTGCCATCGATGCTGCGCGTGCAGTCGATTATGTCGGTGCGGGTACGGTCGAGTTTATCGTTGAGCAGCGCGAGACGGGTATGAGTTTTTATTTTATGGAGATGAACACCCGTCTGCAAGTCGAGCATCCCGTGAGCGAAGCGATAACAGGCGTCGATTTGGTGGAGTGGCAATTACTGGTAGCCGCCGGTCAGAAACTACCGAAAACGCAAAATGAATTATCTATCAATGGTCATGCGATTGAAGCCCGTATTTGCGCGGAGAATCCTGACAATAATTTCTTGCCAGCAACGGGGACGCTGTTCACGTATCAAAAGCCTGAACATAGTACTTTTACTATTAACAAAAACGGTAATGATGTGCGTATCGATGATGGGGTACGCGAGGGCGATGTCATCAGCCCGTTTTATGACTCTATGATTGCCAAGCTTATCGTGCATGCGCCAACCCGCGCGCAAGCATTAGCGAAAATGGATCAAGCATTAGCACTCACTCGTATCGTTGGCTTACCCAATAGTGTCGCGTTCCTACGTTATGTGATTAATACCAACTCTTTTAGTCAGGCCAATCTAGATACGGCTTTAATAGAGCGTGAAGCGACTGAGTTATTCAATCAGCACCCGTTAGAGCTATCGGCGTTGGTAACCACTGCTATCGTGCAGCAGTTGACTAGTGAGAAAGACACAGTGAGAAATAATGCCAATGATCCCTTTAGTCAGCTCTCTGCGTTCCGCGCTTATACCGACTACTCGCGTACTTTTAACCTCATTTATAATGAAGAAAATTACCTTGCTCATATTAGTAATTGGCACAATGCTAATAATGCTGCACGTCAAAACAATGCGGGTCAAAAAAATACAGATAGCACCGATCGTTTTTCTTTAACGATTGAGCACGATACGAGTGGGGCAAGCTCCTCAGAAAAGTCAGATGAGGCTTTATATAACGCTCAAGTCAGCTACCATAGTGATGATGCCCATAATCATACCTTATGGCTCGATGATACGTGTATCAAAGCGCAAAGTTGGACGCATAACGAGACAGTTTACGTCTTTACCGATAGGGGTCGCGATCAGATTGAACTTATCGATGCCATGGCTTATGCAGGGGAGGATTCTGCCGCTGCTGGTAGTCTCAAGTCGCCTATGCCAGGACAGGTGATTGCCTTTAAAGTCGCGGTCGGCGATAGCGTCAAGCAAGGCGAGCCATTAGCGGTGATTGAAGCGATGAAAATTGAACATACGATTACCGCGCCCACTGACGGCGTTGTCGCAGAATTGCTATTTGCAGCGGGCGACTTAGTCGCCGATGGTGATGAGCTACTGCGTATTGATAGCGAGACGAGTGAAGCTTAAGGATACTAACTATGAATAACGCGTACCCAAATCATGTCACCATCGTCGATGTCAGTCCGCGTGATGGCTTACAAAACGAATCCATGACCGTACCGACAGCGATCAAACAGGCCTTAATCGAAGATTTGATCAAAGCAGGGGTTAAGAAGATTGAAACTACTAGCTTTGTTTCCCCTAAATGGGTGCCGCAAATGGGTGATAATAATGAGCTAATGACAGCGCTTGCAGCTAGTAGATCAGATGACGTGATCTATTCGGTACTAGTGCCCAATATGCGCGGCTTTGATGATGCTATCTTGCACCGTCCTGATGAGGTGGTTATCTTTGCCTCAGCAAGCGAAACCTTTAGTCAAAAAAACATCAACTGCAGTATCGATGAGAGCATTGAGCGTTTTGCGCCAGTCACTGCCGCGGCCAAAGCGCAAGGCATCAAAGTACGCGGGGTAATCTCCTGCACGGTCGGCTGTCCTTATGAGGGCGAGATTGACCCTAGTCAAGTGGCTTACGTCACCAAACGCTTGGTTGAGATTGGCGCGGAACAAATTGGCATCGCTGATACCATAGGCGTCGGTACGCCTATTAAGGTAAAAAAAGCGTTAGCAGCGGCACTTGAGTATATCGATATTGCACGTATCTCAGGCCATTTTCACGATACTTATGGACAGGCGCTGAGCAATACTTTAGCGGCGCTCGAGATGGGCATTAACGAATTTGACACCTCAGTCGCGGGCCTTGGCGGTTGTCCTTATGCTAAAGGCGCTACGGGCAATGTCGCGACCGAAGATGTGGTCTATATGCTCCATGGCATGGGGATTGAGACTGGTATTGATTTAGATAAATTAGTCCTCGCAGGCGAGCGCATCAGCGAATTTTTAGGACGCCGTAACGACTCTAACGTTGCAAGAGCTTTGATTAATAAGCGTTCAGCTTAAGTCATCCTGTTTTAATTAATATAAATATCTACCGCTGCGTATAGCTGGCACAAATTTTATTCGCTTGCTGTGTGACTTCGTCACTCCAGAGGCTTCAAAAAATTTATGCCAGCCATACCATTTTTATACATGCTATATTTTTATATAAGTTATCTAATTTTATTAATAGAGTTAAAGATTATAAATAAGGAGTTATTATGAGTTTACCCGGTTTAGACTTTCAGCTTGGCGAAGATATTGATGCGCTGCGTGATGTGGTAGCGCAGTTCGCCGCTAAAGAAATCATCCCGCGCGCAGGCGAGATTGATAGCAGCGATGAGTTCCCGATGGATCTATGGCAAAAAATGGGCGATTTAGGCTTACATGGCATTACCGTACCTGAAGAATACGGCGGCGCTGACATGGGCTACGTCGCTCATATGGTGGCGATGGAAGAGATTAGCCGTGCATCCGCCTCTATTGGTCTAAGCTACGGCGCGCACTCAAACCTTTGCGTCAATCAGATCAAGCGCAACGGCTCAGAGGCACAAAAGCAGAAATTTTTACCTAAGCTAATCACTGGCGAGTTCATCGGTGCGCTTGCCATGAGTGAGACGGGTGCAGGGTCTGATGTGACCAGCATGAAGCTTAAAGCTGAGGAAAAAGGTGACGTCTTTGTGCTAAACGGTAGCAAAATGTGGATTACCAATGGCCCAGATGCCGATGTGATGGTGGTCTATGCCAAGACCAATCCTGAGCTTGGCGCGCAAGGGATTACCGCATTTATTATCGAAAAAGGTATGGACGGTTTTGGTACGGCGCAAAAGCTCGATAAACTTGGGATGCGTGGTAGCCACACCGGCGAGATGACTTTCAATAATGTTGAGGTGCCAAAAGAGAACATCTTAGGTGGCCTGAACAACGGCGTAAAGGTACTGATGAGCGGCCTTGATTATGAGCGCGCAGTATTGGCAGCGGGTCCTATCGGTATTATGCAAGCCGTGATGGACAATGTCGTGCCCTACATTCATGACCGTAAGCAGTTCGGTCAAGCGATTGGCGAGTTTCAGCTGATTCAAGGTAAAGTCGCTGATATGTACACGATTTTGCAAGCAGGTCGCAGCTTTTTATACACGGTCGGCAAGAATCTCGATATGCTAGACGCACAAGGCGCAGGTCATAGCCGGCAAGTACGTAAAGACTGCGCTAGTGTGATTCTATGGTGCGCGGAAAAAGCGACCCTGATGGCAGGCGATGGCATCCAAATCTTTGGTGGTAACGGCTATACCAATGAGTATCCGCTTGGGCGCTTATGGCGCGATGCTAAGCTGTATGAGATTGGCGCAGGCACCAGCGAGATTCGCCGTATGCTGATTGGTCGAGAGTTGTTTAATGAGACTAAGTAGGTAGTTTAGAGTCGATCTTGTAATAAAAAAAGCAGTAAGTCCAAGACCGACTGCTTTTTTATTTTTAACACTTTTAATATAGCTTTAAACTACTAGCTGCTTTTTGCTGTAATCAAAATATCTAGCCAAGCCATTGAGAAGTGAGTCATCACGCAAGCGTACCGGACGATTGACATGCTCAGCAATCATAGCCGCATCACCGCCGGTCATGATCAGCTCAAAGTTAGGATGACGATGAGTGATCTCATTGATAGCACCAACGATAGATAACAAAATGCCGTGATGGACCGCATCCTGCGTGGTGACTCCTTGCGCGATACTATCAAAAGCACCGTTTGAAATCGTAATCTGCTTAGTACCCGAAAATAGCGACTCGCGCTGCAAATAGATGCTCGGAAAAATATAACCGCCCAAATGCTCGGCATGATCGATCAGATCTATTGTGACCGCGGTACCGCAGCCCACTACGCATTGGCGCTTCGTCCTATCTACTGCGCCAAGCATCTGTAACCAGCGATCACAGCCTAATTGTTTGGCATCATAGCGACTACTCATCAGCGCGTGAGACGAGTCGACATTGACAAACTCAAAGGGTATACCCAGCCGACTGAGCGTCTGTGCTACATTGCCATTGAGCTCATCACCCAGCACCGATGAGATACCGATAAAGTCAGGCGCGTAACGCTCAAATCGATCGGTCAGTCCCATTAGCAGCTCAGCTGGCGCTTGCAAATGCTGGCGTGCATTGTGCGAGACAATTTGGCCAATATCATCAGTGAGCCAGTATTTAAGCCTAGTATTACCTAGATCTAGCCAGAGCATAGTTTTTCCTTATTGGCTCTTTATCTAGTGTTCATTAAGTCTCATTTATCACATCAATGCGACCGGTAAAAAGTGCTGAAATATTACCGTTATCTTGCTGCAATTGCAAACAGCCGTTTGTATCGATACCACAGGCACGGCCTTCGATAACGTGCTCGTTATGGTTAAGATTTTGTGTGATTCTTACTCTCAAACCTTTGAGGGCATCTTGCGGTGTAAACTCTCGGTTAAACTGAGCCATTGCATACTGGGTAGAGGTGGGCTGTACATGAGACTTTTCGGCCGATATAGCTTTGAAGCAATCGACAGCGTCTAGTAAAGCCTGACTGATTTGCTCATAAATAATGCTTAAGCTTGGCAAAGGTTCTAACAGATTATCCTTGGCATCTTTATTTATCGACTTATGAATATCTTGTAGGCTAATCGCTTGATAACTCATGCCTTCTAGCGTTTGCTCGGTGAGCTTAGGCGTCGCCGCTACATTTAACCCCACTCCTATGACTACGCCTTTTAGTTTGCTTGCTATCCATACCGGCTCAATCAAAATGCCAGCCAATTTATTAAAAGCGATAAGGCTGTTGTCATTTAAATCAAAACCTAAATCTTGCTTGTGCAGTGGATAAAAGCCTAAATCATTGGCCCATTTTACCCCGATAGGCGTTTTGTTTTGCGCTTTTAGCTGCGTGTTCAGCGCTTGGATAATCGGCATTTTTGCTAATTCTAAACCAATCATTAACGATAGCAGACCACTGATAGGGGTGTTAATCGGATGATAAAGGGAGAGATAGACATTGCCCGGCGGCGATTGCCAAGAGCGGGTATGTTGCCCACGACCTGCTGTTTGCGTCTCAGCGGTCAGTAGCTGTTTATCATTACTATCAAGCTTACCTGCTTGTAATGTCTCTAGCAGCTCGCTATTGGTTGATTTGCTACTAGAGAGGTGCCGATGGTTGAGCGCGGATAAGCTATTGTTTTGAATGGATAAAGGCATAAGGAGTTCGCTAAAAATAGAGTGGTTTGAGCTGACGTCAGATGACTTGTAAGACAATAATTACTGAGATGTTTGCTATACTAAGCGCCTGCTACTGCGCAAGTCAGGCAAGTTATTATGAGCTAAAAGGTTATCTTATTAAATAGCAGACCCATAATAGCTAAACAAAACAGCAGAATAATCAGAGCGCAAATAAAGGATTTCGTTAATGCTATATGTATGGTTTGTGATTGCCGGCGCGTTTGCTGGCGTTTGCGCGGGTTTATTCGGCATCGGTGGCGGCATGATAATCGTGCCAGCTCTCGTTTGGATTTTTACCGCGTATAATTTTTCGCCAGAGGTCGTCACTCACTTAGCGGTTGGCACCTCTTTGGCGACTATTATCGTCACGTCTATCAGTTCATTGACCGCACACAATAAACGCGGCGGCGTGCGCTGGGAGATTTGGCGCGGTATGGCTATCGGCCTTGTCGTGGGTAGTGTCGTTGGCGCAGGTATTGCTGACATGATAAATGGACAAGCACTACAAGCGATCATCGGTATCGGTGCTTTATTGGTCGCGCTGAAGATGCTGTTTTTTTCTAATAAAGAACGGTTAGGCAAACCGCTACCTTCTAAAGGCATACAAGTCGGAGCAGGGACAGGTATCGGTATGGCATCCTCCATATTTGGCATTGGCGGCGGTAGTCTGACCGTGCCATTTTTGAATTGGGCAGGGCTTCCGATGAAGCAAGCGGTTGGTACTTCAGCCGCTTGTGGTTTGCCTATTGCAGTGGCGGGAGCACTCGGGTTTGCTTGGTTTGGGCAAGATGTGGCTACTCTACCCGCAGGCACGATAGGTTTTGTGCATATTATTGGCTTTATCTGTATATCGGTGGCTAGCTTTATTACGGCTAAAATCGGTGCAAGACTTGCGCACCAACTGCCAGCACTGATGCTGAAACGAGCTTTTGGAGTATTATTGATATTCGCAGGCGGGCAGCTGTTTTTGAGTGGGATTGGGGTGTTGTAATTATCTTCTTTTTAAATGTCTTTTGCGTAGTAAGAGTCTTTATATTCAAAGCAAAGCGGCTAAGCAAACTTGTAGCCAAGCTGATCTCGTGCAAACGCAATACCTTTAAAGATCCTAAAAACCCATCCCAATTTCAGGTAGAATAGCCGCCTGTTTTATTATCGAAAAACTCACCGTTTATGCGTTTAAAATCTCTCAAACTGGCAGGCTTTAAGTCCTTTGCCAATGTCACTACTTTTAGCTTCCCCCGCGGCATCACTGCTATCGTCGGGCCAAACGGCTGCGGCAAATCAAACGTCATTGATGCAATCCGTTGGGTATTAGGCGAGACCTCCGCCAAGCAGTTGCGCGGCGGCGCGATGAGTGATGTAATCTTTGCCGGTACGCAAGATAAATCGGCCAAAAGCGTGGCCAGCGTTGAGCTGACCTTTGAGCATACTCAAGATGAGCAGACGGGCATTCGCCACGAGCTCAACCTCTATCAGGAGCTATCAGTACGTCGGCAAGTCAACATGGAGGGCCGCTCCGATTATTTTATCAATGGTACCCGCTGTCGTCGCCGTGATGTGGTCGATGTGTTTTTGGGTACAGGGCTTGGCGCGCGTAGTTATGCCGTGATTGAGCAAGGTATGATCGGGCGTATCGTTGATTCAAGCCCCATGCAGCTGCGCGAGTTTATCGAAGAGGCGGCGGGTGTATCGCGTTATCAGGCTCGGCGGATAGAGACGCAAAAGAAGCTTGAAAAGACACAGGAGAATTTAGCGCGTCTGCACGATATGCAAAGCGAGCTAGTCCGTCAACAAAAAAGCTTAGCGCGTCAAGCGAGCAGCGCTCAGCGCTACAATAAGCTGGCCGAGACCTTAGCGGATATTAAGCAACAACTGGCGATTCAGCAGTTATATCAAGCCAAACAAGCCCAACTGCAACATAAGAATGCGTATGAAGGTAGTGATTTAGCACTCAAAGAGCGGCAAGCGCACTATGAGCAGTTAAAGCATAAGCAAGACAAGCTCAGCACCCAGATTAACCAAGAGCAATGGCTAAAAGACGAAGCACAAAGCGCGCATTATCATCAGCAGCTTGAGCTTCAACAAGCAAAGCATCAGCTAGACGATGTTACGGCGAAGCTGACAGTGATTGAGCAGCAGCTGGTTGCTTTGGAGCGGCAGCGTCAGCAGTCGACTGACGAGCTTGATAGAATAAAGGATGAGCAGGATCAGCAAAAGCTCGAGCTTGCTCGCCTGCAGCCAGAGCTTACTAAGCTAACCAAGAAGCGCCAAACGTATCAAGCGGAAGAGCCGCCACTACAACGCGCATGGTCTGAGTCACAATCGCAGTTAACGCGTCTGCAAGATAACGTGCGTACCCTCGAGCAGCAGCAAGCCATCAATAGCCAAGCGCAAAAGCGTCATCAGCTGAGTCAAGAGAAGCTCGCTGCTCGCCAGCAAAGTTGGCAAACGCTGTGGGATCAGGCGCAGACTCAAAGCTCTACTCATGATGACTCTTTGAGCATAGATGAGCAAGACAAAAGCGCCATCAGCGTTATCGATGAGCTAGAAGCTCAGTTACAGCAGCGTGCGCGTCAGCAAGATAGCGTCGCTGAACGGCTAGCGGATTTGCAACCGCAAGCTCATACGTTGCAGCAGCGTTTGACCGAGCAGCTACGCGAGGTGACAGCACAAGAAAAAAGCCACGCGCTACTGGCAGGCGAGTACGATACGCTACATAAGATCGTACATGCCAAAACGACTCAGAAGCCGACCGCACAAAAAGAGAAGTCGGATAAAGGTTTGGCAAATGACGTTGTTATTAATACTGACAATCTACTGCCGGTTTCTACTTTGCGCGAGCAAATCAAGCTTAGTCCACTTGGCAAGGAGCATGCGCAAACCCTTGATAAGGTACTAGCATTATGGCTAGATAGCCAAGTGCTTACTGATGAGCAAGTGGGTCTAATCTCAGAGCCAGAGCTTTCTAGATATTTGCCAAATTTACTGAGCTTTCAGCATAGCCAACACTCCCAAAACCAAGCTAATAAACAGTCAGCTAGTCGCCATAGTTTGTGGTTGCCTGCACAGATGGCCGATAGCGCTGATCAGGATTTTACAGCCAAGCTACCTGCTAATTTGCAAGCTAAAGTACAGCCTTTATCTGCATTAATTACTAAGCCTGCTTTAGCGATATGGCAGCAGTGCTATTTATATATAGCAGATAAGCCTAACCGCGAAACCACTGCAGAATTGACCGAAATCCTAAAAGTATTGCCGTCATCGGTTTTATTAGTGACTGCAGAAGGTTGGTTGATTAGCGCTAGTGGCACTATGAATTTTAATCAATTCGCCAAGCAACAAGACGCTGCGCAAAACAGTCAATTTTTGATGCAGCGTATGCAACAGCAGCAGCGTTTAATAGAGTTGGAAGAGCTGCTTGATACTAGCGATGAGCACATTGATTGCTTGCATAAGCAAATAAAGAGAAGCCAAAGCGAGTATGACGCGCTAAGAATCAGCTTAGATGAGAGCCGCGCTCAAAACGAGCAGCTTACCCGTGAGGTGTATGATTATCAGCAGCAATTGGCAACTGAGAAAGCTGCCCTCAAGCAAAGACAGGCCGATGCCCAACGTTTGCAGAGCGACAAATTGGCACTGGAGCACGAGCAACAAGAGCTTGCCGCCGAGCAACAAACACTTAATGATGAGCGCGTGCAAATCGAAACAGACTTACAACTCATAAGGCCCAAAGTCCAAGCCGCACAGGATCGACGTCAGCAGCTACAAGGGGAGCGTCACGAGCTGCAGCGCAATCGTCAAAAAGTTGACGCCGATTGGCAAGCCCTGCAGATGCGCCAACAAAAACTTGAGATGCACCTTGAGCATAGTGCTAATAGTCTACAGCGGGCGACGCAATTTCTTGATGAGTCTTTACAAAACTGGCAGACACTGATCGCCAATCGTGACAGCTACCAACAACAACTGCCAACGCTGCAGGCCACATTACAGACTATAAAAGCTAAGCGCGATGAGCAGCAAGATTTATTAGCCACGCGTGAAGCCGCGCTGAGCATCCTTAAAGAGGAGTACAACGAGCAGCAATCTGCCTTAGATACTTTGCAGACTACCTTACAGGATCAGCAAGAGAGCAATGCCAAACAGGCGACAGAGCTGGCGCTGAGCGAGTCTAAACTCAACGATGCAAAGGATAGCGTACAGAGCGCATTGGATGAGTACCATTATATTTTGGCAAAAAGTAGTAAGCAGGCGTTAAAGGCTGCGCCGCCGCAGATAAGTGTTTCAAGCTTATTAACCGATTTTATTACTCATAAACGCCGCGTCCGTCCCGAGAAAATCGCTGAGTTACAAGCTGAGCAGGCCAGTCTTGAGCAGCAAATCAGTAAAATAGGTGCGGTCAATCTGGCAGCAGTGGCAGAGCTGGCTGAGGTTAATGAACGCTTAGAGCCGCTTGCGCAGCAGACCGAAGATATTGCCGCTAGTATGCAGACTTTGACGGATGCTATTGCTTCGATTGATGAGACGACTAAGACGCTATTTATGCAAACCTTAGAGTCGGTCAATGGTGAGTTATCTAAACTGTTCGCCAAAGTATTTGGCGGCGGGCAAGCCAGTCTAACGCTAGATTTGCAGGATATGCCTACGGATACCCAATCTGATATCAGCGCTGATAAATCTGAACATTGGCGCGCAGGGTTGACGTTAATGGCGCAGCCAAAAGGCAAGCGTAATAGCCGTCTCGCTGTACTCTCAGGCGGCGAAAAGACCTTGACTGCGCTGAGCCTAATTTTTGCCATATTTAAACAGCATCCGGCGCCGTTTTGCGTGCTCGATGAAGTCGATGCGCCGCTTGACGATGCTAATGTTGCTCGTTTTACTAGCTTGATTCATGAGTTGGCGGATGATTTACAGTTTATCTTCATTAGCCATAATAAGCTCTCGATGCAGATTGCCGACGAGCTAAAAGGTATCACTATGCCTAGCGCAGGTGTTTCTACTTTAGTGAGCGTCTCACTTGATGAAGCCGAAAAGTACATCGAAAGTTAACTATAGTCGATCCACTATAAAAGAAATGCAGTGCTACTGGAATGAATTTTGCGCAGCCTCTGGGAACGCAGCACGCAAGGAAAATTTATACCAGTAGCACATTACAATGCCTGTACTCTTTTACTCTTTTTATTTAGGATTTACTATATCACGAGTTAAGTTTTGATAAACAAACTTTATAATTTAGGGTAAAATCAAAGCCGTTATATTTATGGCAAGTTTCTATTCGCTTTCTACACGCTTTTTACCCGCTATCATCTACTGAACGGCACGTGCAATGATGAGTATCAAGTGTCAAACCGTTACAAGGTGATGACGCTTTTATGTAGCCGTGCTAGACTGATAGCGTTTAAACTGCTGTATATGCTCTGATTACTTTTATCATTACCTATATTGTTAGCTATATTATTATTAGGATGTATTCTCTTATGACCGCTATCCAGTTTGTGTTGATCGCCATTGCCGCTTTGATTGTGCTAGCAGGACTGTTTATGGTCATTCGTAGTTTCAAGCGCCGACAAGATACTGATGCGGCCGCCGTTAATTATGATAAAAACGGTATCCCTATCATTCCGCGTCATGAGCGCAATGTCGTTGATGAGCCAGACTTCGATGATACTATCGCCGGTGAGACAACGATTGCTCCTAATAGAGAGTATCTGAGTGCTGTGGTTGAAGAAGAGCCGTTGACACAAAACCATACTGAGGTTGATGCGCAGCTGACACAAAATCGTGGTACGACGGCTGATATTAATGATAATGAAACCAATCCTGAGTATGCCCGCTGGCAAGCAGAACAGCAGCGCGCAGATGACGAAGAGTTTGCGCAATTCGCCCAAGACAATAACTCTGACATTCAAAGCGAGCCGGATGCTTTTTCAAGCCTGATGTCAGCGACCGATAGCCTGATGCCCGTGATTGATACTGCCGAGGAGCCGAGCTTCACGGACAACAGCCCTGTGCTCGACCAGCACTTATTGACGCCTATTGATGAGGCGCAAAACGGACCGCTGATAAATGCCAAAGACAACATCAATATTACTATTTTGCCGCAGCAAAGCCGTGAGCGCCCGAGTGCGATTATTCGCGGCAGTGATTTATTAACCTTAGTGGATAAGTACGGCTTGCGCTTTGGCGCGATGAATATGTTCCATCGTTATGAGCAAAAAGACGGCACCGGTATGCTTTGGTTTAGCATGATGGGTATCACTGATAATGGTATCGCACCTTTTGATCCGCATAGCGTGGCCACCAATGTCTATAGCGGCGTGGTGTTGTTTTTATCGCTGCCACATCCGCAAGCGGTGCGTAGTTTTGATAGCATGATGAGTATTGCCTATATGATGGCAAGCGATCTTGATGCGATAATGCTAGACGAAAATAACGAACCGATTACGCCAGATTATAAGCAGCAGCTACGCAATCAAGTCCGCGATTACGACAGCTAAAATAGCCAAATAACCTCTCATTTAACGTCATTTTTATTAAGTAAAAGTGGCGTTTTTTTATGCCAGTCTTTACTGTAAAGCGCCCCCTAAATTGTTATGATAGTTGCTATTATCAATCGCTCAATAACCACTATAGATACCGACTATGACTGACTCTGGCAACTCTAATAACATTCATAACTCTAAAAACCATGCGACCCATGCGACCCATGATAGCGATGTCATTAGCAAAATGCGCACCTTGATTGCAGCGCTAAAAACGCATAATAATGCCTATTACGTCCTTGATAATCCTATGATTGAGGATAGCGAGTACGATCAGCTGCGTCTGTCCCTTATCGAGCTTGAAGAAGAGTATCCAGATTTGGTGCAGCCTGATAGCCCGATCAATCAAGTCGGTGATGTGCCGCTATCGGCCTTTACCCAAGTCACCCATGACATTGCTATGTTATCGCTTGGCAATGTCTTTGATTATGATGATCTCAGCGACTTTATGCGCCGCGTCAATGATCGTCTAAGCGTGGCACAGCAAAACCCTGAGTATGAGATGGAGATGAAGCTCGATGGCTTGGCCGTGTCGCTAAAATACGAGTATGGCCAGTATGTACAAGCGGTCACTCGCGGCGATGGGCAAACGGGCGAGGATATCACCCAAAATGTCAAAACTATTCGCAATCTGCCACTGTGGTTGGCAGATGCCAAAGATATCGAATTGCTAGAAGTACGCGGTGAGGTGTTAATGCCAAAAGCCGGTTTCGAGCGCCTCAATCGTCTAGCAGAGGAAAATGGTGAAAAAACCTTCGCCAATCCACGCAATGCCGCAGCAGGAAGTTTGCGTCAGCTCGACCCTGCGGTAGCGGCCAGTCGCCCGTTAGCGTTCTATGGCTATTCGGTCAATCAAGGCTTGCCTGAGCGTATCGACACGCAATCGGGTGCACTGGCTTGGCTTGGTGATATTGGCTTTACCGTCAGCGCAGTGCGCGTGGTTGCGAACCCGCGCGAGGCGCAAGCGTACTATGAGTCAGTGATTGAAAAACGCAAAAAACTACCGTTTGAGATTGACGGAACAGTGATTAAAGTCAACAGCCTTGCTCTGCAGCAGCAATTAGGCTTTTTATCTAGAGAACCACGCTGGGCGACCGCTTATAAATTCCCTGCTGAAACCGTGATGACCCGCCTGCATACTATCGAATGGCAAGTCGGGCGTACCGGACAGATTACCCCAGTCGGCAAACTAGAGCCGGTCAAAGTCGGCGGCGTCACCGTCAGTAACGTCACTTTGCATAACTTCGGCGAGATTCAGCGCTTAGATGTGCGAGCGGGCGATATGGTCAGCGTACACCGCGCCGGCGACGTCATCCCCAAAGTCACCCGCGTTTGGCACGAGCAACGCCCAGATGATTCTAAACCTGTCGAGCTACCATCGGCTTGCCCCGTGTGTGACTCACCCGTAGTGCTACCCGAGGGCGAAGCCTTGGCGCGCTGTAGCGGCGGTTTGTTTTGTCCGGCGCAGCAAGTCGAGGCGCTTATCCACTTTGTCTCACGGCGGGCGATGGATATCGATGGGCTGGGCGAGCGCTGGCTGATGAGTTTTTTTGAGCATGGCCTTATCAAAACCGTCGCTGATATCTATGACTTACATAACCATACCGACGAGCTGATCACTTTTGAAAAGCTGGGCGAAAAGTCAGTTAATAACATCCTTGCCGCCATTGAAGCGAGCAAACACACCACGCTTGCGCGCTTTATCTACGCGCTTGGTATTCGCGGTGTTGGCGAAGGCACCGCACAGAACTTTGCTCAGCAATTTGGTGATTTAGACAATCTCATGGCAGCCAGTATTGAGACCTTGATAAAAACGCCCGATGTTGGCGAAATCACCGCTGAGCTGACCTATGAGTTCTTCCGTGCGCCGCACAATATCGAAGTCATCACGGCGCTACGCGAGGCAGGCGTGCATTGGGATAAGGTCGAGCAGGTCGCATCCGAAGGGCTACCGCTCGATGGGCAAACGTGGGTCATCACCGGAGCGCTCGATAGCATGGCACGTGATGAAGCCAAGGCCAAACTACAAGCGCTAGGTGCCAAAGTCTCAGGCAGCATCTCCGCCAAAACCAGCGCCCTGCTGGCAGGCGAAAAAGCAGGCTCAAAACTCACCAAAGCAGAAAAATTGGGTGTGAAAGTGGTGAGTGAAGATGAGTTTTTGGCGATGGTTGGGGAGTAGGTTATGATAGAAAGTGATAGAAAAATTTTTGAGAAGTTAAAAGAAATTCCAGATGAATACACTCGCGGAATAACTAATAAATTAGCAAAAATAGTAATAAATAGTGACGGAAATAAAATAAGTGTAGCAAATACAAAATTTCTCATAGCTACTATTTTATTGAATAAAGATTATAAGGAAGAAGCACTAGAGTTGTTTAACAGTATCAGACTTGAAGAGAATAAAAGTATTTACGAGAATGCTCAATTCTTTATAGGAGATATTCTTTTGGAAAGTAATAACTTGTCAGATATAGAAAAGGCTAAGAGGAGCTTTGTTTTTGTAAAGAATAAGTTTCCTTACGAAGCAAGAAATAAGATAGATGTATGCGATTTAATTTTAGATGGAGGTTTTGAAGAGTTAGGTAGAAAGGTTTTTGAAATATCTAATATTGTATATAAAATATTATCCATATTAAAGATTGATATCAATAGTATAGGAAAGAAACAGTTGCATGCAGAACGTAAACTTGCACATTACACCTCAACTGAAGTAACCAACATTCTACTAAATAATCCGAGTACTAGCTCTTTTCGACTAAATACTATTCATAATGTTAATGACCCTAGTGAAGGTAAGCTACTTGAAGGTTGTTTAAAGAATGATAGTAAAAGAATAAATAGTGAAGTAATGTCTGATAGTAAATATCAAACATTTATTGGATGCTTTACTTTCAATCATGACAGTTTAAACCAGTTCAGACTTTACGGTAAGCAAGACTACAAGGAAGCTTCTGGTATTAGCTTGATATTCAATAAAGGTTTTTTCAAAGAAAACGATCACCCTGATCAAATATCATTTATTGCAACTGAAAGAATCTTAGATGAAAAAGTATCCAAGGAGAAAATTAGTCGACAGCCAGTAATACGTTGTGTTTATATAGATCCTAGTTCTCAATTTATACATTTGGCACAACGCAATCAGATTACTTTTTATAGAGAATTTAGCGACCGTGTTGAAGCTGATATAAAATGGATGAAGTATAAAAAGTATATCGATAAAAAAACAAATGAGTTTTTAGTATGCTTTGAGTGTTTGAAAGGTGTATATCAAAAAGCTATTAAGATTGTAAGTGAGCTAGATAAATCGAAAGCTTCAGAAATAAAAATTTTACTAGATAGAATTTTACTACCAATAAAATATCTAATTAAGCATATAGCTTTTCAAGAGGAACAAGAGTGTCGAATGATTTATATCACTTCACTTGATGACCCTAAAGTTAAAATGGATTTTGGCAAGTTTCTATACGTAGAGTACGAGCCAGAGGTAAAGGCAAACTTAGACAAAGTCTACATCGCACCAGCCGCAACGCAATATCAGCCTTACTTGGCAAAGCTATTATGTGGTACGAATAGTTTAGGAAAAAAAATCAAAATTGAACTCTCAAATAATCCTTATCGCTTACCTACTAGCCATTAAAAAAACGTGCGCTATGCCAGCGCACTTTTTTATTTTACCTAAATCTTACATTCCTTATCAATACACAGCAACAGTCCACCCCTACAAAACACACGCTACCACTTATCATTAAACCTAACAAAGTTAACAAGACTGATTCAGATCGCCCTTACCGATGCTTATAAGATAATAGTCACAAATATAAAAAAACTATGATCAAGCAGTGAATAAGCAAAACGTAAGGAGCGCGTTATGGCAGACAATACCACTCATCAGTCTGAGTCCGACACTATAGACGACAGTCACAGCCCGCAAGTACAGCATCTCATCGACACTCTACAAGGCGAGCATATCGGCAAAGAAGGCGGGCAGTCTGCCATCATCTTTCGCATGGTGATGCCAGATCACCTATGTCCGTTTGGCCTCAAATCAATCGATGCGCTCAAGCACGCAGGCTATGACATCATTGATCGTCATATCACGACCCAAGATGAGAATACACTGGTCAAAGACACGCTTGGGGTCAAGACCACGCCGCAGACCTTTATCGATGGCAAGCGCATTGGCGGCAATGATGATCTGCAAGTATTTTTGGGTAATCACGAACCCGAGACAGACGACGACACCACATATACGCCCATTATTGCGATATTTGCTGTTACCGCACTCATGACACTGGCATTATGCTGGGCATTTGCCGTTAGTGTCTTTTCGATACAAGCGCTTATGTGGTTTGTCGCGCTCTCCATGTGTGTATTGGCGATTAAAAAGCTTGAGGATTTAGAAGGGTTTACCACTGGGTTTTTGGGCTATGATTTACTCGCGCGCCGCGTGGTACGCTACGCCTATGTGTATCCGTTTTTAGAAGCGTTTGCCGGTATCGCTATGCTTGCCGATCAGCCTTGGCTCAATCCGATTGCGGGTCTGGTCGCCTTTATCATCGGTTTGATCGGCGGGGTGTCGGTTATTAAAGCGGTCTATATCGATAAGCGCGAGCTAAAATGCGCCTGCGTGGGCGGCGATAGCAATGTACCACTGGGCGCGATCTCTTTAACCGAAAACGTCATGATGTTCGGTATGGGTGGTTATATGCTGATTCGCGCTTTACTATAATCAAATGGTTTGATGATGAATAACCAATATATATCGCTACTCCACCAATTCCTTATGCGGATTAACCATAGCCTCATTCTTTTTACCATCCGGAACAATCCTAATCGGCAATATCAAACCTTTAGCAAAGTCATCGGCGAACACATACTCGTATTGGCTAGCAGTGACCTCAGGAGTCGTATGAACGATAAGCTCAACCGTTTCGCCATCGGTAAGCTCGTGCGAGGTGTATGTGCTTTCTAGTTGGTTAAGGACTTTTGATACGGCCTCATTACTTGCCATGCCGACGGTGAGACTGTGCTGCGCTGTCGCCTTATCGACGTTGAAGTAGTCCGCGTAGTCTTTGACGTTTTGACTATCGATAGCGAAAGGGTAGTCGTAGTCGCTAAGATCTGCGACAGGCTCACCGCTAGCTACTTTTGACCAGTCAATATCGGTAACTACTGACGAGGTTTTATTTGCAGTAGTCGCATTATCGACCTCTACAGAGACATTTCCCTCAGTATTAGCAGAAGTAGCGACGCTATCTTGGTTACTAGTATCACAACCCGTTAATGCGGCTATGCTAAGCGTAGAGACTAGCGTTAGACGTAATAGATGAACTCTCATCACTCTTCCTTTTTTATAAACAGCTTATTTGAGCATGAATTATAGGCAATTAGCATTGCTAATATTTTGACAGCTTTTATGAGCGTTCACCACTTAATCGGCTATAAAAAAACAGCCATCACTCGATGACTGTTTAACGTATAGCTAATCAATACAAATATAGTTTTAGTTAAAGCTCAATCACTATCACTGCTTGATTGACGCAATACTATTAACGACCCATCTTACAGTTGACTTGGTACTCTTTACCATTTGCCCATTTCGTAGCCAATATAGCTTCATCACCTTTCATGTGCCAAGCATAGATGATATCTGGGTTAGAGTCATTAATATAGCTTGCCGTGTCGCCATCAACACCGCCAACTAAAATCACTTCTTGTTGTGACCAGTTCAGTTTAGGAACAGTGGCGCTGATAGTCGCTTGATTTTTATTAATGGACTGCTTTGCTAGGATTTGGCTATCATCAGTACAAGTATAAGGGGCAGGCGCCATACGATCGTAAGCCATATCACTCGTACCATTTGTCGGAGTGGCTGGAGTAGTAGGAGCGGTAGGGGTAGTGGTAGAGCAGGCTGCTAGTAGAGCAACGGCAGGTAGGGTAGCGGTGAGTTTCATCATAGTATTCATAAACATCTCCAAAATATATTACTTTATTATTAGGGGTTCTAGCACTGTAGGTGCATAACATTTATGGTAACCAATGCATCTACTCTAGAGTGTTAGGAATTGTTCACTACCTTATAACTTCATTTCTTAAATATTGACTAATGTAATTATGAAATTTAACTAAAAAAAGCGCTTGCTGACTTAAGCCAACAAGCGCCTTTTTATAGTGCTTCGTACTATTTACACTTTTCTATCTCACGTTATTTAGTCTTACGCGGCGGTAAGCCCGTATGCTGAGTCTGAAAGTTACCTTTGCTGACTCTTTTTTTGGAGCGGTTGTTGGCTTGAGCTTTATTAGTACTATTTTTATTACGGTTCTGACGCTTAGCTGAGTCATTACCAACGCGGCTATTTTTCTTACGCGCCGATTGATAGCTGTCCTGCGCCGCATCGCGGCCTTCTAGATGCGCATTATATGGCGGGATAAGGCAGCCACGGTTTTTACCGATAAGATCGCTACGGCCCATATCTTGCAGCGCTTTACGCAGTATTGCCCAGTTTTTAGGATCATGGTAACGCAAAAAGGCTTTATGCAATTTACGCTGCTTACCTGATTTGACGATATCCATATCACCGCCCGCGCGGCTGACTTTGTGTAGCGGGTCTTTGTGAGTGTGATACATCGTCGTCGCTGTTGCCATAGGGCTTGGATAAAAGGCTTGCACTTGATCGGCGCGGTAGCCATGACTTTTTAGCCACAGCGCCAGATTCATCATGTCTTCGTCTTTAGTACCGGGGTGCGCCGCGATAAAATAAGGTATTAGATACTGCTCTTTACCGGCCTCTTGACTGTATTGCTCAAACATCGCTTTGAACTTATCGTAGCTACCCATGCCAGGTTTCATCATCTTGGACAGTACGCCTTCTTCTGAATGCTCTGGGGCAATTTTTAGATAACCACCAACGTGATGGCTGACCAGCTCTTTGACGTATTCTGGATCTTTTACCGCCAGATCATAACGTAGACCGGATGCAATCAGGATCTTCTTCACGCCTTTGATATCACGCGCTTTACGGTATAGCTGAGTCAAATTACTATGATCAGTAAGCAGGTTTTCGCAGACGTCTGGATAGACACAAGAGGGCTTACGGCAGTGCTTTTCGATGGTTTCATCTTTACAGTTAAGGCGATACATATTGGCCGTCGGGCCGCCAAGGTCGGAGATGACGCCTGTGAAGTTTGGCGCGGTATCACGAATGGCTTCGACTTCGCGCAAGATTGAGTCTTCTGAACGGTTTTGGATAATGCGCCCTTCGTGCTCGGTGATTGAGCAAAAAGTACAACCGCCGAAACAGCCGCGCATGATATTGACCGAAAACTTAATCATGTCATAAGCAGGGATACGCGCATCGCCGTAGCTTGGATGTGGCAAACGTGCATAAGGCAAGTCAAAGACGTAGTCCATCTCTTCGGTCGATAGCGGAACTGGCGGTGGATTGAGCCAGACATCGATAGAGGTGAAGGAATTGCCCGCGCCGCTACTATGACGCTGCACTAGCGCCCGCGCGTTACCCGGGTTAGTCTCGAGATGTAGAATACGGCTGGCATGCGCGTAGAGCACCGGATCTGATTTGACATGATCGTAGTCGGGTAAGCGAATGACAGTTTGCTCACGTGGCGGCATTTTTAGCTTATGTTTAAGAGCAGTTTTTGGCTTATATTCTTTATTATCTTCAGCCTCCATACCGCGCATTTGCACCACTTGCGTATCCGTATCGACTTGCTCAGCGTTCAGAACTTTATTAGTGACAGGCTCTGCGACAAATCCTGCGTATTGGGCAGACATACCAGTCATCGCTTGGCCAACGGGCGAATCGCTAGGCTTTTCTTGCTCAATTTTGCAGCTATCAACGTCTTCAGTCATCACATAAGGGTTGATAATTGGATCGACACGGCCGATGGTATCGACATCGTTACTGGCGACCTCTGTCATATGCGCTTGCCAGTGGCGACGGCTTGGAGTCAATAGATAAGCTGTACCGCGAAGGCTGCTCATTTGCTCAAAGGTATAGCCTTTGGATAAACCATGCACCACGTCGACGATAGCGCGCTCAGCGTTCCCGTAGAGTAAGACATCAGCGCGGCTATCGAGCAAAATACTACGACGTACTTTATCCGACCAATAATCATAATGGGCGATACGGCGTAGGCTGCCTTCGATACCGCCTAAGATAATGGGCACATCAGGATAAGCTTCACGGCAGCGCTGACTATAGACGATAGCGGCGCGGTCCGGGCGTTTATTCGCCACGTTGCCCGGCGAGTAAGCGTCATCGCTACGTATCTTGCGATCAGCAGTGTAGCGGTTGATCATGCTATCCATATTGCCGGCGGTGACACCATAAGCGTAGACAGGTTTGCCAAGCTCCATAAAGGCGTCTTTGCTCTTCCAATCAGGCTGGGCGATGATACCGACGCGAAAGCCTTGCGACTCAAGCAAACGCCCGATAATTGCCATACCGAAGCTTGGATGATCGACATACGCATCGCCCGATACGATGATAATATCGCAAGCATCCCAGCCTAGCTCGTCCATCTCGGCTCGGCTCATCGGCAGATAAGGCGCCGGCTCATAGCAGCTCGCCCAGTGCTTATCGTAGTCATATAACGGTTTAGTGCCTTGTTTAAAGGCGGTATGGGCAATGGTATCGGCAGACATGGACAGACCTTAATCAAAAAAATGTGTTTTGCATGTAGCCGCTACTATCAGTTTTAGTGAGCCGCTCATTTAAAGGCGCTCATCTTAACATGAATCGTACTCAGGATGTGATATTCAATCACCGATAAGTGATTGATAGTGTAAGATTAATCCAATAATATCTTCGTACCACTTTTGGTGAAGTTCATCACAAACTGACTGCTAAAACTACGCACATTATTATCATGCGTCAGCAAATTACGGGTAAATTGATGGTAATCTTGCATATTTTTGGCATTGACCATCAGCATAAAATCCGCATCCCCTGATACTTCATAACAGCTCATCACCCGGGGCTGGCTGCTCATTAGGCGCTCAAATCGGTGCTGCATCGAGTTATTCGAGCGTAGCATCTGGATCATCACTATTGCTGTCAGGCCATATCCCACCTTGTTTGGATTGACGATAGCAACCTGTTTGCTAATCACCTCATTATCTATTAGCGCCTGTACGCGTCGCTGTGCGGTTGCAGTAGACACGTGTACTTTTTCGGCAATGGTTTTTAGCGGTAAAGTCGCATCGTCTTGTAGTAGATTTAGTATGGCTTTGTCGGTTTGATCAAGAGTGTGCGTCATAATAGTAGTCTGCTTAATTAGGCAGGGTTCATTAGTCAATAAGGATAATCAGTAATAAACCTAAATTGTGATAAATAATGAATAATACTGCGATATTATGATAAATAAATTCAGAAACAGCTAAATATAGAAATAATATATCAAAGCGCTCGCGTAAACTAGCTTCCCTCAGTTTAATAACAACAAGATGCTGAGTCATAAAATTTAGTTCAATTTTGGAGCGTCTATGTCAACCACTACTTTATCATCGGTATTCACAAGCACTATCTCACGCTTGCCTGTACCTGCGATTTGGGCTTCAGGTAGCGCTAAGCACCGCACGTTAATTATAGGCGCGGCATTAGCGGTAATGTCTAATGTATTATTTGGTGTACTTTATGCTTATAGTCACTTTTTAGCGCCGTTATCGGGTACGCAGGTTTTTATCTGGCGCATGCTAGCAATGTGGGCGGCACTCGTAGGCTACTTAGTGGTTAGCGGGCGTCTAAGCTTGCATATCGGTAAGTTAAAACAGCTAAGATCAGCCAAGCAGTGGGCATGGCTGCTACTACCAACGCCAATATTTTTGAGCCAGTTTTGGCTATTTATGTGGGCACCCATCAATGGCCAAGGCGTACAAACGGCGATGGGTTATTTCCTGTTTCCATTGATGATGGTGGTGTTCGGTTGTGTACTATTCGGTGAAAAGCTTAGCCGCTTACAATGGTTGGCGGTAGGCTTTGCTGCGCTTGGCGTTGGCAGTGAGATTGTACGGACCCAAAGCGTGTCTTGGGCAACACTTTGGGTGTGCGGTACTTATCCGCTGTATTATATTATTCGCCGTCTGCAAGGCATTGGTGCGATAACGGGCTTACTGGTTGATTTGACTATTTTTGCACCGTTTGCTTTAGGGTATTTATGCTTTATAGCGCCAAGTAGTTTGAGCTTAGTTGGCGGCTCTAGCTTCTTTATTATGATGCTAATAGGACTAGGTATCTTAAGCGTGCTGGCGATGAAAACCAACGTCGATGCCAGTCAAATGCTGCCAGTCAATGTGTACGGCATGATGAGCTACCTAGAGCCGGCACTGCTATTTATCTTAGCGATTACGGTGCTGGGTAATCCGTTTGAGTCAGCGATGCTCTATAGTTATGGGCTGATCTGGTTAGGCATTGCGTTTTTAATTATGCATGGTTTTCGTCAGTTGCGTGGTGCGCGTAAGCAACAATTAATTGCTATTCAGAAAAAGTAGATATAAAAACGAATTCTTTTAATCGTCAGTGTAGGTTGGTGTCGAGGTACGAGACCCTGAGAGCCGAAAAAAAGAAGCATTGCTTCATTAGGCTCGCAAGAAAAGTTCTTTAAATAGAACTTTTTATCATAGATTTAATCGTTGGGTGTCGCAAGCTCGACACCAACCTACATCTGCTCTTTTATAATACATTTAGATAACAACTTTAACCCAAATGCTGTTTAAAGCCGCGCTGCTTATCACGCTCCCAGTCGCGATCTTTTAAGGTTTTACGTTTATCATGCTGCTTTTTACCAACGGCAAGTCCGATCTGACACTTCACCATTGAGCGCTTCCAGTAGCAGGATAAGGGCACGCAAGCATAGCCTTTTTGATTAACTGCGCCGTAAAGCTTATCGATCTCGCGGCGATTAAGTAGTAGCTTACGCGTGCGCGTAGTGTCAGGGTTGACGTGCGTAGAGCTGGAGATTAACGGCTGAATATGGGCACCAAACAAAAAAGCCTCATTATTACGAAAGATAATATAAGCTTCGGTAATGGTCATTTTGCCGGCGCGAATGGACTTGACCTCCCAGCCTTGCAGTGACAATCCTGCCTCAAAAGTCTCTTCAATAAAATACTCGTGCCGCGCTTTTTTATTACTGGCAATTTGGTTGTCCGGTTTTTTAGATTTTTTTGACATAATTTCTCCTTCAAAACGTTAAGTTGCTGTTTTAAACGTGCTGACTTGAACTTAACGCTTTAGTCTTACTGTTCCTCATCCTAACCCACTAATGTCATCATTAGCTTGTGGTTATAAAACGGATGAGTCGAGCGAGTATTGTAACAAATCGATAGTTGAAAAGGGTAAAGCGAGCTTAGGACAAATGTAGTCGTTACTATTGTAGTCTAAGCTCTGTAGTCTAAGCTCGCAAAAGCGAATAAACTGAGTGTTCAATCACTGCTAAATTTGCTAGGATACGCATACTATCAACGATTATATTAGCCTTGCTATGAACCCATCATCTACACCTAAAGCTTCTAAGCTACATACCAAAATCCTCTATCCTGGCACCTTTGATCCCATTACCACCGGTCACGTCGATTTGGTCAAACGCGCGACTAAATTATTTGATGAAGTGGTCATTGCCGTGGCTTCAGGCCACCACAAAAAGCCGCTATTTAGTTTTGAGGAGCGGGTCAGCTTAGTAGAAACGGTATTTGCGGATCTGCCGCAAGTCTCTGTCGTTGGGTTTGAGGGTCTGCTGGTGGACTTTATGCGCGAAAAGGGAGCAACTGCTGTTTTGCGCGGCTTGCGCGCGATGTCAGATTTTGAATATGAGTTTCAACTGGCCAATATGAACCGCGAGCTCGATGAAAATTTTGAGGCAGTGTTTTTGACGCCGTCACAGAATTACTCTTTTATCTCATCGACTATGATTCGCGAAATCGCTAAGCTTGGCGGCGATGTCAGAAAGTTTGTACCAGAATGCGTCTCGCAGGCCTTTATCGATAAGCTGGCGATTCAGACTAAATAGATCAGCAAGTATTGGCTTTTATCACTAATGAAGCGTATTTTTAAAACGGTAACCACAAAATCATAAAGGGGTAGGTCATGGCGTTATTAATCACTGATGAATGCATCAACTGTGATGTCTGCGAGCCGGCTTGCCCTAACGAAGCCATCTCTGAGGGCGAAGACATTTATGTCATTGATCCTGATCTATGCACCGAATGCGTCGGTCACTTTGATGAGCCGCAGTGCGTGGTCATCTGTCCTGTCGACTGTATTCCAAAAGACCCCGATCATATCGAGAGCGAAAGCGATTTATTGGCCAAATACAAGCGTATTACGGGTCAATAAATATTGATAAGCGATTGATGACGTTTGGGTTTACAACGCTTTAGGGATGATACGATGACCAAAAAAAACACGACCGCCACAGCCATCCAAGCAACGAATGAGTTTGATCAACGGCACTTATGGCACCCGTATGCCAGCCTACCACCCACTTATTCTAATATCGTAATCGATCGCGCTGAAGGTATTTATATCATCACTGAAGACGGCAAGCGCCTGATCGATGGTATGTCGTCATGGTGGGCGAGCGTCCATGGCTACAATCACCCCAAGCTAAACGAAGCGCTGACCCAGCAGTTGAGCAAAATGGCGCATGTGATGTTTGGTGGGTTAACCCATCAGCCAGCGATCGATCTGGGCAAAAAGCTACTCGATATTGTGCCCTCTGGTCTCGATGCGATTTTTTATGCTGACAGTGGCAGTATCGCCGTAGAAGTGGCACTAAAAATGGCGCTGCAATATCAAGTAGCTGCTAAGCGCCCAAACAAGCAACAGTTTGCCTCGACCCATTCAGGCTATTACGGTGATACGTGGCACGCCATGAGTGTCTGTGATCCTGTCAATGGGATGCACAGTCTGTATGGCAAGCAGCTACCGATGCAGCATTTTGTCTCAGCACCGCCACTTGGCTTTGATCGCGCATTGACGGCAGATGATCGTGAGTCATTAGCTCAGTTTTTTGTAGAGTATGGTGAGCAGCTGGCAGGTTTTATCATTGAGCCAATTATTCAGGGCGCAGGTGGTATGCGTTTTTATAGCCCTGAATATTTGCGGCTATTACGCACACTTTGTGATAAGTACGATGTACTCTTGATAGCGGATGAGATTGCTACTGGGTTTGGGCGTAGTGGAAAGTTATTTGCCTGTGAGCATGCCAGCATTACCCCTGACATCATGACCATTGGCAAGGCGCTGACTGGCGGCTACATGACTTTTGCCGCAACGCTCTGTACTCGTCATATTGCCGATACCATTCATAATAGTGACTGTCCAGCGCTGATGCATGGCCCGACTTTTATGGGTAATCCGCTCGCATGTGCGGTCGCCTGTGCGTCGATTGATTTGATCCTGTCTTATGATATCGAAACGTGTACTGCCAATATGCAACGTACGATGGAGCAAGCCCTGACGCCAGCTGCGCAGCTGGCAGGTGTTGCCGAGGTGCGTTGTTTGGGGGCAGTGGCAGTGATTGAGTTAGAAGACGCTGTTGATATGCCCATTTTTCAATCCTTATTAATTGATAATGGTATCTGGGTCAGACCCTTTGGTAAGTTGGTGTACATTATGCCGCCTTACATTATTACTGATGATGAGCTGACCACCTTATGCCAAGCGCTGCTAAAAGTAGTACGTAAATATTTAGAACATCGAGGTTAACCATGAGCGTGCTATTTGTATCCGGCATCGATACCGATATCGGCAAAACCTATGCCACGGGTCTACTTGCCAAAGCGTTGATGCAGCAGGGTGTGAACGTTATCACGCAAAAATTGGTGCAAACAGGCATCAGTAAACAAGCAGATGGCGAACTAGGCATTGCGGATGATATTTTAAGTCACCGTCAATTGATGCAGATGCCATTACAGCCATGTGATCTGGACTTTACCACCTGTCCTTATCGCTATGAGAAGCCTGCGTCACCGCATCTGTCCGCAGCATTGGCCAATCAGCCTCTTAACATCAATGTGATTACTGATGCCACCAAAGCATTGCAAGCTGATTATGAGATGGTGTTGCTTGAAGGGGCAGGCGGGCTACTGGTACCGATAAATGAGCAACTATTAACCTTGGATTATATTGCCAAGCAAGGCTATCCTATCGTCTTGGTCACCTCTGGCCGACTGGGCAGCATCAATCATACGTTACTAAGCTTAGAAGCCATAAAATCGCGCGGCTTAATGATCCATAGTGTGATTTACAATCATATCCATGATGATGCTGAGCAAACGGATGCTGAGATTGCAAACAGTACCATTGATTTTTTGCAAACCTATTTGGCGCGCTATTACCCCAAAGCGCACTGGCTGGTTTTAGCCAAACAAGCAAATGAACATTCAGATGATGCTGACATAGCCTTGCCAACAGCGTTTATCTAAGTGTTTAAAATGCTTTTAAGGTCATTAAAGTCATTCTAAAAATAAGCTGAAAAGACATTCCCATACAGGCGTTAGTTTTGCTATACTAGCGCGCTTGGTAGACTAGGCAATCGCCGCTGCATACTGTTTGTTATTTTTAATAGATAGAATTGCAGGGGAGGAAAGTCCGGGCTACATAGGGCAGCGTGCCAGCTAACGGCTGGGCAGAGTAATCTGACGACCAGTGCAGCAGAGAGTAGACCGCCTCGCATCAGCATGTGAGGTAAGGGTGAAAGGGTGCGGTAAGAGCGCACCGCGTGAATGGCAACATCTCACGGCAAGGTAAACTCCACGCGTAGCAAGACCAAATAGGCATCGGTATGGCGCGGCCCGCGTTCGATGCGGGTAGGTTGCTTGAGCGTATTAGCGATGATACGCCTAGAGGAATGATTGTCCACGACAGAACCCGGCTTATCGGTCTGCCAAACCTATTTTGCTTATTCGGTTTGCTATTTTATTTCAGCAGTTAAAGCAGTTTTTTTGCAAAAAATGTCAGATTGGGGTTGACGCAAGTCGATGCTATCGGTATTATACCGAGCCTTAAATGGCGATGTAGCTCAGCTGGTTAGAGCGCACGACTCATAATCGTGAGGTCAAGAGTTCAAGTCTCTTCATCGCCACCATATTCAAAAAAGCCAATCCTTAGCGGTTGGTTTTTTTTTGCCTGAAGTTTTACCTCAAGCGTAGAGTCGACAAATCGTGTTGCGCCGTTTGTTAATGGTATCAGGCCTTTCTTTATTTATAATCAATGTTTATACTCAATCGAGAATGACTCCATCAAAAACGCTCGTTTTTTGTTATGCACCAATCTTGTCAAATAAAATCGCCTTACTTTAGAGCTAAAAACTGCTAGAATACCTGCACGTATAAGTACGTTGTAATAAATGCTAGAGACGCGATTTTGCAACTAACAACTACGATCCAATCATCCTTTATTTAGTAGGCGCTTTGTGACTGCATTAGCCAATATTCGTAATTTTTCTATCATTGCCCACATTGATCATGGCAAGTCGACCCTTGCTGACCGTTTTATTCAGATGTGCGGCGCGCTGCAAGATCGTGAGATGCAGGCGCAAGTGCTTGACTCTATGGACATCGAGCGTGAGCGCGGTATCACCATTAAAGCGCAGTCGGTCACGCTATATTATGACCATCCTAATGGTGAGCGTTATCAGCTAAACTTTATCGATACGCCAGGTCACGTTGATTTTTCTTATGAAGTATCGCGCTCACTAGCGGCTTGTGAAGGCGCGCTGTTAGTCGTTGACGCGGCGCAAGGTGTTGAGGCGCAGTCGGTTGCCAACTGTTATACCGCAGTCGATCAGGGCCTAGAAGTCATGGCTGTCCTTAACAAGATTGATCTACCGCAAGTGGAGCCTGAGCGCGTCATTCAAGAGATTGAAGATATCATCGGCATAGAGGCAATCGATGCCCCTCGCGTTTCTGCCAAGTCAGGCTTGGGCGTGGAGGCGTTATTAGAGGCGCTAGTTGAGCGTATCCCAGCACCGACAGGCGATCGCGACGCCCCGCTACAAGCGCTCATTATTGACTCTTGGTTTGATAGCTATTTGGGTGTTGTGTCTTTAGTGAGAGTCCGTGAAGGTACCGTGCGTAAGGGCGATAAGATTTATATCAAATCGACCCAAGAATCGCATCCGGTCAGCTCAATTGGTGTCTTTACACCTAAGCCTTTAGATACTGGTATTTTAGAGGCGGGTGAAGTTGGCTTTATCATCGCTGGGATCAAAGATATCGCTGGCGCGCCAGTAGGGGATACTATCACTCACGAAAAAACGCCTGACGTCGATCGTATTCCAGGGTTTAAGCAAATCACTCCGCAGGTCTATTCAGGGATGTTTCCGGTAGATTCTAACGATTTTGAAAAGTTCCGCGAAGCGCTGAAAAAATTGCAAATCAATGATGCGTCACTGTTTTTTGAGCCAGACACTTCTGATGCGCTAGGGTTTGGCTTTCGTTGTGGCTTTTTGGGTATGCTGCACATGGAGATTATCCAAGAGCGTCTTGAGCGCGAATATGACTTGGATCTAATCACCACTGCGCCTTCGGTTATCTATGAGATAGAAAAGAAAGATGGCGAGGTGATCTACGTTGATAACCCATCAAAACTTCCTGAGCCTAACAATATCGAAGAGTTTCGTGAACCGATAGCGCGCTGTCAGATACTAGTACCACAAGACTATCTGGGTAACGTTATGACCCTATGTATTGAGCGCCGCGGTGTACAGGTCGATATGCGCTTTATGGGTAAGCAAGTACAGCTTATTTTTGATATTCCAATGGCCGAGGTGGTCATGGATTTCTTTGATCGACTCAAGTCAGTCTCACGCGGCTTTGCATCCTTAGATTATAACTTTGAGCGCTATCAAGTCGATAAACTGGTCAAGGTTGATGTACTGATTAACGGCGATAAAGTCGACGCCCTAGCGATGATTGTGCATCAAGATCAAGCGCGTTTCCGTGGTAATCAGCTAGTGGGTAAGATGAAAGAGCTGATCCCGCGCCAGATGTTCGATGTCGCAATTCAGGCAGCGATTGGCAGTCAGATTATTGGTCGTAGCACGGTTAAAGCGATGCGTAAAGACGTCTTGGCTAAGTGTTACGGCGGTGATGTTTCGCGTAAGAAAAAGCTGTTATCTAAGCAAAAAGCAGGTAAAAAACGAATGAAGCAAGTAGGTAGTGTGGAGATACCACAAGAAGCCTTCTTAGCAGTATTGCAGGTCGATAGTTAATAAATCATTACGACTACCGATGGTTTGATATCAGAATAGTTACGGTTTTAAACGAAGCGATAAAGTGAATGTGGCAAAATGAGTCATTTTTTGATAGCTGAAGGGCACTTTGATGGATTTTGATTTTAACTTAATTTTAGTGCCACTAACGCTAGGTTTAGGGCTGATTTGGCTATTAGATAAACTGGCTTTGAAGCAACGAAAAACGCGTGGTCCCGGCGAAGAAAACCTACTAGTGCGCTGGGCTTATGACTTTTTTCCAGTACTGGCAGTGGTCTTAATTGTACGCTCTTTTTTGATTGAGCCTTTTAATATTCCATCCTCTTCTATGGTGCCGACGCTATATACTGGCGATTTTATTGCGGTAAATAAGTTTGCTTATGGCGTGCGCTTGCCTTTAACTTATAGTAAAGTTATTGATACAGGTGATCCTGAGCACGGCGATGTCGCTGTATTTCGTTATCCTGAAAATCCAAGTGTGCATTATATCAAGCGCGTTATTGGCCTGCCGGGTGATACAGTCAGTTATGACAATGGTACTCTTGCTATCAATGGTACAGAGGTAAAAACAGAGTCCGTCGACTTTGCTGCCAATCCGGAATTGACCTCACAGCTGTATCCAGCAGGTCAGATTGCGCCAGGTGAAGTGCTAACTGACGCCGAAGCGACGAGAATGGGGCAGTTAGAAGAAGAGCAAGCGCAGTATTTTAAAGAGACGCAAGGCGAGCATGAGCATCTGGTTCGCTATCTAAAAGGCATGAACAGCTCACAATATGCGCCTTTTTTACAGCAGCAAGCGTCAGAGGTAGTGAGCTCGGCTGGGAATCAGTGGCGTATCACGGTTCCTGAAAATGAATATTTTGTCATGGGTGATAATCGTGACCGCAGCTTAGATGGCCGTTTTTGGGGGTTTGTTCCTGATGAGAACTTAGCCGGAAAAGCTGTTTATATTTGGATGCATAAGCCGCCCGGTCTAAGTATGCCAACTTTTGATCGCAATGGCTCCATCGACTAACGATACCAGCTTACTCAGCTTACCCATTTTATATAGGAAGCGTAAGGATGAAGCAAAACAGTTTATCTGCACAGCGCGGCAGTGTGACTAGTATAATTTTATTATTAATCATTATCGTCATAGCAGGTAAGCTAACCTTAGCTATTGCGCCTGCGCAAGTGGGCGATTATCAATTGACGAAGCTATTAGCGGCTCAGTTAAAAGAAGCGAATGCTAATAACGAGACATCGACTCAGTATATTGAACGCGTCAATAGACAACTGAATATCAACGCTTACTACGATACTGTAGCCCAAGATATTTTTACCTTTACGAATAAAAAAGCAGGACAATTGGCGATTTATAAAAATTACCAAGAAACCAATAACTTTTTTGCAAACGTTGATATCGTCAATCGCTTTGAAGGCGATATCGATGGGACGTCAGCAGAATAAGCACTCATTAAGCTGCTATATTAATACGATAAAAGGATAGCCAAAAGCCACGCATGAAATCAAATCCGCCGCAGCATAAAGCAAAGCCCGTGCCTGCTAGTCATAAAACAAGCACCGTTACTGACGCGCTAACATTAACCCCAAGTTTTATTCAGGGCTTAGAAGTGCTGATGCGCAAGCTTGGATATGTTTTTAATGATCCAAGCTTACCTAAGCTGGCTTTGACTCATCGCTCTTTTGATAGTAAAACAAACTACGAGCGCTTAGAGTTCTTAGGGGATGCGCTGCTCGGAATGATCGTAGGTGAAGCTCTATACCATCGTTATCCTACGCAAAACGAAGGACGCCTGACACGTATGCGCGCGACTTTGGTTCGCCAAGAGTCGCTGGTCATCATAGCGCAAAACCTAGAGCTGTCGAATCATCTCATACTCGGTGTTGGTGAGCGTAAGGGCGGCGGTCGTAACCGTGCTTCTATTTTAGCCGACGCGGTAGAGTCGTTAATCGGCGCGATATATCTCGATAGTCAAGATATTAATATTACCCGTAATTGCGTGCTAGATTGGTATGGGGAGTTGATAGAAAACGTCAATGAAAAAAAAGTGCTAAAAGACGCCAAAAGCCGCCTGCAAGAATGGCTACAATCTAAGCAGTTCGAGCTTCCGGTTTATGAATTAATAGAAACTCGCGGTAACGCTCCGCATCAGATTTTTGTTGTTCGCTGTCAGGTAAATATCAGTCAGTGCCCTGATGTGACTGAGTCTGGCGAGAGTCGCCGTATCGCCGAACAAAAAGCAGCTGAGCTGATGATCAATCAGTTGCACAAACTCCCCAAAGCGATAAAAAAACGCCCTTAAGATAAGCCTTACTCTTTACTCTTATCCTTTTATAACTATCCTTAAAGTATCAATTCTTTTACTATAAAAGTCATTACTTTAACCTTAAAGACAAAGCCAATAATATGAGCCAAAATAACGAAACTGAGCCAAACACCGAAATTAACACGCCTAAAAACAGTAGAAAGATAGGCGAGTCGTTAGCGACTGTGCAATCACAAACAGCTAATGTTGCTGACAACAGTGCCGAGACACCAAACACTACTGATAATGACGACGCAATCGATAGTTTCTTTTCAGCGAATAGTCACAACGACATTGCAGAGAATTTCAAAGCCGGTTATGTGGCCATTGTCGGACGTCCAAATGTAGGTAAGTCGACGCTGATGAACCATCTTTTGGGTCAAAAGCTCTCTATTACCTCACGTAAACCGCAGACGACGCGCCACCGTATTCATGGTATTTTGAGTACCAATGAGATGCAGGCGGTGTTCGTGGATACCCCAGGCATTCATCACAATGAAGTGCGCGCGATCAATGAGCGCATGAATAAAGCGGCATTATCAGCCTTAGTCGATGTGGATTTGGTACTGTTTGTAGTAGACTCAGATCAATGGCGTGAAGATGATTTATTGACTCTACAAAAGCTGGGTGAGACTGACCTAAAGGTTGTTTTGATTATCAATAAGGCCGACACGCTAAAAGATAAGGGCGTGATATTACCATTAATCGAAACGTTCAATGAAAGCTTCGATTTTGCCGATATCGTACCGGTTTCTGCTTTGAAGAGCCAAAACTTGGACCGCTTGCAAGAAGTTATTGCTTCGCATTTGCCTGTTGCAGATCCTATTTACGATCTAGAGCAAATCACCGATCGCTCAGAGCGTTTCTTAGCCAGTGAAATTATCCGCGAAAAAATTATGCGTAGCGCCGGAGATGAAGTACCCTATGATCTGACGGTACAAATTGATGGCTTTAAAGATGAAGCGGCGCATAAAGACCCTAAAACCGGGCGTCCTCGCAAAGCTATGACTTTTATTGATGCAACTATCTTTGTCGAGCGTAGTGGTCAAAAAGCCATTGTCATTGGCGAGAAAGGTCAGCGTATTAAACAAGTGGGTATAGTCGCTCGCAAAGATATGGAGCTGCTGTTTGACAAAAAAGTCATGCTCACGCTTTGGGTTAAAGTCAAACGCGGTTGGTCAGATGATGAACGTGCTCTAAATAGCTTAGGGTATTAAGGTACTACTAGTAGAACCAAATACTCTAACTAGATATCAATAAACGCTGAGGTAATAATAGATGCGCAATGAAGCATTAGTAGGTTATTTATTACATCAGCGCTCCTACCAAGAAAAACGTGCGATCTACTACCTTTTTTCTCAGCAGCATGGCGTCGTACATGGTATTGGCAAAAAAGGCGCGCCGCTATTTGCACCATTACAGCTGTTTGCTACCGGTAAGCGTGATCTTAAAACTTTTACCCAAATTACCATCAGTCAGCTCGATCGCCTATTAAACGATGAGCCTACCCCTGCAACAAACCAGTCATCAGCAGTAACATCGCCAGCCGCTCATAACCCACGCTATGGTCAGATCCGCGGTCAACAGCAATACGCGGCTTTATATCTCAACGAGATACTATGGAAGCTACTTCCTAGCGAAGATCCTATGCCAGTGCTATGGCAACATTATCAAGATAGTTTAAATTTACTCAAACAGCCATTAACAGCCGATGAGCTGCGCTTGTGTCTACGTCAATTCGAGCAGCACTTGTTTAAAGAGTTAGGCTTTGCACTGAGCTTAACGCAGGATAGTAACTTAGAAGCTATCGAGGCAGAGACTACTTATCGATTCTTAGCTGATACTGGCTTTGTACCAGTGGTAGCAGAGGAGTCAGCAGACCTTTCTTCCTCAGCAGCAACTTTGTTTCGTGGTCAAGAAATACTGTCAATGACTCAGCTCGGTATTGAAAGCTCAACTTTGAACTCATGGTCGCGCATACATCGTCAGCTTATCGATCAGCTACTCGATTATCAGCCGCTACAAAGCCGTCTGTTATGGCAACAGCAACAGCGTTATCAATAACTTCTCTTCTGTTTAGAAACTTAAAAAATGATTAACAGCCAGTCGGATGAGCGGCGTCAGGTTTGTATTTCACAATACCGCCTTGGTTAAAAGATATTTGATACTTACTTTGATTGTAGCTGGAGGTAGGACAGTATTTGATATGACCAAAAAATCCTCGAGGCCTACCGCTATCGCCCCAAAACTTAATATAATGCCGATTACCTGCTCGCAGATGTAGCTGAGCATACCTAGGAGACAAGCGCTGTTGCTCTAATAACTCATCTGTAGAAATATCGAAGTGCTGATTATCGTTGTGATCAAAGAATAGTAACATCGCTTTATTGCTATTTTTATGACAACGTCCTGCTGAATCTGATAAACAAACAATTAGATTTTGACGTCTTAAATAGCTCTCCGCTTTTGCAGTAGCTAACATAGAGCTTATGTCGTATCTGATGCGCTTAGACTCCATATTGGCTAACTGAGTTAATATAGATGGCGCAGCAATAATAGCTATTATCGCTAAAACACAGACAGTTACGATAAGCTCTACTAAGGTAAAACCCTGATTCCTTTGAATCTGGCATGAGCGTCGCTCGATAGTATAACTGAAAATAAAGTATATAAATAATAATATTAATATAAACGAATATATGTGTAATGGATGATTTAAAGAGTACATGATTTCTTACCGCCCTGAGCTAATTGCTAATTAATAGGGGAATGCGGTCTAAAGTAAATCTTAAATAAATGAGTAAAGCCTACAGCGCACTACTGACATAAATTGTATTTGCGCGCTGTATTTATCTTCAGTGATAGCACTATCTGTTATTGGATAAATAATAAGTCCAATTCTAATAGGATTGTTAGTGCTAGCAAGTGAAATAATGTTTACTAGTATATATAAGCAGAATATAGCCCAACTGTCAAAAAATGTTTCAATTAGTGAATTGAGCGTTTTATGAATAGAGAAAGCTACAAGGATGTATTAGAATACTTAGATACAACAAATAAAGAAGTTGATATTATTTAGGTAGGTTTAGTAACCATAAGTCTAAGGTCAAAAACAAAAAGATTGTGGTTATGTCAGTTGATATCAGGAATGTATCTCAAGTTTGTTTTAGTTACCCTATTATCGTGTAATAATGTGTAGCTGCCTGATAAAAAAAGTTGTAAACTGAATTAATAATCGCTAAGCTACTTCCTAATTACTTTTGTTGTATAATGACACATTCGTGATAGGTGTGTAGTTAACATATCTTAGGAAGTGGTATGACTTGTTTTATCCACTTAAATTATCCTTTGGAGGAAGCTCATGAAATTGAATAAAATCGCTCTAGCTCTGTTCGCTGTAACAGCTGCTCCACTAGCGGCTAACGCTGGTGTTACTATCAGCCCGTTACTATTAGGCTATCATTACAGCGAAGGCGCTGATGATGACCAAGCTGATTTACTAAAAGATTATAGTGGCAATGGTGACAGTTACTACAAAGAAGACGGTCTATATACTGGTGCCGCTTTAGGTATCGAGCTAACGCCTTCTACTCAGTTCCAAGTAGAGTATGGTGTATCTAACACTGACGCTATCCGCCAAGACGGTTCTGATAACTTCGACGCAGAACAAGAAATGATCTCTGGTAACTTCTTAGTTGGTTTTGAAGAGTTCAGTGGTTACACTGAAAATGCATTCAAGCCATACATGCTAGTTGGTGCCGGTCAATCTAAAATCGAAATCGAAGACAGCAACGGTGACAAAGTTTCAGGTACTAAAGACACTATCGGTAACTTAGGTCTAGGTGCTATGTACCGCATCAATGACGCACTAAGCCTACGCGGTGAAGCTCGTGCTATCCATAACTTCGATAACAACTGGTGGGAAGGCATGGCCTTAGCTGGTCTAGAAGTTGTACTAGGTGGTCACTTGAAGCCTACTGTAGCAGTGCCACCAGTTGTAGAGCCTGACGTCTATGTACCACCAGTAGTCGTTGTAGAAGAAGACGTAGACTCTGACGGTGATGGTGTTGTTGATTCACTAGACGCTTGCCCAGGTACTCCAATGAACGTCGTCGTTGACGAACGTGGTTGCCCAATTCCAGTAGATATTACTGATGAGTTGAAAATGGAGCTACGTGTGTTCTTTGATAACGACAAATCTACTATCAAATCACAGTATCAGCCTGAAATCGCTAAAGTAGCTGAGAAGATGCGTGAGTATCCAAACTCAACTGCCCGCATTGAAGGTCATGCTTCAAAAACTGGCCCATCAGCACGTTATAACCAACGTCTATCTGAAGCCCGTGCTGTAGCGGTTAAGTCTATGTTGACTAACGAGTTCGGTATCGCACCAAACCGTCTATCAACTGTAGGTTACGGTTACGACCAGCCTATCGCTGATAACGATACTGAAGAAGGTCGCGCTATGAACCGTCGTGTTTATGCCATCATCACTGGTGACAAAACAATGACTGTAGAACAAACTAAAGATATGGTTGTTCAGTAAGTAGCAAATTGATACCTTAGTTGTTGTACAAAAAAGCCACCTTTAAAGGTGGCTTTTTTCGTTGTATAAAAAGTAATGATATAAATAACTTAATGCAAAAAAGTATTTGCATTAATGTTATACTATCCGCCCAAACATTTTGCAAATGGACAAGTCACCTATTATTGCTGCTATTTAGCAATAGATTTGTCACTATCAGCACTTTACGCGGTAAGCCTTACGCCAAAAAGATCTTTAGGGCGCTAAATGTATTATTTAGTGTCCTAAATCGAAAATTACGGCGTCTATGCCTCCTAATTAATCGTACGCAAATGACGATTGACTACTATCTTCGTAAAGCTTTTGCTAAATTGGTAAATAAAATTTATCCAGTAGCATAGACGGCTACTGTATTTTCTTAAGACAAAACGAGCATTTTATATGGCGAACGATATTAAACACTTGCGTAATATTGCAATTATTGCCCACGTTGACCACGGTAAAACTACTTTGGTTGATAAGTTATTACATCAATCAGGTACTTTTGGCGATCGTGCTAATATTGCCGAACGTGCGATGGACTCTGGTGATATTGAGCAAGAACGTGGCATCACCATTTTAGCTAAAAACACAGCGATCAGATGGACAGATAACTCTGATGATACTGAATATCGTATTAACATTGTCGACACCCCAGGTCACGCCGACTTTGGCGGGGAAGTTGAGCGCGTCATGTCGATGGTCGATTGTGTATTGTTAGTCGTTGACGCTGTTGACGGCCCTATGCCGCAAACTCGCTTCGTCACACAAAAGGCGTTTGAACAAGGCCTGAAACCTATTGTCGTTATCAATAAAATTGACCGTCCTGGCTCACGCCCTGATTGGGTTATGGACCAGATCTTTGATCTTTTTGATAACCTTGGCGCAACTGATGAGCAGTTGGATTTCCCGGTGGTATATGCCTCAGCGTTAAACGGTATTGCTGGTCTGGATGCTGATGATCTGGCTGAAGATATGACGCCGTTGTTTAAAACCATCGTTGATGTAGTACAGCCGCCACAAGTGGATGCTGACGCACCATTTCGTATGCAAATATCTAGCCTTGATTACAACAGCTTCGTAGGTGTTATCGGTATTGGCCGTATTCAACGTGGTAAAGTGTCTACCAATACTCAAGTTACAGTCATTGATAAAAACGGTAACACGCGTAATGGTCGTATTCTTAAAATCATGGGTTATCATGGCCTCGATCGTATTGATGTTGAAGATGCACAGGCTGGTGATATCGTTTGTATCACAGGTATCGATGCGCTTAATATCTCTGATACTATCTGTGATCCAAATCATGTCGAAGCACTACCAGCATTGACTGTGGATGAGCCAACCGTTTCGATGAACTTCCAAGTGAATAACTCACCATTTGCAGGCCGTGATGGTAAGTTTGTGACTTCGCGTAATATCCGTGAGCGTCTAGAGCGTGAACTGATTCATAACGTTGCTCTGCGCGTGGAAGATACTGAATCTCCAGATAAATTCAAAGTCTCTGGTCGTGGTGAACTGCATTTGTCAGTATTGATCGAAAATATGCGCCGTGAAGGGTTTGAGATGGGTGTATCTGGCCCAGAAGTTATCGTCAAAGAAGTCGATGGCAAACTACAAGAGCCTTATGAAAACGTCGTCTTCGATATCGAAGAAGAGCACCAAGGCGCTATCATGGAGCAGGTTGGTCTACGCAAAGGCGAGATGACCAATATGGAGCTTGATGGTAAAGGTCGTATGCGTATTGAAGCGACTATACCTGCTCGCGGTCTAATTGGCTTCCGTTCTGAGTTTTTAACCTTGACTTCAGGCTCGGGTATCATGACCTCAAGCTTCTCGCATTATGGTCCACAAAAGATCGGTGATGTCGGTGGTCGTACTAACGGTGTGTTGGTTTCAATGGCTAATGGTACCTGTTTAGGCTTCGCTCTGTTTAATCTACAAAAGCGTGGTAAGTTATTTGCAGAGCCTCAGCTTGAAGTTTATGAAGGCATGATCGTCGGTCTAAACTCGCGTAATGATGATATGGCTGTGAACCCTACGACAGCTAAGCAGCTGACTAACGTTCGTGCTAGTGGTACGGATGAGGCTTTGACCTTGACGCCAGCGGTTAAGTTCACCCTTGAGCAAGCGCTTGAATTTATTCAAGATGATGAGTTGGTCGAGGTGACACCAAAAGCTATCCGTATCCGTAAGCGTTATTTGACGGAAAGTGAGCGTAAGCGTCACGGTCGTAAGAAGAACGCATAAACCTTGATTTGACTTAGTGTCACAATGCAAAAAGGCTAACCTCGTGTTAGCCTTTTTTTATGTCAAAAATTTATAATAGATAAGAGTAGTCAGCGAATAATAATTAACTGTGCATTGAGCTTGCAACGCTACTATTATTAAGGTATTGCTATTACTAACGTATTAACGCTACTAAGGAGTTACTACGACGTAGTCGTTAGTATTAATCAAGATCTCGGAGGGCTGATCGACTACGATGCGCACTGTATTATCATCGACTGCTTGCGACTTGTAGTAGTTATCCTCGGCGACGGTACAGCCCAAACAGCGGCTCATCGCTTCCCAAGGCTCCACAAATAGTTTTTGCTGCGACTGATCCGCATTACCACCGACGACGGCGAAAGGCAGGCTAACTAAATAGGCGGCTGTACCAGTAACGGCGGCGACTAATTGCAACGGCTTACCTACTACCGTATCGACTACCATAGTGTCATATGAAGGACCAAAATCTGTCTCGTCAATCTCGATTGCCGCTGAGGCTGGATTCATAGTGATAACTACAAGGCTGATACTAGTAAGAACGGTTAAAAGCTTGGACTTAACAGCATGTTGAAAGCGAGTTTTGACAGTCATGATGTCATCCTAAAATAAGGGTGGAAGATAGAGGCTAAGACTATTGCTAAACGTTAGTATTATTGAGCACAACTACTATTAAACATAGCTACTATTAAACCAAGATGTTGGGCGATTAGCAATATAAATCCATGCGCTCCACCTTTAGCTTTATCATTAACGGCTTAATGAATCACTTTTGTCTTGACTACTTTCTATAAAGCTTTAGTGAGTCATGTAGCTAACGATTTGGCTTTGGTAGCGGTTGACACTCAGGGCAGAAGACACTCGCGCGCCCATTGAGCTTGATATTATCCAGAGTAGCGGCGCAGTTCGGACAATCTTCGCCTTGTCGCCCATAAACATTTAGGGTTTGTTGAAAGTAGCCTGTTTGGCCACTAGCTACCGTGAAATCGCGTAGAGTAGAGCCGCCAAGCGTAATGGCTTTATCTAAAATTGCTTTAATATGTTCAACCAGTAGCGCTATCTGCTCATAAGATAAGCTGTTAGCAGGAGTAGCGGGGTGAATCGCCGATAAGAAAAGGCTTTCGGCAGCATAAATATTACCGACGCCCACTACGACTTGCTGCTCCATAATGACTGATTTAATCGGTCGCGTGATAGGTTTTTTGTTCGTTATCTTTTTCTTATCTATGTCATTTTTACTGGCACTGTTATCACTATTGCTGCGTTGAATGACCTGATATAGATAGTCGGTATTAAAATCATCAGATAGCGGCTCAAGCCCGAGGTGATCGAGTAGTTTGGTTTTATAATCGGTATACCAAAGTACCGCGCCAAAACGTCTTGGGTCGTGATAATGTAATTGACTAAGGGTATTGTCTTCATCACTAAAGGTGAGTATCAAATGGTCGTGCTTACGTTTTTCAGTACCATAAGCGTGCTGCTGCAAACTCCCTGACATGCCTAAATGAATAATCAGCTTACGGCTATCGCTATTTGACTCCGTACTTTGTGATAACTGCGCTGATGGTACAAAGCTTAAAATCAAGTATTTTGCACGGCGCTCAACATTCTGTAAGCGGTAACTGGCCAAGGATTGCAAGTCATCAGGCATCTGCCAGCGCAGTTTAGGCTGGAACACTTGTACTGTCTCTACAGTCTTATTAAGTAAAGGCGCAAGACTAGTCTTGGTCGTTTCGACTTCGGGTAATTCAGGCATAAGCGTTTATATCATGACCTTTAAAGGAATGGTTTTGAGTAATTATCAGTGCTAAAGCAGTGCTGTATTAAGGCGCAACCGCTCGGCGTGCGTGCAATATGCCAGGCTGCTGTTCAAGTTTGGCTAACAGTTTAGATAAATGCGCCAATCCTGCTACCTCAACATGGAACTTCAAAAAAGCAATATTATCATCGTTACTTGTGGTGTCCACTTGACGGATATTGACGCTTTCTTTATCGATGACTTGAGTCAAGTCGCGTAGTAAGCCACGGCGATCATACGCCTCGATGTGAATGTCTACAGGCTGATAACGCCCGGATTTTGCTCTCCAAGCTGCACTAACAGCGCGCTCAGGATCGCGCTCTATTAGACGTTCATATTCAGGACAGCCACGATTATGAATGCTGACGCCGCGTGATAAGGTGATATATCCTGAGATAGGTTCCCCTTGTATCGGATGACAGCAGCCTGCCAAATTGATCTCGATATTATCCAAACCTTCTATATAAATCTTATAGGCATCCGCTTTGCCCGTGGTTTTTGGGTCGATAGTAGGAGTGAACTCAGCTTTTTGCTTTTCAGGCTCTAAATGTAGCTGCCTGGAGATATGTCCTGTCAGCTGATTCAGACCAATCTCACCGGTGACTAAGCCGACGATAATATCGTCAGGAGTATTGACATGAAAAAACTGAGTGTAGTCATTCAGATCGATACTGTTTGGATGCACCGATAAGCGCTCAAGCTCACGGCTGAGCATATGTCGACCAATCTCAAGGTTTTTATCGCGGTCTTGCTTATTAAACCATTGACGCAGCTTGGAGCGGGCACGGCTAGTATGAATATAACCCAAAGAAGCAACTAGCCAGTCGCGATTAGGCTCGCGCGAAGCTTTGGTAATAATCTCCACTTGCTCACCGGTTTTGAGCTGATAGGTGAGGGGCACATAACGCTGATTGACCCGAGCCGCTTGCGCGCGATTACCGACTTGAGTATGCACATAATAAGCAAAATCAAGCACAGTGGCATTTTTAGGCAGCTCTATAATGTCGCCATCACGGCTAAAGACGTAGATGCGCTCAAGCTCATCAAAATCAATGGCTTGTTCATCTTCATCAAAGTCATTTAGATCATACTCTACGTCGCTCTCATTATCGCCTTGAGCTTGATTACGCGCTTCGTTATTGATGGATAATAGCTGACGTAGCGAGCTAATTTTTTGGTTGAGATAGTTGTCCTTTTTATTCTTCAGCCCTTCTTTGTAGTTAACGTGCGCGCACATGCCAAGCTCAGCTTCAAAATGCATCTCATTAGTACGAATCTGTATCTCAAGCGATTTATTCTCTGCGATGACAGCGGTATGTAGGGAGCGATAACCATTGGGCTTAGGGTTGGTAATATAGTCATCAAACTGCTCAGGGATATAACGCCACAAGCCGTGTACTAAGCCTAAGACGTGGTAGCAATCTGCAGGGTTTTGGACTAAGACACGCAGCGCACGAATATCATAGAGCTGATCAAAAGATAAGCTTTTGAGCTTCATTTTACGATAAATAGAATAGATGTGTTTGACCCGACCTGAAACCTCGCCTACGATATCAGCATCGATGAGTGCTTGATTAAGCTTGCTCTCTACCCGCTGAATATAAGCTTCGCGCTCGCTACGTTTCTCAGATAATAGCTTGGCAATTTCTTTATAGCGATCAGGGGCAAGATAACGAAACGCTAAGTCTTCAAGCTCCCACTTAAGCTGAGCAATCCCTAATCGATGCGAGAGCGGCGCATAAATCGTCATGACTTCACGAGCCACGCGTTGTTGGCGCTCAGCGCTAGAAAAAGAGAGCTCACGCATTGCAAAGGTACGCTCAGCAAGCTTAATCAGCACTACTCGCACATCGTTAGTGACCGAGATCAGCATGCTATAGATATTAGAGAGCTGGTCGCGCTGTTTATTAATAAAGTGGTCTTCTAAGCGTTTGTTATTTTCAATAATAGCGGACAGCTTACCCATCGCTAATGTATCTTTGACTAACATGCGAATATCAGCGCCAAAATTTTGCTCAATCTCAGCCAGCGAAATCAGAGATTTACGCGCGCTTCGATAGAGCATCGCAGCGACTAATGCGTCTTCGTCCTGATAGAGATAAGTGAGAATATCACTCATACCGATGCCAGTGACATAAGCTCCTGAGCGCTCAGACTCACTGGTATTCATACGGCTGCGAATAAACTCACAAGCTGCCGCCAAATTGGGAACTGAGTCTTGGCCGATACGTTCGGCGACATTATCTAGCCACGCCGGTACATCAATGTTGGCTTGGTCTAAATCTGGAAAATCTGTCGGAGTGTAGGAGTCCGCAGCGTAATCAGCTAGTTTTGGGTCGTGAGTATGATAAGCAAGCGCGGCTGAGCGATCAAATGTGGTATGCAGCTTATGAGTAGTCAGTTGCTGCTTGATATCGAAAGGAATTTGCGCATAGCTATTAGCAGACTGGTGAGAGCGTTGGTTGGCAACCAATTGCGCCGCCAAGCTCGCACTATCTTCTTGGGTAGTTTGACCATCTACTAAGGGCAATCCTTCTCTAATCTTGACCACAGCTGGCTCCTTTTAGCTATTAAAGATTGTTGACAGCGATATTGGTAATCCATCATAAAAATGATCATCAATACCTATAAAACTTAAGCCAAGACAGCCGCCAAAGTAGCAGCTATTATAAAGCGGTGAGTCATCCTAGTTTGTGCTATGACGCTTTAGTTATAAGCTCAAGTAATAACTTTTATAAAAATACTAAAAAATCAAACTATAAGGCTTAGGGCTGCCAAACTCTTTTATTCAAGTTACTAGCATTTAGTTAAGTGGCAGTTAAAGCAAATCATTAAAGAGTGCTTTAATATAGACTAAATGATAATTAAATAAATAGCTGTTGCAAAACCTTAGCAATTTTATGATAGCTGTCACGACTATTATCGCAGTTTGCTGCTATAACTCAAGTTGAGCTCTGTAATATTGCTACTCGTAAACATAATCTTTACGCCATAGAATATAACCCGGGCGCTTTAATAGACTTAGCAAAACAAGTGATTACGCAGATACTTTTTCAAACCTAGCAATCGATTCCACATGACCGGTGTGACAGAACATATCCATAACCCCTGCATGAGTCAGTCGATACCCTTGCTCAAGCAATGCCTTAGTATCGCGGGCAAGCGTCGCCGGATTACAGGAGACATAAACGATGCGCTGGGCATTGAACTTAGGTAGATACTGCATAATCTCCCAAGCGCCTGAACGCGGCGGATCGATAAGCAGCGCATCAAAGCCTTGGTTGGCCCATGGCTCAGTTGTGCAATCTTGGGTCAAGTCTTGACTATAAAACTCCGTGTTATCAAGACCGTTGCGCTTGGCATTAGTAGCGGCTCGTAAAGTCATCTCCGCGCTGCCTTCCACGCCAATCACCAAGCCTGTCTCGCCGACCAAACGCGCTAATGGTAAGCTAAAATTACCTAAGCCACTAAACAGATCTAGCACGCGCTCGCCAGCTTTGAGCTCTAATAGATCACAAGCCAGCTTCGTCATTTTTCTGTTTACCGATAGATTGACTTGGGTAAAATCGGTCGGAATAAACTCATAAGTTAAGTCATATTCAGGCAACTGGTAATATAAATGGCCAAACTGCTCGCTCATATCGTCATCTGGGGTTAAAGCGATACGCTGAATGCTATCGACGCCTTTAGATTGTAGATATAACTGCCAATTGCGCGCGGCAAAAAAGGCTTTTAGCTTATCGATATCGGCATCTGATAAGGGCTCTAGATGACGGACAATCAGTGCTACCGGCTGTGTACCATCGGGTAGCTCAGGAATATACTCACCCATCGCCAGCTCAAGCTGGGCAATCTTGTCACGGCTTTCGAGCGTACTGATTAGCGTCTTTAAATTCTCAATCTCAAAACCGATACGTGGATCTAAAATATGACACTCGTTTAGCTCGGCCAAAAAGTTACTTGAACGCTCACGGAAGCCGACTAGCGCGGTTTCTTTTTTGGCGACATAGCGCACGCCAAGACGAGCCTTCGTACGATATCCTAATCTATCGCCAACCACCGGCTCTAACCACTGCTCCGGCTGCACATCAGCTTGATGCTCGAGCATCTCAGCCAGCACGGACTGTTTAAAGCTGATCTGGCTATCTGGTTGCCAATGCTGCAAGTTACAGCCGCCGCAGACGCCAAAGTGCGGGCAAGGTGGCACTGCGCGTTCTGGATTGGGGTTGGCAGTAACCTCTATAGCATCGCCTTCCTCAAAGCTGGCTCGGCTATTGGTCAGCTTGACTAAGGCGCTCTCTCCTGGCAAAGCAAAGCTGACAAAGACTTTTTTGCCATGCTTATCTTCAAGGTGACCCTTATCTGCGCCAAAGCCATTACCATAGATGGCTACACCGCGACCATCATGAGAAAGACCGTCGATAGTAAAAGGTACTGGCGGTGCATCTTTTAAGCGCCGACGAGTCTTTGAGGACGGTTTCGATTTCTTTTTATTAGGCGGGGTGATAATCGCCTTGCTGTCTCTTTTATTAGAGCGAGTCTGAGCAGTAGCATCACTGCTATTAACATTGTTCTTAGTGTTTTGATCGTCGGTGGGCTGCATAAACCTGCCTTAGCAATAAATGATAAAAATAAGTAAAAATTGAAAATGGGTGTACTGGGTTAATAAATATGAGACTAATAAATACGGCCGATAGCTGATATCTTAGCTAGCATCACTTTTACTTAGCGTCACTAAGAAGGTAATGACCACTCATCAAGAAAGCTTTGATGACGCATGCGCCCATCGGCTTGCGTAAAGCCGGTCAGATAATCGCGGCTTTGCTGTTGCCACTCTATAAACCCTGTGGATGAGAGCTGTCCAGTCAAGCGCAGCCAACGCAAGTATATCAGCCAAGTGTTCATCACATCGGACTCGCAATATATCGATAGCGTCTGCCATTCCTCATTACTGACCAGCTCCCCAACCATACTACCATCGACATCCGTCTTGCCCGGCAGACCGTAGAGACTAGCGACCACATCCATCGCTTCACGTCGAGAGGCGCCATACTGACTAAACCGATCCATCAGATCCAAATGCCGAGTTTGGAAGCGATTGACATAATTGTTGAAGCGCATGTTTTTGATACGCTCGCCCTCTTCAAATAACCAAGGCGCTGAGAGGTCATATTGCATAGCCCGATAAATAAGCACAGGAATATCAAAACCTGAGCCATTCCAGCTGATCAGCTGTGGTAGCTTTTCTAAATCGCTAAAGGCGCGGAAAAACTTTGCTAGTATCTCTTTCTCACTGAAACTATCCGCTGTTAAGGAAAATAAAGAGAATTGACCGTCTTTGATATATAAAGCGGAGATACAGACGATACGCTGTAAGGGCAGGCGCATAAAATCATGCCCGGCTTCTTGGGTGCGAATAGCCGTCAGCGCACTTAAAGTATCAGCATCGTTGAGACTCGCCAATTGTGGATAGATACGACGGGCCGCCTCAGTATCAGCGATGGTTTCGATATCGAATACTAAGACGGGATTAGCGGGTAGGGCTTGGCTCATAAATAGTCCTGATGGCACTTATAATTGCGCTTAGCGCTATAATTGGTCGGCTATAACAGGCGATGCTATAAACACTCTTAAGCTGAAGCACTATCATCAGCATCATTAACGTTATATAACCCAGTTGATAAATATCGATCGCCGCGGTCGCAAACGATAAAGGCTATCACCGCATCCGGATTGGCTTTGGCAACTTGCACAGCAGCCCAAGCTGCAGCTCCTGAGGACACACCAGCAAAGATGCCCTCGAGCTTGGCAAGCTTACGCATATAGACTTCAGCGATTTTTTGATCGACATCCATAACCTCATCGACCAAGTCAGCATTATAGATGCCCGGCATATAAGCAGCTGGCCAACGACGAATACCAGCGATAGACGCTTCTTCATCTGGCTGTAGACCGATGATTTGGATATCAGGATTTTGCTCTTTTAGATATTGACTGACGCCAGTGATGGTGCCGGTGGTACCCATAGAGCTAATAAAGTGGGTAATTTTACCGCCCGTTTGCTGCCATAATTCAGGGCCAGTCGTGAGATAATGCGCTTGACTGTTATCCGGGTTGTTGAACTGGTCTAGCACTATACCTTTGCCATCAGCTTGCATTTGTAAAGCCATATCGCGTGCCGCTTCCATACCTTCATCGACTTCAATCAACACAGCGCCGTAGGCCGCCATGGCGTCTTTACGCTCTTGGGTTGAATTGGTAGGCATCAATAGAGTAATCGGATAGCCGCGCATAGCCGCAACCATCGCCAAGGCAATGCCAGTATTGCCGCTAGTGGCTTCGATGAGCATATCACCAGGCTTTATGTCGCCGCGCTGTTCTGCTTGATAGATCATATTAAAGGCAGGGCGGTCTTTTACCGAGCCTGCTGGGTTATTGCCTTCAAGCTTGGCAAGCAGTTGAGTGCTGTCAGTCACCTCTTCTTGCGCAGGTAAACGCTGCAACCTGACCAGCGGTGTCTGACCCACGCAATCGGCAAGCTGTGTGACTTGAGTAATAAAATTAGCATTGGCGGTAGACGACATGGGGCATCCTATTATAATAAAAGTTAATGTTGCAATGAGCGCTATTTTGAAGTGTTTTAGCTCATATTATTGGCTAGTGTGAAGGCAAAGGTATAGTGAATAATGAGCTTGCTACTGGCTATGGCTAATCGCCAAAACGCTATAGCAAAGCTAATAAAATGTAGCGTGAATAAAAACTGGTCTTATTATATCATTTTGTTTTTGGCTACGCTTAGCGCATCATTAATTACTTGTGACCAAATGAGAATTAAGGGGCAAATTAAGGAGCAGGAGGATTGATTCACAGAGACGCTAAGAATACTGCTAAAATGGAATTTATTATCGCAATTGTCCTAGCAATCATTCGATCCATTCCTTTGAAGTGACCTATAGAGTCGTTGGAGTTTATTTTTAGCATGGCATATAAAAAACGCTTTGATACGAGTAGCGCTTACGGTCAGTTGATCCTACTGGTGTTTTTACCCATATGCATCCTAGCCGCAGTCGGCGGCATATTGGTATTTTATGAGACCATGCGCGCCTCTAACTCTGAGCAGCAAGCCTTAGCTGAGGCGGTGCTCATTCGCTATAAGCCGACTATCGCTGAGATTGCGCCAAAGTTACTGGAGCAGCCTCAGGGTTTAGCGGCTACGCAGACCAACTCGCTAGAAACTCAAACAACGCTCGCTGCCATACAAGAAAAGCTGAGCAATATACAGTCAGAGCAGCATGTGCAGCGTATCGCTATTATCGATGAGAGTAATCAAGTCTTAGCAAGTGTCGGTTACGGCGTAGAAGAACAGTGGCCGCAGATTAATCCTGCCAAGAGCGTTATGATGCAGCAGCCTACCGCCATAGGCACCGCTTATGGATTACCTCTAAGTGATTCTGCCGATCAAAGGCTGTGGCTGCTCATTGATATGGATAATGAGCCGTTATATTTGGCGCGTTACCGTATCGCTATGGCCTTAGCAATTACTGGTTTACTTACTATTTTGATATTACTGCTTAGCCTCAATATCTATGCCAAGCGCTGGATAGCCCCTATTTATGAGCTGCGGCTACAGCTACAGCGTACTACCGTTGATAATTTATATAAGCCTATCTTGACCGAGTCTAACGGCGAGCTAAATTTGCTACAGCAAGATCTAGTCAGAACCTTGCGCCGCTTACATAGCAGCTTTCAGGAACTAAGAAACCACGCCGAACAGACCGAAGATGATTTGCGCCTAGCCTTTGATGAGATGGAAATGCAAAACATCTCGATTCGTAATGCCCGTGACGCTGCCATATCCACCAGTCAAGCCAAGTCGGCATTTTTGGCAAATATCAGCCATGAGCTGCGCACCCCGCTCAACAGTATTGACGGCTTTATTAATCTACTTGCTCGTCATGGCGAGCTTAATACTGAGCAAGATCTATATGTGCAGACTATTCGCAAGTCCTCGGCGCATCTATTGGCGCTGGTCAACGACGTGCTTGATTTCTCCAAAATAGAAGCAGGTAAGCTGGTGCTTGATCGTCACGAGTTTGATCTCTACAGCACTATTTATGATGTGGTCGATATGTTGTCTCCTGTCGCCGCTGAAAAAGGCTTGCGGATGGCGGTATTGTTCTATAATGATGTGCCTATGCAGATCGTAGGGGACGCTCTAAGACTCAAGCAAGTACTGACCAATATAGTAGGTAATGCCATTAAGTTTACTGATAATGGCGATGTGGTCGTGCGCGTCAGCTTGGACGACTATCAAGATAACTACCTAATGATTAGTGTGCAAGATAGTGGTAAAGGTATCTCAGAGGCCGACCAAAATATGCTGTTCCAAAGCTTTAGCCAAGGTGACCCTTCTATCACTCGGCAGTATGGTGGTACTGGACTTGGGCTTGTTATCTCAAAACAGCTGACTCGGCTGATGGGCGGTGACATTGGTTTTTATGATAATGCACAAGAAAATATCGCTAATAAGGGCGCGACTTTTTGGTTTAGAATGCCAACCCACGTTGATGTGTTAGAAGCGGCAAGCGGAAACACCATTTCGCTACCTATGCTTGCACCGCTAGCGGGAGCGGGCGACGAGTTTCATATGCTGGTGTGGATCAATCATACCGCATCCCTACAAGTGCTCAAAGCCAGCCTACAGAATCTTCCTATCAAGCTGACTCAAGCCAACTCCTTGCCAGGGGTGCTTGAATCGCTAAAAGAGCAAGATAACTATTGGGATTGGGTGATCGTTGATAACGATAACCAAGATGATATGATGGCGCTACTCAAGCAAATCAGGCTACATTATCAAGGTAAGCTGGCGGTATTTGGCTACCAAGTGGCGGCTGATCAAGCCCTGCTAAATCGCTATCATGCCGATATCTTGTATGAGCCATTGGATAAGCGTCAGCTCTACGCTATTTTAGACACTCAAAATAAAAAAGCGTTAGTACAAGTGCAAGAGCCGCGCTGGCAGGGAATCACGGTACTCGCTGTCGATGACCATCTGCCTAACCTTTTGGTATTGGACGCGCTTTTAAGCGAGCTTGGTATCCATGTCATCACTGCCAATAGTGGCTTTGAAGCGATAGAGCTGATCAGTAAACAGCAGGCTAGGCAAGCCAAAGCCAATAACAAAAGTGCCACTCAAAGCTTATCGAGTAAGACTCAGCGCTCAAAAGCAGAAGCGCGCGAGCAGCTCAGTAATGCGCCATCTTTATTGAAGCCAAGCACTGAAAAAACCACAACAGAAAAAGCAACGACCACTCATCATGACATCGATCTGATATTTATGGATATCCAAATGCCGCGAATGTCAGGAAGAGAGGCTACCGAACAGATCCGAAAAATAGAAGCAGCAGACAGTCATATTCCTATTATCGCGCTGACGGCTCACGGCCTATCTGATGAGCGCGACCGCCTTATTGCTAGTGGTATAGATGATTATGTCGGTAAGCCTATTAGCCAGCCGCAGTTACTACAAGTGCTACAAAAATGGCTAGGGCGCGCCGCAACCAAGCATATGGCGACGAGTACTCAGCTGGCGCACACTAATATAGAGGATTCGAGTTTGGCCGATTTGAGTGCCAATAATGCCAATGACACTCAGTTAAAGGTAAGCGATCAAGACAATAATGAGGGTAAACAAACCCAGCTACACCCCAAGAAAAACAATAAAAAAATGCTGCGTCCGCTATCGCTAAAGAAAATTCGCGATAATTATCTGCGTGATAATGTACACGATACGCTACGTGACAACCTACCGGATACTCAGGCAGCTCAAGGCTATGGACGTAATAGCACTCAAGCTCGTTATAACTATCTCGATCAAAGAAAACTATCACAAAGTCCTTTAGAGCCTGATGTTCATTTGCAACCAAATCAAAGCTATGCAACGGATCGGCAGCTACTACCTCTAGAGCAGCCCTCTACGACAAACGCCACTGTCAGATCTGATATTTTGGACTGGCAAGATGCATTGACCCGTTCAGCGAATAAGCCAGATCTGGCAGCGAAGCTTATCATCATGATGCTCGATACTATCGCTGATGAAAAAGAAGCGCTCGCTCAAGCTTGGCAAGCAAAAGATCGTCATATACTTGCGCAGATTGCTCACCGTATCCTAGGAGCTAGTCGCTATACTGGCGTCCCGCAGCTGCGTCTTGCCAGTCAAAACCTAGAAGATAAGTGCTTGTTAAACGTACAACATACCACTCCTGCACAGTTTGCCATGCTACAGCCTTATTATGAAGACTTAATGACCGCGCTCAATAATCTACAAAAGCTAGATTTATCGCCTTATTCTGAGCTCAATTATCACCGTCTAAGCGAAAACGATATGAACTGGAAGATGATTTGAATGGATAGTCAGTTATTGCTAGGGTAGCTTTGAGATAACACTGCTATGATTAAAATTCATTTTAACTTTCACTTTAAGGTTCACTTTGTCGACCACTATTTAAGGGACTAACATGCACGCCATCGCCGCTTATGAATACCAAACGCTACAAGTCAGTGTCAGTCAAAACATAGCCACTGTCACTTTGAGTCGCCCGCAGAAAAAAAACGCTCTGAGCTTTCAGATGGTGGATGAGCTCATTCGTGTTGCAGGCCATATTAGCAAAGACAAAAGCTTACGAGCGGTAATATTAAAGGGTAGCGAAGGTGCTTTTTGCGCCGGTATCGACCTAGGGGATTTGAATAATCCAAAAAACCAGCTATATGCGATGTGGGAGCTGATTAAGCCGAAACAAAGCCTGTTTCAGCGTGTCTGTTTGGTATGGCGTGATCTGCCTGTCCCAGTGATTGCAGTACTAGAAGGCCACTGCATCGGTGCTGGCATGCAACTGGCACTGGCTTGTGATGTACGCATCAGCCACCCTGATTGTAAGCTATCGATTATGGAGGCAAAATGGGGTTTAGTACCGGATATGGGCTTGACTCAGTCCGCGCTTGGTGTCGTGCGTGAAGACGTACTCAAAGAGATGGCGATGACGGCGCGTATCGTGGATGCTACTGAAGGTAAAGAGCTGGGCCTAGTCAGTCATTGTACTGAGACGCCTCTTGAGCACGCGCAAAAGCTAGCCGAAGAGCTAGTAGAGCGCTCCCCTGATGCGGTGCTGGCAAGCAAACGTGTTATCAATGCCATGCATCACCAGCCAGCACTAGTGCTGTATAAAGAAAAAATGTGGCAAATGAAGCTGATGCTTGGTCGTAATCGCAAACTTGCGCTTAGAAAAGCCAAACAAGCGAGCACGGTGTTCGCTAAACGTCAATTCCGCTAACCGTTTAGGCCCGTAGCTAAGAAAATAGCTTAGCGTGAAACGAATAGAGGTTTTCTTAGAGTGCTGTGTCTACGCTGACAGAGGCTGCGTAACATTCATCCTAATTCCGCTGTATTCTTTTTATACTGAGCTTACTATCGTAATGATTATATGATCGGTATACTTTAAGCGTTATCACTCCATTGAAAAAGCAGCAGACAGTCCGATATAGGATTGTCTGCTGCTTTGTTTGCGTAGTAGTGTTTACTGGTAAATACTATCCTTAACCTTATAAACCTGTCTTTCACACCATAATCATAAACGGTACGTACTATGTCTGCTCCAAAACCCAATGTCACAAATGACAAAAAGGCTGCTCGTCAAAAAGCCGCCGCCACTAGAGTACGCTCATCAGAGCTACCGGTAGCTTGGATTATGATGCTAGGGCTTATTGTGGCGATAGGGCCGTTATCTATTGATATGTACTTGCCTGCACTGCCTGCTATGGCAGATGACTTTGGTGTATCGACCGCTTTTATGGCCAACTCCGTACCGGCATATTTTGTTGGTTTGGTTTTTGGTCAGCTGATCTATGGGCCACTGAGTGATCGCGTCGGCCGCGTCAAGCCGCTTTATTTTGGCATGGCGCTCTACGTTGTCGCATCCATAGTTTGTGCTACGACAAGCAGTGAATATGTCTTATTTGCAGGCCGTACTGTGCAAGCGCTTGGCGCTTGTGTTGGCGCTGTAGTGACGCGAGCGGCAATTCGTGACAGGCTGACAGCGAAGCAAACCGCAAAGGCTTTTTCTATCATGATATTAGTGATGGGTCTGGCACCAATTTTAGCGCCTTCGCTTGGCGCTTTATTCCTACAGTTTTTTGATTGGCATTCTATTTTTTGGTTCTTGGCTGCTTTTGGCATGCTCAATCTACTACTCACCAAGTTCTTCTTCTTTGAGACCTTAAGCGAAGAAAATCGCAATGCTCGCCCAGCCAAAGAAGTGCTGAGTCAATATTGGGACTTACTAAAAGATCCAAGGTTCAACTATCCTGCGATAGGCGGCGGCTTATTGATGGGCGCGATGTTCGTCTATATCAGCTCAGCTTCCGAGCTTATCATGGATACTTATGGCGTATCGGCGACTCATTTTGGCTGGCTCTTTGGTATGAACGCGGCAGGTTTTGTGGGCTTGACTCAGCTAAACCAGTGGCTCACTAACCGATTTCGGATTCTAAGTATCCTGCGTTTTGGGACGATGATGCAGGTCATCTCTGCTGCTGCATTATTTATAATCGGGTTGATTTTCGGTACTGATGCTTGGTTGCCGCTGGTGTTAGGATGCATCTTTTTCTGTATTGCAGGACTAGGACTGACCCAGCCGAACGCTTCTGCTATCGCTTTAGCCTTTCAAAAAACCCGTGCGGGTATGGCAAGTGCTATGCAAGGCTCACTGATGTTTTCAGTCGGTATCTTTGGCGGCTTGCTATTAAACTTATTCCCCGTTAACCCCGTATTAAAAATAGGTATCGCGATGTTTTCGCTGATGAGCCTTGGCGCATTCTTGATTTGGCAAATCGATCGCAATCTTAACCTTGATGATGCGGAGTGAGTTTGATAAACGCTTGCTTAGGGCTTTTAGTACATTCTGTAAGCTATAAAAAAAGCGCTATCAATCAAAGCATCAAGCAACAAAGTGCTAGAGCTTACCCTTGCTTTTATGATAAAATACAGCGCAGCTATTTATTGCAGGGCGGTTTTAATATTTTAGTTTAACTGTCCCTCGCAAGTGGCGCATTCTTTAAACCAACCAATGACACACATCTTACGATAAAAGATGACTGGGTGTTTGGCGATTTGATTAATTTGTCTGAGTGCTTTTTTATAATTTTGATTATTTAATAACGCTTTAGCAAATGCGTGTCGCTAGATAGGTCGTTTTTGTAAGATGGAGGCATAACCCAACCAAGGATAATATCATGGCTATAGACAACCCAACTCAAGTATCAATGCGCGACCTTCTACAAGCAGGCGCTCACTTTGGTCACCAAACACGTTTTTGGAACCCAAAAATGGGTCCTTATATTTTCGGTGCTCGTAACAAGATTCACATCATCAACTTAGAGCACACCGTTAAATCATTTAACGAAGCACTAAACTACGTCAACAACCTAGCCGCTAAGAAAAACAAAGTCCTATTCGTAGGTACTAAGCGCGCGGCAAGTGGCGTTATTCGTGAGCAAGCACAGCGTGCTGGCATGCCTTATGTTGACCATCGCTGGCTTGGCGGTATGTTGACTAACTGGAAAACCCTACGCCAGTCAATCAACCGTCTAAAAGATCTTGAGAAGCAAAGCGAAGACGGTACGTTTGCTAAGCTAACTAAGCGTGAAGCGCTAGAGCGTACTCGCGACATGGAAAAACTAGAGCGCTCTTTAGGCGGTATCAAAGACATGGGCGGCTTACCTGACGCTATCTTTGTTGTTGACGTCGATCATGAAGCGATCGCGATCAAAGAAGCCAAAAACCTAGGTATCCCAGTTATCGGTATCGTTGATACCAACTCTAACCCAGATAATGTTGATTACATCATCCCTGCTAACGATGATGCTATCCGTGCCGTGACTCTATATGTCACAGCAGTAGCCGATGCGGTTATCGCGGGTAAAGAATATGCTCAAACGCAAGCAGGCGGTAAAGCTGACCAGCAAGCTCCTGCTGAGCAAGAAGCACCAGCTGAAGCCAATGCTACTGAGCAGCCTGCAGAAGCTCCGGCTACTAAGAATCCAGCGGAAGCACAAGCTGATCTATAAATAGCCCTAAGATATGGCAAGCCTTGATTTATAGTGCTTGGCACCCATATAAAGCTATTAATAGCGTACAAGCTGAGCTTGTAAATATAAGCTCAAACCAGCTCAAAATAGGCATGATGAAGTTTTACTCGTCATGCCTTCTTATTAGTTTATTAATCTGTTATTGACACGTTACTGACTTGCTGGACGAAGATTCAATGTGTTCAGATACGTGCAAATATCTCTCACAGATATATCTTGAGACATATAAGTATCGTGTACCCCATACATATCAATACTCACATACATAATAAAAGGTAACTCTTATGTCAGAAGTAAAAGTATCTGCCAAAATGGTAAAAGAATTGCGCGACCGTACTGGTCTTGGCATGATGGAATGTAAAAAAGCCCTGCAAGAAGCCAATGGTGATGTCGAAGTTGCTATTGACAACCTACGTAAGTCAGGTCAAGCAAAAGCGGCTAAAAAAGCAGGTAATATCGCAGCTGACGGCGCTATTGTCATCGCGCAAAACGATAAGCAAGCCTATCTTTTAGAAGTAAACTGTCAGACTGACTTCGTGGCAAAAGATGATAGCTTCACTGCATTTGCAGAAAAAGTGGCTAATCTTGCGCTCGAAAACAACGTCACTGACGTTGCTGCTATCTCTGAACTACCTTATGGTGATGGCCAGAGCGTTGAAGAAGCTCGCGTTTCTTTAGTACAAAAAATCGGTGAGAACATTCAAATTCGCCGTGTAGAGACTTTAGAAGGCGACAACCTAGCGTCATATCGTCATGGCCTACGCATCGGCGTTGTTGTGTCTTTTGAAGGCGGTAACGAAGAGACGGGTAAAAACCTAGCGATGCATATTGCTGCATTCAACCCAGTAGCAGTTAATGACGAAGACGTGTCTGCTGATGTATTGGCTCGTGAAAAAGATATCATCGAAGCCAAAGCTAAAGAGTCTGGCAAGCCTGACAACATCGTTGAAAAAATGATTGAAGGTGGCCTACGTAAGTACCTAGACGAAGTGACTTTACTACGTCAGCCATACGTCATGGACAATGACAAAAAAGTCGGCGATGTACTAAAAGCTGAGGGCGTAAAAGTACTAGGTTTCAAACGTCTAGAAGTTGGCGAAGGCATTGAGAAAAAACAAGAAGATTTCGCTGCTGAAGTTGCTGCTGCACAAGCGGCTAGCAAGTAAGGTTTGAGTATGTTTTTACTCTAAAGTCAGTAAATACAAAAAAAGCCCATTACTTAAGTAATGGGCTTTTTGCGTTGATATGGGCTATTAGATACTGATACTTATAAACCATAACGATAGACAAGTGCTTAACGTAACGCCTCAAAAGCAGAGTTAACGTAGCTTGCGCTATGAGCATTACTACTCGTACCATAGCTTACTTTTTGTAGACCACTATTGCTATCAGCATTACTAGCAATCATGGCACTACCCACGACGCCAGCATCATTTTTATATAGACTATGATAGCGGCTCATCACCCGTTTGACATAATTGCGCGTCTCTTTAAAGGGCGGAATACCATTATATTTATCGACATTGCCTTCGCCAGCATTATAGCCTGCTACAGCAAACTCCACGTTATTATTAAAGCGCTTCATCAGCCAAGCGATATACTTCGCTGAGCCTTCAATGTTCTCTGCAGGGTTCCAAGCATTACGGACGTTGAAGCGGCGGGCAGTGGCTGGCATAAGCTGCATGAGACCTTGTGCTCCCACTGGTGAGCGAGCATTGGGGTTAAATGCAGATTCAGTATGCATCATCGCTTTCATCAAGCCAGGATCGACGCCATGACGCGCCGCAGAAGCGCGAATGTAGCTATCATAAGCATTACGACTACTGCTCTTACTAGCGGTACTAGTGCCATAGTTATTATAGGTGTTATCGCGATTGCTCTCATGCACCTTGGCATCTTTGTAGTAAGTGACTTTGACTTTTTTGGTAAATTTATCAAAATTACCGCTCGGACTGACATTGGTCAAGAGGACTTGGCCCGCTTGATCCTTATAGATGTACATATTACCAGCGTGTGCCGTCACGGTAACAGCGGATAGGGCGATAGAGGTCAGCAAGATAGATGACCAGCAGCGACTCAATAAAGGGGCAGTATTCGGCATAAGAAAATCACTCTTTATCGGTTAATGACGAAACGATAGCTTCAACAGTAGCTTTAACTATAGCTTCAACAATGGTATCAATAATTGATGTATTAGCCAGACAAAGCATTTATAGCGATTCGCATTATTAGTAAATTCTATAAGGTTACAGTTCTGTAAAGTTACAATAGTAACCAAACCACTAGTAATAAATACAAAATATAATAGTTACTTACTATAACACAAAATATTGCTTAGCCCTATTGTATTGATAGCTATAGGTTTTTAGTCAAAATTATTTATTCGGTAAAATTTAGATGTTAAAAGCACTGATAAATATAGGAACCCAAACAGCCGTCAATAAGCCATTTACCGCAAGACCGAAGGCAGCATAGCGCCCAGCGGTAGGGCTGATTTGCCAAGCTTCTACTGTGCCGAACGCGTGAGCGGCCAGTCCTAAGGCTAAACCTTTGGCTCTGTCGTCATCTACTTTTTTAAATAAGAATCTAGCGACGGCACCGCCCAGCAGTCCAGAAACAATAATAATTAAGTTGGCCATCGTAAGCGGTGCACTGATTAAGTCCGCCACGCTCAAGCCAATAGGGGTAGTGACAGAACGCGTAGCAAAGGACAACAAAGTGTCGTGACTGAGTGAAAACAGATAAGCTAACGACATCGGTAACAGCGCGCCGATCACACTTGCGATAAGGACAATGATAGATAAGCGCTTAACCGGCAAACCTTTAAAATTCATGGCGGCTAAAGGGATAGCCAACAGTACCGTGACATAGCCAAGCAAGCGATCAAACACTGGTTTGGCAACGCTATAATAATGCTCGTAATCCCACTGCGTAATAAATAAAAACAGCAGTACTAATACCAAAGCGGTAATGACCATAGGCAGCCATGAGATCTTTTTGGCCAAGATACGCGCGATCACGTGCGCGACTAAGGTCAATAAAATAGCGGCTAGAGTCGCCATAAATACACTGCTAAACATCATCTTAATTCTCCGCCGCGCAGGCTACTCAGACTTATCGCTAACTTCAGGTGTTGTCAGGCCTGTACTGCTCTTATTGTCAGCGCTAGAGCTCAACCAGCGGTTGGCTAGAATCGCTAGACCCCAAAGCGGTATCAAAGTACTAATAGCCATTGTCAGCATGACGCCCCAAAATTCATCACCTAACTCAAACAATAAAATACCAGCGCCTGCTGATACCGGCAAAAAAGCAAAACCGCTATCGACTAACAATAAGTTACTGGCTCTGGTGATCCATTCCGGTAAGCCTTTGAGCAAGCGCCAAACGACTAAAATGACGAACATCGCCACGAGGCCTACAATGTTGGCGGCTTTTTCGATACCGGCCCACTGACACAGGAGTAGCGCTGATTCGCGCACTATGACCACCATGGCGAGCGTCAAAAGTAAGGCTAACCACAAAGGCAGTTTGGTTTGGGTAAGGGCATTCATAAGCTATCCTTGCCAAGACGGCAACTACAGAGTCTAGATAGAATAAAAGCAAGCGCCATGCTATTGATAAAAAGTACTGACGAAAACTATCGATAAACAGCATCGCAAATAGCTATGGCTAGGCTTTTGGGTGGATTGCGTAAAAGTTTTACTCTATCATTTTAAAAGAAATAAAGGTAAAAAACTTTAGTTGAGGGACAACCAATGCGCTCGATTATATAGTGAAGTGAGCGACTAATAAACCTTAAAGGCCGGTGTATTTACAACAAAAACTCATGCGCGGTGATAATAGCAAAAGAGCCAGGACAGACAAACAATAAAAAATGAGCACATCAGCCTAAAAATGGCCAATATACTCATTGCTTAATACAGACTTTATAGCAGCTATCTTGCTGGTTCTAAAATCTTAATGTTAACTCTTACGCTTGCGGACTTGGGTTGTCATCTATAGCGGTATGATCGCTAGACTCATTATCTGTCTCAAAGATCTGCTCGTAGGTTAAGTCTTCCGCTACTAATGACTCATCTTCAGACGGCTGCAAATCTTCCTCATTGTTTTGCTCAAAAGGCTCAAGAATAGGCATCAGTAAAGTCGCTTGCGCTAACGGTAGCACCTCCATAGGCTGCAGGTTTGCTTCCCCTAGTAGCTGCTTGAGACGCTCGCTTGGCAGACGAATGGCCAAGCACTCGTGGCCGCTATCATTATAGCTTTCTTCTAAGATAACCCCAAGCTCATACAAGGTGTTTTTAAAGTGTCCAGCATGGTAGGGCAAGGTGAGATTAAAGGTTGTCAAAGTACCCGTCATCAGCTGTTGTACCGCAAGTGTGAGCTCTTCGATGCCTAAATTGTCTTTTGAGGAGACATAAACGCGGTTTGGCTCACCTTCGTTGGCATAACCTATGCGCGCAGGCTCGCCCGTTAAGTCAATTTTATTATAGACGTTGAGTACTGGCACATCATTATCAATCTCTGCTAGCACCTCTTTGACCGCTGAAATCTGCTCGTGCATATCCTCACTAGAAGAATCAATCACGTGCAACAATAGATCTGCCTCTAAAGTTTCCTCCAAAGTAGCGTGGAAGGATTCGACAAGCTCATGCGGTAGATGACGCACGAAGCCTACCGTATCGACTAAGACCACACGGCCGACACCTTGCCAATCTAAACGGCGCAAAGTCGGATCTAGAGTCGCAAATAGCTTATCTGCGGCATAGATGTTTTCATCGACTAAGCGGTTAAATAAGGTAGATTTGCCTGCGTTCGTGTAGCCGACTAGTGATATCGTCGGGACGTCGGATTTTTGCCGGCGAGCACGGCCTTGCGCGCGAGTTTGACGTACTTTTTCAAGCTTAGATTTGAGCTGATTGACCCGCGTTTGTAGTAGACGACGATCGGTCTCAAGCTGCGTTTCACCAGGACCTCTTAGTCCGATACCGCCTTTTTGTCGCTCCAAATGCGTCCAACCACGTACTAGTCTAGTGGATAAGTGGTTCAACTGCGCCAGCTCTACCTGCAGCTTACCTTCGTAAGTACGCGCACGCTGTGCAAATATATCCAAAATAAGACCAGTGCGGTCAAGCACGCGGCATTTCGTTAAAGCTTCTAAGTTACGCTCTTGCGAGGGAGAGAGGCTATGATTAAAAATCACAATATCAGCATCATTGGCACTGACTAACTCGGCAATCTCTTGGGCTTTACCAGAGCCGACGAAGTACTTAGCATCTGGCTTCAAGCGTGAGCCTGTCACCAGCTCCACGCGCTGAGCGCCAGCGGAGTCAACAAGTAGCTCAAACTCGCTCAAATCATCAGGGTCTTGTATTTGACGAATGTCTAAGTGCACTAAAACAGCACGCTCGCCACCTTCATATCTTTCAAAATATTCCAAAAATTTTCACCTATAAATGGGGGAAATAAATCGCGATTATCGGCTATAATTAGGCGGATAATCGCGTTCAGATAATAGTCTATATGCGGTCTTATTACTGGTTATTAAAGCCTAATTGTCATAGTGACGCCAGTTTTATGTTACTGGGTTTACAAAAGATAGGTTTATAGTAGATAGTGAATAACGAGAACCCTCATTCAAGCTCAGTGAACAAATCGTCACTGACTATGAGAATTTTGCTATACTTACGCCATTTTTACAGACATTCAATGATGAGGGATACAGATGAGCCATTCTAAGCCAGGCTTTTCATTAAAAAAACAATTCAGCCGCAGTAAGCAAATTGTTGGTATGACTACCACTATGGCAGGTGGTCTACGAGCTGCACAGCGTATAGGCGCTTTTAAGAACCCGCCGCGCGAAAAACTACCGCGTTATATCCAAGCGTTTTGCCGCAAGATGGTCGGCTCTTTTGGTATAAAGGTTGTCGAAGTTGAGCCGGTACAGCAGTATCATGGGCTTTGGGTATCCAATCATGTGTCATGGATGGATATTCCGGTGGTTGGTACGGTCAGTCCGGCTTTCTTTTTATCTAAAGCGGAGATAGGCGAGTGGCCGATATTCGGTAAGCTTGCTTATGCGGCTGGTACCGTGTTTATTCAGCGCGGCTCGGGCGATGCCGGCTCAGTAGCAGCGCAAATCGCTGAGTTTTTGCGCCAAGGGTTTTCAGTTATTTTCTTTCCAGAAGCCACTACTACCGATGGCTCCAAGATTAAGCGCATTCATGGTAAGCTCTTGCAAGCGGCTATCGACGCTGATGTGCCGGTACGAGCGATGGTGATTGCCTATGTCAATAAAGACGGCAGCTTAAGTCAAGAATTGCCTTATTATGGCAAGCTGACCATGAAGCAGAGTCTAAAAAAAGTACTCGATACTAAGAACGTCACCGCTTATGTTTTGCCACTTGAAGCGATCGACCCACAAGGCCGTAGCAAAAGTGAGCTGACAGATCTGTTGCAACAGCACATGCAAGAAGGGCTCGCAGAACTACATGCACGAGTATTAAGCTAAGAGCCGATATAAGTGAATGACAAAGGCGCTAATCATATCGATTAGCGCCTTTTTGCGTAAACGTCATAGCTTTAGAATCTAGCAGCCTTAGAATCTAGCAGCTTTAGTTAGCTGAACTAAGGAGATGGATTCGGCTGCTGGGTGTGTACCGCTTCGATAGCGGCTAATACGTCATCGCTTAAAGTTAGATTAACACTATCGATGTTTGATTTGAGCTGCTCGATGCTCGTGGCACCAATGATGTTGCTTGTGACAAAGGGCCGCGAGTTCACAAAAGCGAGCGCCATCTGCGCCATATCTAGTCCGGCATCGCTGGCAATCTTAGCGTATTGCTCAGTGGCTGCTAGCGCTTGCTCATTAATATATCTTTGGAATCTATCATACATCGTCAGCCGCGCGCCAGCTGGTTTTTTGCCACCCAAATATTTACCAGAGAGTACCCCAAAGCCTAGGGGCGAGTAGGCGAGCAAACCGACATTCTCGCGATGGGCAATCTCCGCCATGCCCACCTCATAAAGTCGATTGAGCAAGCTATAAGGATTCTGCACCGTGATAGGCGCGATGAGACCGTTTTTGTCCGCTTCCCATAAGTAGCGCATCAGTCCCCAAGCAGTATCGTTTGAGAGTCCATAAGCACGAATGCGGCCTTTTTTGATCTCATCATTGAGCGCTTGAATGGTCTCTAAAAACGGCGTTAAGTCATCAAGCGATTGCGCTGACATCTCGCTGTCATAACCGCGTTGACCAAAGAAGTTCGACTGCCGCTCAGGCCAATGCAGCTGATAGACATCAATATAGTCGGTTTGTAAACGCTGCAGATTACCGTCAATAGCGCTACTAATATGCTTGGCATTATAGCGGCTATTACCGTCTCGCAAAAAGCTCATCGGCGACATTTTACTGGCCAAGATAACTTTATCGCGCTGCTGTGTCTTTGCAAACCAAGTGCCGATAATGCGCTCGGTATCGCCTTGTTTATCTTTGTCAGGCGGTGAGGGGTACATCTCGGCACAGTCCCAAAAGTTCACTCCTTCGCTAAGGGCTAAGTGCATTTGCTCATGGCCTTCGCGCTCATTGTTTTGTTGTCCCCAAGTCATCGTTCCTAGACAAATTTTCGATACCTTTTCATCGATTTGTGGCAGCACTTCATATTGCATGGTTGCATCCTGATTATTATTGATTATTGTTTTGAGTTGCTTGTGTGATTAACTCAGCTGAATGCCAGTCACACCCGGCGGCGTCACCTTAAAGATTTTGACTTTAAATAGTACGTCTTGCCCGGCTAGGGGATGGTTAAAATCGACCTCGATCTCATCGTCATTAATCGCGCTAATGGTACCGGGCAAAGTGTTTTTACCTTTATCCTCAAACTCCACCATCATACCAATCTCAGGATTGTCCGCGACTAAAGCAAACTGCGGACGACTAAAGTGCTGTACATTATCTGGATTCCAGTCGCCAAAAGCTTGCTCAGGCTCTAAGTGCGCGGTACGGGTGTCGCCTGCCCGCAGATTCATCAGCACTTGCTCAAAACCCGGCAACAGGCTTTCATCGCCGACAGTCAAACTGACCGGCTGATCACGATTAAAGGTCGAGTCAATTACCGTACCATTTTCTAATGACACCTCAAAATGCAGCTTGACTAAGCTGCCATGGGTGATACGAGTGTCTTCGTTCGGATTGATAAATTGTGATGAGGTTTGAGAGTCAGTCATAATAAAAAACCAGTTTTAGTTAAAAGTAGAGTGCTGTTATCAGTGAATAGATTCAGGTGATAGATTAAGAGATGATAAGCGAAATACTGCCCTATGTAAGCGTAAATAGTGTAACGTAAAGGCGCTAAAATAAAGGTTAACTGTAGAGAGTTACTGATTATAAAAAGTGACCGATTATAAAAGTTTTAATCCTAGTCAAATAAGAGAGTATCGCAAACATGGCAAATAGACAACAAGGCCGAATTACAAAGTGGCAAGATGACAAAGGCTTTGGCTTTATCGAGACCGAAGCTGGGGAGTCACTGTTCTTTCATGTCAGCGAGTTCAAAGCGCCGCGTCGACCTGTCATCCATGAGCCAGTGGTCTTTAGTATTGGACAAGATAAACAAGGACGCTTGCAAGCCAAGCAAGTACAGGAGCTCAGTTTTGTGCAGCAACAAATGGCAGATAAGAACAATCAAATCCGTCAGCGTAACGCAAAGAAAAGCCAACAAGCAGACTTTGAAGCAGGGCAAAAGAAGAAGCTACTTTTAGGCGTGGCATTCTATGCAGTATTAGTATTATTAGTAGTGATGGGTGATTTGAGCTGGCTGGTCTTGGCTTGGTATGTGTTGTTAGGCGTTATTACTTATCTCACTTACGCCAAGGACAAAGCGGCTGCGCAAAGCGGCGCGTGGCGTACGCCTGAATCGACTTTGCATCTACTAAGCGTGCTCGGCGGCTGGGTTGGGGCGATGGTCGCGCAGACCTACTTGCGTCACAAGTCACAAAAGCCTGATTTTCGAATTAGTTTTTATCTGACGGTAGTGGTTAATCTTGGTGGGTTATTATTTATTATGGCGGGTGGTGGTTTGGATTCTTTTAAAGGCTTGTTATAGACTTCTAGCCTCTACTTTAAACCGCCTCTAAAACCCTTTGATAAACCGCAGCATCATTAGCCGAGAAGCAGCAAAATATAATCTCATTTACCGAAAAGTTATCTGACGACTCTAGCTTACCCAATACATAATTCTTCACCGTATTTACCGCTACTTTAGTGGCCTTGTCGATTGGGTAACCATAAACGCCAGTACTGATGGACGGAAAAGCAAGGCTAGCGACCTTGTGTTCAGCGGCTAACTCTAACGCGTTTTGATAGCAGCTCGTCAGTAGCGCTTCTTCATTATCATTACCGCCATGCCAAACTGGCCCTACTGTATGAATGACATAGTCACAGGGTAGATCAAACGCTGGGCTTATTTTTGCCTCGCCAGTGGCGCAGCCGTTCAAGGTGCGGCAATAAGCGAGCAGCTCTGGCCCTGCGCCTCGATGTATCGCGCCATCCACGCCGCCGCCACCGAGCAAACTCGAATTGGCCGCATTGACAATAGCATCAATTTTTAGCGTAGTAATATCCGCTTGTAATACGGACAAAGTAACCGTGCGAGTAGCAGAACTAGCAGTAGAGCTAGAGCTATCAGAGACAGAGACTTGCTTTTGCAAAAGTGGCTTGGTTTGAGCATTCGTCATGGTAGCGTCCTTATCATTAATCCATAAATTCTATATTAATAGTCTAAGTGATTTGCTATCGTTTAGATGTATCTGATATGAATATAAAAGTGTGTAAATTATATTTCTAACCAACTATAAAAAGGACGTTTTAGTGATTACGCTCTATAAATACACCCATCCTAGCCGCGCAGAAACTGTAATCTGGGCACTACAAGAGCTTGGCCTAGACTATGAAACCAAAGAATTAAACGCTTATAAATTTGAGCAGCGAAGCCCTGAGTTTTTAGCGATTAACCCGTTTGGCAAAGTGCCAACGATGACCCATGACGGTAAGCATTTCACTGAATCGTTAGCGATTATCGAATACCTCAATGACTTGCATCCTGATAGACCGCTAACGCCTAGCCATAACGATGATAACTATGCCGAGAAGAACTATAAACTGCGTCAGGTCATCTCGTTTGGCATGATAGAGCTTGAAAGTTATGTGTGGATATTAACGAAGATAAAGGTATTAGACAATTATGAGAACTGGCCTGCGGGCACCGCTGAGAAGTGCATAACCAATATTCAAAACGCGCTACCGATTGCCACGAGTTGGTTGGATAGCCAAGAGTATATAGCAGGTGATCGCTTTAGCTTAGCTGATATCTACTATCATCATCTATTTAATTGGCTAAAAATGTTGGGGGTTGCGTTACCTGAGCAAGCAAAAGCATACGTTAAAAGATTATCCGCGCGAGAGAACTTTCCTAAAAAGTAGGAGAGTAGGGTTGTTGTTTGGAAATAGAGTGCATCCTGAGCACCATCAAGATTAGGGCGTGTTGAACATTCACAAATGCGCACTGCTGATAGCTAAAATAGTTCTAGTCTAAGTGAAAATTGCAGATAATGCTTATTGCATTGGTTAGATTTTCGCAACGACTAGGGCGATTTTAGCATCAGCCCTCACGACAACAACAGGGACAGGACTATTTTTTGCCACTTTATTGATAAAAATAGACGCTTAGAACAACTAAACTTACCATTTTTATCTGCAAATCGCCTAAAAAATAGTCTCTGTCAGTGCCATGGTCGAATGTTCAACACGCCCTAATCTCACTACACTAAACCCAAAGCAAAAAAGGGCTTACATGATCGTAAGCCCTTTTTTCATTCAATTAAAATAGCAGTATCAAAAGCTAACCTTTAGATTTGCCTTCGCGCTTACCTTCCAAAAATATCATGTCAATAACAATGATAGCCACGCCAATACAAATCGCAATATCCGCGATATTAAAAATCGGATAATGCCAAACATCAGCATAATGTACATGAATAAAATCGACCACTTTGCCAAGTCGCACGCGGTCGATTAGATTGCCAATCGCACCGCCGAGCACCATAGCGAGCCCTAGCGATAACAGCTTAGCATTACGCGGCGCTCTAATTAAATATACGACTAAGAACAACGCAATCACGAGCGCTAAACCCGAGAAAAACCACTTTTGCCAGCCGCCTGCATCGGCCAAAAAGCTAAACGCTGCACCATAATTATAAGCCAATGTCCAATTCAAGAATGGCTCAATGACCGGTATCGGCTCCAAAAAATTCAGCTTAGTTTTCGCGAGCCATTTGGTCCACTGATCGACAATGATAATCACTATCGACAGTAAGTACCAAACAAAGGCTCGACTGCCATTTGCCAGCACTTTTGGGGTTTTGGTCAGCCGGCTTTTAGGCGTTACCGAGTTGCCTGTCGTAACGTGAGCAGGTTTTGGCGAATGATCGACTTCGTTAGTAGGACGCTCAGGCGTATCAAGCATAGTGACGCACCTCACCGCTGCCTACCACGTTAGTTACGCAGCGCGCGCACAGCTCTGGATGCTCGCTGTCAGTGCCGACGTCGCTACGGATGTGCCAACAGCGCACGCACTTCGTCCCATCGGCGACGTCAATGGTAACTCTTAAATCCGCTGCTGCGATGTCTTCCTCGTTATCTTTAGTTTGATGATCAGCAGGCGCTGCGCTGATAGGCTTCAAGGTGGCGCTACTGGTAATCAGCACAAAACGCAGCTCATCGCTTAATTTGGCTAAGCTGTCATACATAGCGCCATCAGCGTACAAAGTGGCATCAGCGGCTAGATTGGCATTCAGTAGTTTGTTGCTGCGCGCGACTTCGATGTTCTTATTCACCATATCTTTGGCGCGCATGATATGGTGCCAGTCTTCACTACTGATCGTGCTCAGCTCAAGCGCTGGGAACTCGTACCACTCTTCAGTGAAGACATAGCTACCGGCGGCCTGCTCATCTTTGCTGTTCAAGACTTCCCAAGCTTCTTGCGCGGTAAACGATAAGATAGGGGTAATCCAGCGTATTAAGGCTTGAGCGATATGATAGATCGCGGTCTGCGCCGAGCGGCGCGGCTGACCATCCTTTTGAGTGGTGTACTGGCGATCTTTGATGATATCTAAATAAAAGCTGCCCAAGTCCTGCGAGCAAAAAGCAGTGATATGCTGGGTGACTTGGTGAAAGTCCATTGCGTCATAAGCACTGACGATTTGCGCTTGTACAGCCTGCGCGCGCTCGATGATGAACTTATCAAGACTGACTAATTCGTTGATATCGATGCTATCAGTAGCCGGATCGAAATCATCGGTGTTCGCCAGTAAGAAGCGCAGGGTATTACGAATGCGGCGGTACATATCAATTGCGCCTTTAAATACCGTCTTGCCCGCGCTCATCTCATAGCGATAGTCGCTAGAGGCAATCCAAAGACGCAGCATATCAGCGCCGGTTTTATTGATCTCATCTTGCGGGGTGATGATGTTGCCAAGAGACTTACTCATCTTACGGCCATTTTCATCGACCACAAAACCGTGCGTCAATACTTGCTTAAACGGCGGACGCTCGTACATTGCTTCTGACGTGAGCAGTGACGTCTGGAACCAACCGCGATGCTGATCGGAGCCTTCTAGATACATATCGGCAGGATTGGTGAGCTCATCACGCTGCTCAAGCACGGCATAATGAGTAGTTCCTGAGTCAAACCAGACATCTAGCGTATCAGTAGACTTATCATAATCGGCCGCCTCATCCCCTAAGTAGTCTTCACAGCTGGCATCAAACCACGCTTCCACGCCGCCTTCCGCGATATTTTGCGCGGCAGTTTCCATTAGCTCTAAGGTGTTCGGATGCAGCTCGCCGGTCTGTTTATGCATAAAGAAGGTAATCGGCACGCCCCAAGTCCGCTGACGCGAGATGCACCAGTCCGGGCGACCGGTCATCATCGACTCGATACGGTTCTGACCCCAAGCAGGCGTCCACTTAACATCAGGGATGTCTTTGAGCGCGCGCTCGCGTAAGCCTTCTTTTTCCATATTAATAAACCACTGCGGCGTGGCACGGAAGATAATCGGCGACTTATGACGCCAGCAGTGCGGATAGCTGTGCTCGATCTTAGTATGGTTTACCAAATGACCATTATCATGCAAAGCGGCAATGATTTTTGGATTGGCTTTATAGATATGCTCGCCGGCAAATACCGCCGCGCTCTCTAGATAGACACCATTACCGCCAACAGGGTTCTCAACAGGCAAGTTATATTTTAGACCCACGATATAATCGTCGAGACCATGACCTGGCGCGGTGTGTACTAGGCCAGTACCGCTATCGGTGGTCACGTGATCGCCTAAGATAATAGGCACTTGACGATCTGCAATTAGCGGATGCTGCGCGCGCAAGCCTTCAAGCTCCTTACCTGAAACGGTCACTAAGATACCTTGGCTGTCTAACTTAAGCTCAGTTAACGCAGTCTCGACCAAATCATGAGCGAGTAGTAGATTGCCTTTCTCAGTGGCTACAACCGAATAGTCATGCTCAGGGTGCACTGAGATAGCTTGGTTAGCAGGCAGTGTCCAAGGCGTCGTCGTCCAGATAACGACTGAGATAGTATCCTCTATTTTTGCCAAAGCGGTTAGCTTGTCAGTATCAAGCACATCGAAGCTGACATAAATCGCATCAGAGACCTTATCTTGATATTCTACTTCCGCCTCTGCCAATGCTGAGGTACAGTCCAAGCACCAGTTGACCGGCTTCATACCGCGAGTGACATGGCCGTTTTCGTAGATTTTACCTAGCGCACGGACGATATTGGCTTCCTGATGAAAGTTCATGGTCAGATAAGGGTTGTCCCAATCGCCAAAGATACCTAAACGCTTAAAATCAGCTTTTTGTAGCTCGATTTGGGTCGCTGCATACTCACGGCAGAGACCACGAAACTCAGTTGCCGAGACTTTTTTGCCGACCTTACCGACTTTGGCTTCCACCTTTTGCTCGATAGGCAAGCCATGACAGTCCCAACCCGGCACATAAGGCGCGTCAAATCCTGAAAGCGTCTTCGACTTAACAATCATGTCCTTAATGACTTTATTGACCGCATGACCTAAGTGAATCTGACCGTTCGCATAAGGAGGGCCGTCGTGCAAAATGTACTTAGTCGCGCCAGTACGCGCCTGACGAATCTTACCATAGACATCGTCCGCTTCCCAAGCCGCTAACCAATCCGGCTCGCGTTTGGCCAAGTTAGCGCGCATCGCAAAAGGCGTATCGGCTAGATTGAGAGTGTCTTTGTAATCGTGGCTAGGGGTGTCAGTAGCTTTGTCAGTCATAGGAAGGTATCTTTTATCAGGTTAAGTAGTTTATTGAGTTAAGCGGTTTTTCAATCAAATAGTTTTTAAATTAAACAATTTTTAAGTTAAATAGTTTAGCAGTCCAAGTAAATAATGTATGGGGGCGAATAGCTAAGGTTAAATAGGGCTTAGATGAAAGAGCACTTTACCCTAAATAATGCCTGAACTTAAATAAGTTAGCGTCAGATTATGTTAGGAATGGCAGCTATTATATGTTAATTCTACTGGGGTAAAAAGGGGCTTGTACTGCGCGTGTCATTTTAGTTGCGTAATAGCGATAAGCAGTGTACAACTGTACTTAACAAGCGTTTCACTTAAAGTACGGACATAAATCCAATACATAATAGGGCGTGTTGAACATTCGCAAATAGGCACTGCTGATCGCTAAAATTGTTCCAGACAAGGCACAAAGCGACGATAATGCAGATGCCTTAGCGAGATTTGTAACGCAGTATGGGGCAATTTTAGCATCAGCCCCAACGATAAAAGCAGGGGACAGGACTCTTTTTTGCCGCTTCATCGTTAAAAATAAGCGCTTAGAATGACTAAACTTATTATTTTTAACATCGAATCGCCTAAAAAATAGTCGCTGTCAGTGCCATGGTCGAATGTTCAACACGCCCTAATATCGGCTAAAAACATTGTATAAATTACGATAAATATAAAGGAGTCGTCATGAAAATAGGTATTCCCAAAGAGATTAAAAACAACGAAAATCGGGTCGGTCTACCGCCAAGCGCCGTTATGGTGTTAGTCAGCGACGGTCATAAAGTGTTTGTCGAATGTGATGCGGGCGTGGGTTCGCACTTCACCGATGAGGATTATGAGGAAGCAGGCGCGACTATCGTCAATAGCGCCAACAAAGCTTGGGACGCTCAATTGGTTGTTAAAGTCAAAGAGCCCCAGCAAGAAGAGTTTCAGTATTTAACCGAAGATCTGATACTGTTTACTTACTTGCATCTGGCCAATGAGCCGGAGCTGGCGCAAGCACTCGTCGAGAATAAAGTCACGGCGATAGCCTATGAAACGGTGCAACTGGCTAATAACTCCTTACCGCTGCTGACCCCGATGAGCGAGGTTGCCGGCCGCATGAGCACCCAAATCGGCGCTCAGTTCTTGCAGAAGTTCTATGGCGGCAAAGGAATATTACTGGGCGGCGTACCAGGGGTACAAAAAGGCCGCGTCACGATCATTGGCGGCGGCGTCTCAGGCACGGAAGCGGCCAAAATCGCTATCGGCCTGCGCGCGGATGTGACCATCTTGGACTTAGATCCACAGCGGCTCAAAGAGCTATCTGAGATGTTCGGCAATAATGTCCAGACGCTCATATCTAATAAGGTCAATATCGCCGAAAGTGTTGAGGTTAGTGACTTAGTGATCGGTGCGGTACTGATTCCAGGCGCAGCTACGCCTAAATTAGTCACAGAAGAGATGATCGAGTCAATGGACGACGGCGGAGTCATCATCGATATCGCTATCGATCAAGGCGGCGTCTTTGAGACTACCGATCGCATTACCACGCATGACGATCCGACTTATACTAAGCACGGTATCGTCCATTACGCGGTAGCCAATATCCCAGGAGCAGTACCTCGTACAGCGACGATGGCGCTATCGAATGTCACCTTGCCATATATCCAAACGCTGGCCAAAAAAGGGGTCAAGCAAGCTTGCGCGGAGGATGCTGCCTTTGCAAAAGGGATCAATACAGCGCAAGGCTATATCACTTATGAGGCGGTGGCTGAGGCGCTAGATTATGAGTATAAAGCGTTAGATGAGCTGCTTGGTTAGTTTTGGTTAAAATATCGACGATAACCATAGCCTTAATTTTAGTGACCAAAGCGGCTGAATACCGGTCAGCCCTTGCGTCATCTCACCGTCTTTTAATACCACATAAGAGGGCGTCACTTGTCCTTGCCAGTCGGCGAAGATTGTGCCGTCTTCATCGTTGATAGTGGTGAAGTCAAAATTATTTTGCTGCATATACTCTGCAAGCCGTTGGTTGGAGCCCGACTTAATGGCCACTGTCACTACCGGATAGCTATCACTAGCGGCAAGCTTGTTGATAGTGGGCGAGGTATAAGTACATATCGGACACCAAGTACCCCAAAAATACACTAGCGTAGGCTGCTTGTGACTCATCGCTGCTAAGTCTAGTGTCTGTCCTTGATAGTCGGTCAGCTGCAATTGCGGATTGGCTGGCATGATAGGCTGTCGCCACCAGTTGACAACAGTGTAAATAACAATAAAAACGAGACCATAGAGTAGGGCAGTCTTTAGCATTGACCAAAGCTTTTGCTTCGGCGTTTTTTTTACTTTTAACTCTGTTTTTTTGATATCAGTCGTCATATTGCTTTCTCTGAGCCTAAAATTTAATCACTTGCTTTTTATAGATCTTAGATTAACACATGAAGTGCAATACCAAATGCAAGGTGAAAAAAAGACCTAGATGCGCTAGCATCAAAGTTTTTATCCACCGACCAAAGTGAGATTGCAACCATGAGCTATACACATCTAAGCCTAGGTGAACGATACCAGATTTATGCCCTTAAAGGGGCAAAACATAGTATTAATTTTATAGCGAGGGTGTTAAACAGAAGTCCCAGTACCATATCAAGAGAGCTTAGGCGTAATAAAAGCCTACGAGGTTACCGAGCAAAGCATGCTAATAACAAGGCTTGTGACAGACGGGCTAACAACGCCACAACTATTGTGACTGACCTCTGGGCATGGGTGACAGACAAGCTTAAAGAGAACTGGAGTCCTGAGCAAATATCTGGCGTTCATGCTGGTATCAGTCATATGAGCATTTATCGCTATATTTGGCGTGATAAGAGGCAGGGCGGTACATTGTGGCAGTGTCTCAGACGTAAAGGAAAACCATACCGGCAGCGTCTAACCGCTGAGACTCGAGGCCGTATCAATGACAGAGTCTCGATTCATGAGCGCCCTTGTATTGTTGAAGAACGCTCACGTATTGGAGATTGGGAAGCGGATACCGTTATCGGTCAGCATCACAAGCAAGCGATTGTCACGCTCGTTGAACGTAAAACGGGGCTGCTGAAGATGAAGCGTGTGGGTCATAAAACAGCACAGCAAGTATCAGAGGCAATGATAGAACTCTTAGCGCCAGTGAGGTTGCAGGTTAAGACCATTACCTCTGACAATGGTAAAGAGTTTGCTCAGCATAAGAAGGTGAAACAAAAGCTCTTTAGCCCTTTCTTCTTTGCCGATGCTTATGCGTCATGGCAGCGAGGAACCAACGAGAATACCAATGGCCTTATCAGAGAGTACTTGCCTAAGGGTTGTGACTTTAGACAAGTCTCTGATAATGAAATACAGGACATTGAGAACAAACTAAA
>NZ_AYXN01000037.1:0-163864 GCF_000511655.1 Psychrobacter sp. TB15
TACGCATCAAAGACAAACACGTAAACCAGCTAAACAAAATAGCTGGGAGTGTTAACTATGCGTGGAACTATGTTAATGCGTTAAGTTTTGAGCATCTAAAGCGAACAGGTAAATTCTTTAGTGCCTACGACCTAAACGAATACACCAAAGGCAGTGGCGAACTATTAGGCTTACACTCACAAACTCTGCAAGCCATAAACGAAACTCATACCAAATCTCGTAAGCAGTTTAAAAAAGCCAAACTAAATTGGCGAACCAACCGACCCGATGCCAAGCGAAAAAGTTTAGGTTGGATTCCTTTTAAAAAGTCAGCAATCAAACATCTGCACACCAGACAAACGGGAAAGAAAGCACTTAAATCAACCATACAGCTATCGCTCTCTAAGGGTCAAAAGCTCATCATAGATGTCTTTGATAGCTACAACCTAAGCCTGTATCAAATCAACACGCTTGAGATAGTGCAAGACAGCCGTAATCGTTGGTATGCCTGTATTACCGTCAAAGATTTTCCTAGACAAGTAAGTGGGATGGGCAGCGTTGGTATTGACTTAGGCTTAAAGGAATCTGCTACCACATCAAACGGTGACAAGCTGACAACCAAACAAACGCAAAAGTGGGCTGAAAGGCTTGCAATAGCTCAACGAGCGAAAAACAAACAGCGTGTCAAAGCAATACACGCCAAAATCAAAAATTCAAGGTTAGATGCAATTCACAAATTCACCACCAAGCTTGTTAAAGACAATGCTTTGATTGTGGTTGGTGATGTTAAATCACGCTCATTCACAAGTAAGAAAACCAACCTAGCTAAATCAACATACGATGCAGGATGGTTTGAACTCAAAAGACAACTGGAATATAAATGCAAGTATGCAGGTTGTCAGCTTGAGATAGTAAATGAGAGTTACACTACCCAAACCTGTTCGCACTGCCTTAAAATAAGCGATAGTAGTCCGAAAGGTAGAGCAGATCTTGGAATAAGAGGGTGGAGGTGTGCTGAGTGTGGCACATGGCATGATAGAGATATCAATGCCGCCAAGAACATCCTTGCGGTCGGGCTTGACCGTCTTGCAGAAGGAATCCCCTCACTTTAGGGAGGGGAGGAAGTCAATCTAGTCGTTATATTTAAAACTATTCGCCAATACTAAGCCCGCTTTTAACACGCCATATACTGTATCTTATTTTTTATCACATTATAGTTACTCTTAACAGTAACTATTATTAGTTAAGGTTTAGTAATAGCTAAGTACAATTACAAATGGCAGATTAGATATGACTAATGAGCAAAATAAAAACGTAGTAATGGTGCTATTTCACAACGATTTGCGTATTCATGACAATGCGACATTGAGTAAAGCGGCTGAGCAGGCCAAATCAGGCAACCTTAAGTCAGGTTATCTACTGCCGGTATATGCTGTCGATTTGACTGAGGCACTCAATCAAGAGGCTTGGGGTCAGGCTTATCATTTCGATAAGCTTGGGCATGCCCGCCAGCAGTTTATCAATGAAAGTTTGATCGATTTAGACAGGTCTTTGCAGAGTCTTGGGAGTCAATTACTGTATTTGCGACAAGCGGATAAAGAATCAAGCGCCAATACTTTTAATCAGTTATGCCAGCTCATAGAGCAGCAGCAAGTGAGCGATATTTTTGTCAGTGATAGTGCCGATTATGCGCAGTTAAACGTTTATAATTTGTTGCGCGCTAAGTATACTAATATTGCTTGGCATAGTGAGTCGATCAACACCTTGTATCCTATAATGCCGACCAAAGAGCTACCGCAAAGCTTTACTCAGTTTCGTAAAAAAGTCGAATATGCTCAAGATTTACTCAAAGCTGAAACAGATTTAGTAATAACCGAAACCCCAAGATCGCTGTCACCATTGCCTGAAGCACTGATTAATGAGTCAAAGTATGCTCTGCAATTACCCTCAGTTGACAAACCAAATCCTAATGACGAAAAAGATAAACCCAAATATCAAGGCGGTGAAAGTGCTGCGCTGAATCATCTAAAAAGCTATTTTGCTTCTAACGCCCCAAGCAGCTATAAAACCACCCGTAACGCTTTGGATGAGTGGACGCATTCAACGAAGTTCTCAGCTTGGCTTGCTAATGGCACACTATCAGTAAAGGTATTGCTCAATCGTCTGCGTCAGTACGAGCGCGAAGTCGTGGCCAATGGCTCAACTTATTGGATCTGGTTTGAGCTATTGTGGCGTGAGTATTTTTACTGGTATGCCATAGAGCATCAAGAAGATTTATTTTTATTTAAAGGTATTGGCGATTATAGACCTTCGACGCGTCATGATGATCAGCGTTTAGCGCAGTGGCAAAATGGTGAGACTAAATATCCAATTATTAATGCTTGTATGTGCCAGCTCAATCACACTGGTTATATGTCGAATCGTGGTCGGCAGCTGGTGGCGAGCTGTTTTATTCATGAGCTAGGTCTTGATTGGCGTTATGGCGCAGCCTACTTTGAGCAGCAGCTGATCGATTATGATGTTGGGAGCAATTGGGGCAACTGGCAATACTTAGCAGGAGTAGGGGCGGATCCTCGCGGCTCTAGGCAGTTCAATCTAAAAAAACAAACCCAGCAGCATGATCCTAATGGCGAGTTTATGGATAAATGGCTGTCATAATGAATTCTAATATGTAGTGTGAGTTGTCAATCATGAAAAAACTCAGTCCTTATCTAACCTTTGCCGGTAGCATTCCCTTTATCGCTTGCGCCATCTTACTCATAGTAGGAGTCGATAGTGTTTTAGCTTTAGGAAAAACTAGCAATATTCTAGCGACTTACGGCTTAGTGATTGCCACCTTTATGGCTGGGGCGCAGTGGGGTAATCATTTGGCTTTAGCGGACGATAACCCTTGGGCTGCAAGGTTGCCTATCTTGAGTAACCTGATAACTTTGGTATTATGGTTTGGCTTTTTACTGTTATCGACAGCGGCTTTTATTTGGCTGTTAGTGATAGGGTTTATCAGCTTACTACTCATTGATTATGGACTTAATCAAGCGAGTATCATCACCACTAAATACTTTAGCGTTAGAAAGTATGTGACTTTGATTGTTGTTATCTCATTGATAATTTCTGTAGTACAAATATAAATAATTAAGAATATTTCATTGAGTGCTATATATGAGCTACCATTTAGGAGGCTCTTTTTTGTGATTTAAAAATTCTAGCTAGCTTCTCACGTATTAAAAGAATGACAGACATTGAATAACTTATAACATTCATTTAAAATGAATCTTAAATAACAGTTATTTAAATGAATCACTAATCATAAGCTGAACGCTATGCAAGCAATCAAATTACCGACGCAGCCACCAAGCTCACCGCATCCTATTCTCAATCTTAGTTTTCGCGTTTTCTTTAGTGGGGCGGCAGTCTTTGCAGTACTTATCATGACTTTATGGGCGTTCGTTTTTACCGGTCATACTGATATCGCCGCGCAGACATTGAATCCGCTGTATTGGCATGGTCATGAGATGATTTATGGGTATGCTTTAGCCGTGGTCGCAGGTTTTTTATTGACCGCTGTGCAGACTTGGACTGGGGTGAAGATGCCTTATGGCTATAAGCTGCTAGCTGTTTTTAGCTATTGGTTAATCGCGCGCTTGAGCTGGTTGGCCTTTGGCTTAGGTCTAGATATTGGTGCGGGGCTACTACTATTAGCGGCTATATTTGATATGTTGTTTGTCGCCTCAATGGCATGGGTAGTGTTTCGAGCAGTACTGCAAGTTAAGCAATACAAGCAAATGGGGATTTTGGCCAAACTTGCGCTACTCACCTTAGGCAACGGACTGTGCTATTGGGGCATTTTTGCTAATGATATGACTGTCACTAAGATAGGGGTGTATTTAGGGTTTTATCTAATTATCGGCTTGGTGTTGACGATTGGCCGGCGCGTGGTACCGTTTTTTATTGAGCGCGGATTGGCCCATGATGGTATTGATGTCAAAGTGCGCAATAGCAAATGGCAAGATGTCTTGAGTCTGGTTTTTTTCTTGACTTTTTTTATCATTGATCTATTTTATCCTAATAAATATCTGCTCACTATCACTGCTCTTGGCGTCGCTATAGTCAATCTCATACGTTTAGCCGGTTGGTATCACCCAAAGATCTGGCAAAAGCCTTTACTTTGGTCATTGTATTTAGCGTTTTTTGGCATGTGTTTGAGCTTTATCTTATACGCTTTGCAGCCTTGGCTTGGCTTTAGTCACAGTCTGGCGGTACACGCTTTATCTATCGCTGGCGTTGGTATGATGACACTGGCGATGATGGCGCGAGTATCACTAGGGCATACAGGGCGCAATATTCATCAGCCGCCAAAGATGGTCAATGTGATGTTTGCGCTCATGGTATTAGTATTTGTCAGCCGCGCATTTTTACCTATTATCGCTGTCGAACATTACTTATTATGGGTGATGATTGCGCAAGGCGCTTGGATTAGCTGCTTTGTACTATTTTGCATCAGCTATTTACCGATATTGTCCAAGCCCAGACCAGATGGTTTGTTTGGTTGAATTTGAATTGTTAAGGAGCATTTGCCCATGAAGTTGACGAACTATAGTGATTATGCGCTGCGCTCCTTAATCTATCTAGCCGTAAAGCCTGAGCCGCAGGCTTTAGCGAACATCAGTGATATTGCTAACAGCTATGATATCTCGAGAAGCCATCTGACAAAGATTATTCATCAATTAGGTCAATTGGGTTATATAGAGACGATCCGCGGTAAAAATGGCGGTATCAGGCTTGCCCGTGCGCCTGAAAATATCAATTTAGGTATACTCATTAAGCAGATAGAGCCGGACTTTGCGTTGGTTGAGTGCTTTGCAGCAACTGTACCTAAGACTGATGCCACGACGCAACAAGGCTTACCGATAACCTTGATTGATGAAACGGCTGATGAGATAGCTAACAAGGCCTCATCAGTTATAAAGCAAGGCTGCGTCATCAGTCCTGTATGTCGATTAAAGGGGGTGTTTTTTGAAGCCCTTACTGCTTTTGTTAGCGTTTTAGAGGGCTATACTTTAGCTGATATCATTAATAATAAAATTGAATTAAAGGCTTTGTTATCTTAATTCAGTATTCGTGCTAAACATCAGAAGCGATAAAACATCTAGCTTGGATGCATATAAGCAGCGATATCATGTAATAGCGTACTGCTTTGTAGTAAAAGTTGTGCTATAACAATATATAACTAGCCTAAATATAGTCGATGCACTCTAAAAAGCGCATAGCGCTACTGGGATGAATTTTGCGCAGCCTCTGGGAACGCAGCACGCAAGTAAAATTTATACCAGTAGCGCGTTTAAATTTATATAACAGTTTTATTTTCAACTGACTATAGCTTCTCATTTCCCATAAAAGAGATAATCCGATGTTTAAAATAAAAGTAGAGCGTACCGTAAATAAACCGATTGATGAGGTGTTTGAAGCCATAAGCGATCATGCCAGTTATGGATTATTCAAAGCGGTAGGGACGGCTAAGCTACTAACAAAAGGCGATGACGAGCGTAACGGCGTTGGTGCTTTACGTATCATTCAGACGGGGCCAGTCAAATTTTGGGAGCGAATTACGGCGTTTGAGCGTCCGACTCATATGCAGTACAAGATTGAAAAAGCCAGACCTGTTAAAGTGGATCACCGCAAAGGAAGCATAGATTTAAAAGATTTAGGCGATGGTACTACGCAGGTAACATGGATATCTGAAGGTCGATTAGTGATACCATTACCCCTGATCGGCCGCTTGCTTGATCGCAAGATGCAAAAACAAGGTACGGTAGGGTTTAGTAGTATACTCAAATCCATAGAAAGCCGCTAATTTAGCGGCTTCGTCTATTTTAAATTTTGAGCTGTATCTCGTAATCCTATTCTGCTTTGTTCTTAGCCGCTTCAAGCTCATTGAAGCGCGCTAACTGCTCAGGTGTGGCTGGCTGTTGATACTTCTGCTTCCACTCAGAGTAGGGCATACCATAGATCAGCTCACGAGCGTCTTCATAGTCAATGTCGATACCACGCTCCTCGCCAGCCGCTTTATACCACTTGGACAAGCAGTTGCGACAAAAGTCAGCAAGGTTCATCAGCTCGATATTTTGTACATCTTTACGCTCATCTAAATGAGCAAGTAAACGGCGAAATGCCGCAGCTTCTAGTTCGATATTGGACTCTAGTTTTGCCATAGTTTTTCCTTATCTTTACTGTGCATCTATAAATGCAGAGGTTTTTATTAAACTTAATCTTCCTTAAGCATTTTCAAGCTTAGGGCGAGCCTTATTTACGGCTTTAAGTAACGCTTCTTCAAACTCGCCTTGTTTAAATTTGACTAAGTAAGAGTGCGCGGCGCAGAAGTTACGTACGTCCCAGTCATGAGCAATTTGAGTCGCCCAGTCACAGTACTCTTTGCCGGCATTAGACTCGTCTTTAAGCGCTTTTTTGGTAGTAGGATGCAGCATCACCTCTGGCAACATTTTTTCGAGCAATTTAGAAGGAGGGCTCATAAAGGTATCATCGACGTGTAGGCTTTTACTCGCAGGATGATAAGCCAATAACGAGCCGGCATGAATCATCTCATTAGCATGGATATAATCGATGCCTTGCGACATAGAGAACTCAAGCTCAGGATAGCGCTCAGCGACTGCCGTACTTTCAACCAAATCCTCGCTCCACTCAACCTCAGGCACTTGTTTGGCGTGGCGAGTACTGCCATAAAAGATTGCTTGCGGAAAATCTTTTGCCATCTGTGCGCAGTGAACCGTGTGGAATGGATGTACGTTCAGTACCGCTTCGACGTCTTGACCGTTATTAGTCAATGCCATCACTTTATCGCGCACTTCACCTGTCAGCTTATAGCTGTCTAAGAAGATAAACTTGCCGGACTCTAATTTGACAAGCGAGCACTGCGTACCGATATTGATAACGCCGCCGATGCGAAACTCGCCGCGTATGTTCCAAAACCCTGACCCTAGATCATGTATCTTTTCTGCCATGGTTATTCTCCTCAATGATGTTAATAATTTTAATTGTAAACTCTATGATAGTACATCGTTTGATAAACAAGTCACTAGTAAATAGTAATGGATTCAAGCCGCTAGTATCGTTACACAACTTTTGTAACTTGTCCCAAGCTTTACAGTTGCCGTAACTGCATATCGATTAGGCCTTTCGATTAAGTCTGGCTAGAGGCCGCTTCTAAATCAGCGCGCGCGTTATCAATTCTCGATAGCAATGCAGCTTCAAACTCACCTTCTGCAAAAACGACTAGACCAGAATGGGCCCCGCAAAAGTTACGCACCTCTCGCCACTCGTGAGCAAGCTTTGTCGCCCAGTCGCAGTACGCTTTGCCAGCATCAGGCTCATCTTTTAATGCTTTAAGTGTGGTCGCATGTAGGTTGATACCGGCTTGCACATCATTAAACTTCTTTGATGGCGGTATCTCAAAGGTATCGTCGACATAGATGCTTTGACTAGCAGGGTGATAAACCAATAGTGAGCCTGAATGTACGGAGTCGTTAGAGGAGATATAATCAATACCTTTTGGTAAGGAGAACTCAAGCTCAGGATAGCGCTGGGCTACAGCTTCGCTTTCTACATAATCCTCGCTCCAGTTGACCTCGGGTACCTGCTTATGATGGCGAGCACTACCATAAAAAGTAGCGTGCGGAAAATCCTTGGCGACTTTTGCACAGTGTACAGTGTGAAAAGGATGTACATTGAGCACCGCTTCAATATCTTTACCATTATTGGTCAGCGCCAGCACTTGCTCGCGCACCTCACCAGTTAAAGTATAGCTATCTAGCAAAATAAACTTCCCTGATGCTAGCTTAACGAGCGCTGATTGATTACCGATATCGACCATACCATTTCTGACAAAAGAGCCTCTAATGTTCCAAAACCCAGCGCCTAGGTCATGTATCTGATCTTTTTTAAATTCTTCTGACATATAAGCCTCTATAGTGAATGACGTTCACGAATGTATAAAAGTAGTCTTTTAAGTGGTTTTTGAATAATTCTTTTTATTCATTCGGGAACCATAATACGCTTAATTAGATAGACTTATCCCTACGGTAACTGTTGTTGTACAGGGAACATACAAGCCAAGTATGTAAGTCAGTTACGGACAGTCAGCGTAATCATAATTCGATATACGCGGGCTTATGCTATAGTCTTCTCGACCACATAAGAACTGATCAAAGCGGGTATCGCCATTGATATGACGCTGCATCCACGCGATACTAGGCTTGCTTAGTAGCTTTTCATTCAAGCGGTAACTTGGACAGAGATGGCTGGCGTTATTGACCTCAATCTTCATCTTAGGCCCTGTCGCTTGTTTATAAAACAAATTGGTATACTTGTTATTAGCCGCAATAACATCGTACTCACAGGAGATAACAAAAGTCGGCGTTGTTACTTCACCATAGCTTCTATCATGATAAGGGGCGAGTGGCATAATGGCGCGTACGTTGCTATGCGTAGATGCTAGTTTGAGCGCGCCGCCCCCGCCCATGGACCAACCAATTGCCCCTAAGCGATCAGGATCTACTATATTGCCTACGGTATTATCGCTGATTACATAATCTAAAGCATGGCTTAGCTGCTTAGCGCGGCTATCGGGTCTATCATAAATAGAGTTGGTATTCATTGTAATCACGACAAAGCCCCAAGCAGCTAGGCGGGGTCCCAACCATTTAATCGACGATTCATAAGAGACGTAGCCAGGTATCACAGCAATTGCGCCCAAACGTCCGCAGTTGCTAGCGTTAGTCGGATAGTAAATAGTGCCACCGCCAAAGCCGTCTACTAACTCACGTGGTACTTTTTTGCTAGCAATGTTAAAGGGTCCGTTATTTTTTGTTTGACTTAAATTATCAGCGCTAATTGCACTGTCAGGAATACAAGTTACATCTTGGTTGAGCGATGCTACCGACGTTGAGGTTGGCGTTGGCACTGTCTGTGTCGTTTCTGTTAGTGCAATCTTAGCTGAAGCAGGCGCTGTAGACAGTAGCGCGTAGGTAGCTATTATGATTGTAGCTATACTCAAACGCGTTAGGCAATTTATCATAGTAGTTGTCTTTTGATAGTTGTCTTTTAAAAAGTTCAGTGCATTGCTTAATAGTCAATCTTAACAAGAGAGTAAGCTGATAAAAGCCGATTTATAGTAGGTTTTAATAGTTAATATGTCAAAGGGAGCGATGTATAAGCTTAGGACTTGTTGGACGTTGTTTTGCTGGACGTTTAAGAATGTCCATACTCAGATAGAACACCGAGCCACTTGAGAGCCTAGGTGATAAGTATCAATAACATTTTGTGCCCTTAAAACCGATATCGCTTGTGCTATAGTGCTTCATTAATTAATAAGCGCTAAGGGTTAGTAGGTAATTAAAATACCTAGAGCGCTACTTTCTTTTTACTTACGCTTTTTAGCGTCCAATACAGTTAGCACTATTTTGAAACCAATACATCATACAACAAGTCGCAACGTCGCCGACGCTCACCACTCAAACGGCGAGAGAGCATATCACGCAAACACGCCACACCATTCGCCTTCGTGGGTATTAAAGCTGACCATGGGGCTTATCGGCATGTTTGCTTTTTTGCAGGTCTATTCTGTGCAGGCTATCTTGCCAGTGCTTATCACAGATTTTGCTGCCACGGAAGTACAGGCGGGTATGGTGGTTGGCGCGACGGTACTGGCGATTGCAATTATGTCGCCTTTTTTGGGCATGCTGTCTGATGCTGTCGGCCGTAAGGTGTTTATTGTTGGTGCTTTATTGTTTTTGACGCTACCAACGGCGCTTATCGCTCAAAGCCCGAGCATCGGCTGGATGGGGGTTTGGCGGTTTTTGCAGGGGTTGTCTGTACCCGGTATCACGGTGGTGACGATTGCTTATATCGGCGAGGAGTTTGAGGGGCGTGCGGTCACAGAGCTGATGTCGTTTTATGTATCAGGCTCTGTACTCGGCGGCTTTATGGGCCGGTTTTTGCTGGGGCATTTGCATGAGCTGATCGGCTGGCGTGCAGGCTATTATGTGATGGCGGCGATGACGCTACTTGGCGCTTTATGGGTTACTAAGATGCTGCCTGCGTCGCGGCAGTTTGTGGCCAATCCAAACTTTCGCTCGGCGATACAGACGCTCGGCTCGCACTTAGTCAATCGTTACGTGGTCACCGCCTGCTTACTTGGCGCTTGCGTGCTATTTTCACTGGTGGGCTGTTTTACCTTTATTAATTTATATCTCGCTGATACACCATACAATCTCGGCACCGGCGCACTTGCGAATATTTTTGCCGTTTATCTGATAGGGGTGATCATTACGCCGCTATCGACTATTCTATTGCGCCGCTTTGGCTCAGCGCGCACGATTATAGTGGCGGTCATTATCTCGATGCTTGGAGTGTTGTTGACGCTAGCGACGCCTTTATGGCTGATCGTTATCGGTCTAGGGGTGATGTCCTCAGGGGTGTTTGTGACTCAATCGGCGACCATCAGCTATATCGCGGTCAATGTTAAACAAGGCCGCTCGCTAGCCTCAGGGCTATATTATTTATTCTATTACGCAGGCGGCACGGTAGGCGCTTGGCTTTGCGGTCTAGCTTATGCTTATGGGCAATGGCAATTTACGGTATGGCTGCTATTATTCGTACAAGTATTAGCGCTGCTGATTGCAAGTTTTGGCATGATAAAAACCAAGTCAAAAGCTGCTTAGCCTATACAGCTATGATCGCTTGTTAGCCTACCACTTACGCAAGCTCACTTTACAGCGCATTTAAATTTTTTTAGTATTAAGCGTATCTTGATTTGAAATTATTAGTATTCAAATGGCCAAAACCTGCAAACTGAATTACTAAGCCATGTTAAGACACGAAAATAACGAACACCCTCAAAGGAAATGAGATTTATGTCAAATGCTTATCATAGCGCCCCGTCTGCTTACGATTATCCGCTGATTATCAAGCAGCTATTGAACCGTGCTAAGACGGTCTCGCAAGCCCAAGAAATCATCTATGCCGACAAAAAACGCTTTACTTATAGCGAGTTCTTTACCCGTATTAACCGCCTAGCCAATGTCTTAGATAGTCTTAACCTGGACGCAGGGGACGTCATCGCTGTTATGGACTGGGACAGTCATCGCTATCTTGAGTCCTACTTCGCGATTCCGATGTCTGAATATGTGCTGCAAACGGTGAATATTCGTCTGTCGCCTGAAAAGGTGCTATATACGGTTAATCACGCCAAACCAAAAGTGCTGATGCTTAATTCTGAATTTGCGCCTTTAGTCAAAGACTATCAGTTCGAAAACTCCAGTATCGAGCACATTATCTGGCTTGATGATAATGGCACCACAGTTGAAGGGGTGTTCGGTGATAATCAAAGCCGCGTCATTGGTGAGTATGAGACGCTATTAGCAGATGCCAGTGATGAGTTTGAGTTTCCAGATTTTGATGAAAATACTATCGCCACTACCTTTTATACTTCAGGTACCACAGGTAATCCTAAAGGCGTTTTCTTTAGCCATCGTCAGCTAGTACTGCACAGCATGGCGGAGGCGGCAACCTTAGGAATGCTCCCAGATAAGCAAGGCGTCAGCTATGGCGACGTCTATATGCCGATGACGCCGATGTTCCATGTGCATGCGTGGGGCTTTCCTTATACTGCGACGATGACAGGTCTCAAGCAAGTTTATCCAGGTCGTTATGCGCCTGATACTTTGCTCGATCTCATCATCAATGAAAAGGTCAGCATTACGCATTGTGTTCCGACGATACTACAAATGGTGCTAAAAGAAGCCCAAGATCGCAATAAGAGCTTTAACGGTCTAAAAATGATCATCGGCGGCTCGCGATTGACCGAAGGATTAGCCAAAGCGGCTCTCGCGCAAGATATCGAAGTCTACACAGGTTACGGTATGTCAGAGACTGCGCCGCTCATTGGTCTGACCGAGTTCACTATCGATGAGCCTGAGATGAGTGTTGATGAAGATATCACCCGCCGCTGCATGTCAGGCAAACCTGTAATGATGGTCGATGCGCAAGTGTGGAGTACCGATAATAAATCAGTTGGTACAGGCGCAGACAATACTGGTGAGCTGGTGCTACGTGCGCCTTGGCTGACGCAAAGCTACTTCAAAAACGACGATGCCGGTACTGAGCTGTGGGAAAACGGCTACATGCACACTCAAGATATCGCTTATATGACCAAAGACGGCTACTTCAAAATCACCGATCGTCTCAAAGACGTGATCAAATCAGGCGGCGAGTGGATATCCTCGCTCGAGATTGAGACTATCTTGTCGCTGCACCCAGCAGTAGCCGATGTCTCGGTCATTGGCGTCCCTGATAAAAAATGGGGCGAACGTCCGGTAGCCCTGATCGTTCTCAAACCGAGCCATCAAGACACCACTGCTGATGATATTATAGCGGTTGCTGAGCAAGCGGTTGCTAAAGGTATCATTCCTAAATATGGCATCCCGAGTGAGTTTCAATTCTTCGATGATCTGCCTAAAACCTCAGTCGGTAAACACGATAAAAAAGTCATGCGTGACGAGTATAACGAGCAGAATAAAGGCTAATCGGCTTGCTTTAAGTGGCTGTGTTTATTTTATTGATGAATGATAAGTCTATTATCAGCTCGTAAAAAGCTCATGAGTATTCATGGGCTTTTTTTTAGTTTAACAAGCGATTTGTATTCACTCACAGCCAGATGCCTTAAAGCGCTTGACCTTAATTTGACATTGTTGTTATAGTCGATGACCATCAAATTGTTAATCTACTCTTCACTGACAGCTCAATCGCTATCTTTCATAATATATTTTGTGATGACTCAAACAAGATAAGGATATCTTATGCATCATGTTCAACAGCTCATCAATGGTGAGTTCAGCCAATCTAACACTAGCGAATGGATTGATATTTCTGATCCTGCCACTCAAGACATCATTGCTAAAGTACCACAAAGCACCGATGATGAGATCAACGAAGCCGTCGCCACTGCCAAAGCTGCATTTGCGACTTGGCGCAAAACGCCTATCACCACTCGTGCGCGTATCTTCTTAAAGTATCAAGCACTCATTCGTGAGCACATGGATGAGCTTGCGCAAATTCTAACCGCCGAGCAAGGCAAAACCCTTGCTGATGCGCGCGGTGATGTGTTTCGTGGTTTAGAAGTGGTCGAACATGCGGCGGGTATCGCTAACCTGCAAATGGGCGACTTTGTCGAAAACGTCGCCTCAGATGTAGATACTTATAGCATTTGGCAGCCGCTTGGCGTATGCGCGGGTATCACGCCGTTTAACTTTCCAGCGATGATTCCACTATGGATGTTCCCGATGGCCATCGCCACGGGCAACACCTTTATCTTAAAGCCCTCTGAGCAAGATCCAATGGTGACTATGCGTTTAGTCGAGCTAGCAGTAGAGGCGGGCGTGCCAAAAGGGGTATTGAACGTCGTGCATGGCGGCAAGCCAACCGTTGACGCTATCTGCGATCATCCTGACATCAAGGCGGTGTCTTTTGTCGGTTCTACCGCAGTTGGCAAACATGTCTATGAGCGCGCAAGTCGGTCAGGTAAACGCGCTCAGTGTATGATGGGCGCCAAAAATCATGGCGTCATCTTGCCTGATGCCAATAAAGAGCAAACGCTAAACCAGCTCGCAGGCGCGGCCTTTGGGGCAGCAGGACAGCGCTGTATGGCTTTGTCAGTTGTGGTGTTGGTCGGCGCAGCAGGCGAGTGGATCGATGACATCAAAGCCAAAGCTGAAACTTTAGTAGTCTCTGCAGGTAAGAACGACAAAGATCTAGGCCCGCTCATCTCGCCTGCGGCAAAAGCTCGCGTTGAGCATTTAATTAATACAGGAGTCGAGGAAGGCGCAAGCTTACTTCTGGATGGTCGCGGTATTCAGGTCGAAGGATTTGAGAAAGGCAACTTCGTTGGACCGACGATCTTTGATCATGTCACAAGTGAGATGCAGATTTACCAACAAGAAATCTTTGGTCCAGTGCTTTGTATCATGCGCGTGGGTAGCTTAGATGAAGCTATTGAGCTGATTAATAATAATCCTAACGGTAATGGCACTGCTATTTTTACTCAGTCAGGAGCGGCGGCGCATAAATTCCAGCAGGACGTCATGGTCGGTCAAATCGGTATTAATTTACCGATTCCTGTACCGCTACCTATGTTCTCGTTCTCAGGCTCACGCGCTAGCAAGCTTGGCGATTTAGGACCTTATGGCAAGCAAGCAGTGCAGTTCTATACGCAAACCAAAACAGTCACCGCGCGCTGGTTCGATGATGAAGCAAGCCGGGGCAAAGTCAATACTACCATCTCAATGTAAGCTGTATTGTAAGCTACATTTTGCCGCACTATTTAAGGATAACTGCATGGATTTTTCCCTAACCGACGATCAAGTAGCTTTTGAGCACAGCGCTCGTCAGTTCGCATTAAAAGAGCTAAGACCCAACGCTGCTGAATGGGATCGCAGCTCGTACTTTCCTATTGAGGTCATCAAAAAATCAGGAGAGCTTGGCTTTTTAGGCCTTTATACCAATCCTAATTATGAGGGTCTAGGCTTGCCGCGCTTGGACTCAGCGATGGTGTTTGAGGCGCTAGCTTGGGGCGACACTGCGGTGGCTTCTTATATGAGCATCCATAACATGGTGTCATGGATGATTGGAGAGTATGGTCATGACGCGCTATGCCAGCAGTATCTGCCGAAGATGGTCAATGGCGAGTGGTTAGGCAGCTATTGTCTGACAGAGCCAAATGCAGGCTCTGATGCGGCGTCCTTACGCACCAAGGCGGATAGACAAGGCGATTATTACGTCCTCAATGGCGAGAAAACCTTTATCTCAGGGGCGGGGTCAACTGATGTGTTGGTCGTCATGGCGCGCACAGGTGATACAGGTGCTAAGGGCGTTTCTGCCTTTGTAGTCGATGCCCAAAGCGACGGCATTGAGTATGGTAAAAACGAGCATAAAATGGGTTGGAAAGCGCAGCCGACGCGTACTATTAGCTTTAACAATGTCAAAGTCCCTGCATCCAACTTATTAGGTGCTGAAGGTCAAGGCTTTAGCATCGCCATGAAAGGTCTTAATGGCGGGCGTATTAATATCGGTATCTGTGCGGTAGGCACAGCGCAGGCCGCGCTTGAAACGGCGACGAGCTACGTCAAAAACCGCCAGCAGTTTGGCAAGCCAATAGCAGGCTTTCAATCCGTACAATTCAAGCTTGCCGATATGCTCACGCAAACCATAACCGCAAGACAAATGATCTATCTGGCCGCTAGTAAAGTTGATAACAACGACCCGCAAGCGGCAACTTATTGCGCCATGGCAAAACGCTTGGCTACCGATTTGAGCTTTGAAGTCGCTAATGAAGCGTTACAACTGCATGGCGGCTACGGTTATCTCAACGAGTATCCGCTTGAGCGTCATGTGCGCGATCTGCGCGTGCATCAAATACTAGAAGGGACTAATGAGATCATGCGCGTCATCGTATCCCGGCAGATGTTGCAAGACGACGCTCTTAGCTCTTTGCGTTAGCAGCCTTTTCTAGCCCGTTTTTAAATTCTATAAAGTTTCATAGGTCGTTTTATGAGCACAAATAATCAATCTAATAATCAAAGCATTGCTTCTCCAGAGCAAGAAGCTGCAGTACTTTTCGAGACCCAAGAGACGCATTGCGGTCATCAGCTTGGCATTATGACTTTAAACAGCCCAAAGTCGCTTAATGCTTTGAGCGTTGAGATGTGTCAACTGTTATCACAGCAGCTCGAAGCTTGGCAGACGGACAGCCAAATAGTCGCCATCATTCTTAAAGGCGCAGGTGACAAAGCCTTCTGCGCTGGCGGAGATATTCGCAAGCTTTACGACAGTATGTCAGAGTCTGCACCACTGCCCAATCCTTATGCAACCGAGTTTTTTGGTCATGAGTATCGCCTCTATCGGCAAATGCACTTTTATCCCAAACCGCTGATTTTATGGGGTGACGGGATTATTATGGGCGGCGGTATGGGACTGATGGCAGCTTGTAGCCATCGTATCGTCACCGAGCGTACTCGCTTTGCGATGCCTGAGATTACCATAGGTCTGTTCCCTGATGCTTCTGGTAGTTGGTTCTTGCAGCGTATGCCTGCTCATACAGGGCTGTTTTTAGGTCTGACCGGCGCTATGTGCCATGCCGGCGACGCCATCATTGGTAACTTGGCTGAATACTATGCCCAAAGTGGCGACTATGAATCTATCATTGAGCGCCTAAAAGCTGCCGATTGGCGCGCGGAGATGGAGCAAGGCTTTGGTAGGTTGCCAAGTGTTGCTAGTCGCGCTTTAGCGGCACAGCCAGCGACTGACCTGCCTGAGAGTCATTTGGCCAAATATTGGCAAACCATTAATAAGCTTATGAATAGTGGCGGGTTAGCTGAGATTGATCATCTGCTACAAAACGATGACGCTCTAGCTAAGATTGATGCTGACTTTGCTGCCGATAAATGGACACAAAAAGCGCTGGCAACTTATCGTCACGGCTGCCCAGTAACCGCCGCTTTGACTTATGCGCTGTATTATAAAGTCAGCGCTTTATCACTAGAGCAAGTGCTGTATTTAGAAGCCAATGTCGCCGTGCACTGCGCAGCCAATCCTGACTTTAGAGAAGGGGTGCGCGCGCTGCTCATTGATAAGGATAAAGCGCCGCAGTGGTCACGCACCTTAGCGGACTGCCTAAGCGCTGAGGGACAAGCGTATATTGAGTCGCATTTCGACAACCCTTATGCCCCTTATCAGCATCCCTTGCAAGATTGGCTTACCGCTGATGCTTTAGGCGCGCAGCATGTACGCTAGACTTTATTGAGTCAATAACCGATAACGACATCAAGGAATGATGGAATGAATAAAACTGCAAACGCAAGTGAGTCAGTCAAGGACAAAAAGCCTAACATCGCTTTTATTGGCTTAGGTAATATGGGCGCGCCAATGGCACAGAACCTGCTAAGCGCAGGCTACGCGCTGAGCGTCTATGATTTATCTTTGGCTGCGACCGAGCGTCTACAGCAAGCAGGCGCTAGGGTGGCAGATAGCCCGCAGCAAGCGGCTGCTAATGCGCAAGTAGTGATTAGTATGCTGCCCGCAGGCGAGCATGTGCTATCAGTGTATTTAGGAAGTAGCGAGAATGATGAAGAGCAAGCAGGCGGCGAACAGAAACAAGGACTGCTATCTCATCTTGCTAAAGACACCTTAGTGATTGACAGTAGCACCATTGCTGCAGCAGACGCTAGGCAAGTCGCAGCTGCGGCAAGTGCGCTTGGTATAGACTTTTTGGATGCGCCAGTATCAGGGGGCACCGGCGGGGCAATAGCAGGTAGTTTGACTTTTATTGTAGGCGGCGAAGCTGAGGCTTTTGCTAGAGCCGAACCTATCCTTACCGCCATGGGCAAAAATATCTTTCATGCAGGCGAGCACGGCGCCGGACAAGTGGCTAAGATCTGCAACAATATGCTGCTTGGTATCTTAATGACAGGCACGGCAGAGGCGATAAACCTCGGCGTCAAAAACGGCTTAGATGCCAAAGTACTCTCGGATATTATGCTACAAAGCTCAGGGCGCAATTGGACACTAGAGGTCTACAACCCTTATCCGCAAGTGATGGATAATGTCCCCTCTAGCCACCACTATCAAGGCGGCTTTATGAGTAAGCTGATGCAAAAGGATTTAAACCTTGCGCTGCAAACGGCTAGGCAGACTGAGGTCGACACGCCAATGGCACAGCGAGCCGCGCAGCTGTATAGCGCTCATACTGGCGAGCATGGTGACAAGGACTTCTCGAGCATTATGGCTATTCATGATCCATCAGTACTGCCTTAACAGCGTAAAGACGTGAGCACATTTTATTAGAGTACCGTTACAGAGTGATAGCCACATCCGCTGATCATTTCATTTCAAACTCATAGCACAGCGTTTGGATATTCTGCGCCGCGACTCTAAGTCTGGGTACGTGTGTCTGAAGCGCTTCTAAAGAGACGCGGATAGTAGGTGCATTTACAAATAAAGATGCCAAATAGCGTGAGTCCTTATCGAGTATAGGCACGGCTACTGATAAGGCCTCAGAGATAAACTCTTCGTTGTCTATGCCGACGCCTGACTTCGCGATAGTGTCTAATTCAGCAGTTAAAGCATCAACATCGGTAAAGGTGTTTTCAGTAAACCTATCAAGTGGGAGCTGTCGCAGCATCTTCGCACGGGTTTGCGTAGGCAGAAGACTAAGATAGAGCTTACCCGTTGCGGTACACCACATTGGCGACTGAGAGCCGGCTGGTAAATAGATCTGGATAGGCCGATCAGTCTGTACGCGATTGGTATATAGCATGCTCATCTGATGCGGTACAGCGATGCCGCAGCTCTCCTTTATATCATCCACCAATCCTTGTAGTATCAACTGCCGCTCCTGAAAGAACTGCTTTTGTTGCCACAGCTCTATACTCAGATTACGTACGCGCTTGCCTGGTATTATTCCGCCTCCTATATCCACTCCAATAAACCCTTCTTCGACCAAAGTCTGTATCAACCGGTGAATAGTAGGTTTTGGAATGTCTAAATCCTTTGACAGCTCAAGGGGTGAGAGCGGTCTTTGGGCATAAGATACGGCTTCTACAATCTCTAATACACGAGTAATAGATGATACTTTAGGCATAATATTGGCTCGATAGTTAAGGGGTGTCATTCATGCGATTGCTCAGCAGGCAACTCGCTAATCTCGTTTTGCATAAAGAGTATAGCTTACTATTTTCATAATCTAGGCAGGGTATCAGCAGCCAGCCATACTACTCAATTTGTCTCTATGGCTCGCTAAGATACATCATTTCACATAACACAACAAACTGTAGTAATTAGTTATATAAGCTACACTGTTTAAAATATTATAATAAGCCAAAATAGTATTCAGTTACTTAGATATGTCATTAAGAGTTTTTAGCTTACCGATACCACGTTTATTTACGCTTTTAAACGTTGTTCTCATTAGCGAGGTTACTCGCTTTGTAATGATGAGTTATTATTTACTAGATATATTGATACGCTAATTATTCTGTCTTGACATATCTTGTAACACTAATGCGCTTTATGACAGAGTGTAACGGTAATAATTACAATACCTACGTAATCTTTACATAATGGCAAACAAAAAGCGCTTCTTAGGGGATGACTTTTAGAGTCAAAATTGTTTTAATCTGCTCAACAAAATGATGGTTTGTAAAAACGCTAAGTCGTCATTCACTGTGGGCAAGCTACTTCATATTTTTAGGAGATTAATGATGAAACTTATTAAACTTACGGCAGTATCTGCCGCTATTCTAGGCTCAACTGCTGCTATGGCTGCCGATCCTATCGTTGTTGTAGATGATAATGATACGGTTGCTTACCCAGTAGCTGCTCCTGCTTATCAGTATAACCAAGATGCGGGTATCATCCGCAATACTACTGGCGCAGTCGTTGGTACAACTAAGACTCTATTTAACACAGCAATCAACCCTGCTGCTGTTAGTGCAGAGATTGGTAGCTTAGGTTATGGCGCAAACATCGCGTGGAGCATCAACGAGACTACTGAACTACAAGCCGGTTGGGCAGGTGGCGACGTTGCTGACCTATTCGGCGGTGACTTCGATGCAAATGACATCAACTATGACGTAGATACAGATTTTAGCAACCCATACTTAGGCGTACAGATGCGCCCTGCAGCGAACTGGTTTACTGTGGGTGCTGGTATCATCGTTCCTGATAACGATATTGATGTTCGTGCAAATGCTGAAGGTGAAGGTTACTACAGTATTGATGGCAACAAGTTCTATGCTGGTAATGCAACTCTTGACCAATCTTTAGCTGAAGATTTTGGCGGTGATAACGTTGGTAACCTAGAAGGTAGTATTGAGCACCGTAACAAGTTAGCCCCTTACTTAACTGTAGGCTTCCGTCCTAATATCACTAATAACTTTGGTTTATTTGGTGAACTAGGTGCAGCTTATATGGGCAAAGTAGATGCAAACGTTCGTTACACTGGTGAAGGCGGAAATGTAGTAGCGGCGCAAGATGCAGCGCGTCAAGCTGAAAAAGATCTAGAAGATAAAAGCTGGTTAGAGTGGTTCCCAATCGTTAAAGTTGGTGCAACTTACCGCTTCTAATTTAAAGACTGAATCTTTCTAATAAAAAAAAGCGATCTTCGGATCGCTTTTTTGTGTTTTAAGTTTGCTTAAATGGGGTAAGAGCGTTAGTTAAACTGAATATTACGCTAAATACTGGTTATATCAGAATACTACTATCGTCTGATAGTTTGAAATATAAGCTACTCTACGCTGAGCGTCCTGGTTCAGCTCTATAAATAGCTCACGAGCAGAACTATTATTCTTAATAATATTGTCAGCACTATTATCAGCGCTATCATATTCGATAAGCGTCTGAACTAGCGTTAGGTCAGCGCGACCTAAACCTGCTGCGAGTGTTGTTTGATTGATTTTGATCAAACTCTCTTTGATTTGCCATAGTAACCTGACCAGATAATCGCGTTTATCGAGTGACAGCTGCTCGAGCATAGCGATTTCACTGGGATGATAGAAGCGTTTGGCGACTTGCCATGCCACGCTATTTACCTCAATATCTATACCAATAGCGCTGTCAAAGCTCAGAGCGACGGCTACTGTATCTGCCGAATGACTGAAGCACACATAATGGCGATGGTTTTTGAGTCGATAGGGGAACGCCGACTCGTCTAGCGTATCTGCTATGCCGAGCTCAGCGAGTAATCTATTTAAGAGTAAGCGCACGCCAGTACGTTGACTTTGACGCTTAATTTTTTTATTTAATAAATCTTGCTTTGTAGCACCTAACGAAGAGAAGTCACTGGCTGGGTTATAAGAGGGCGACACGATACAAAACGTCTGCGAAGATAATGAGTCATGATCAAAGCCGCTAGTAGATAGAGTAACAGGTGTGAGAGCAGTCGAATGATCTCTCCATAATCGAGTGCCAATAGGCTGCAAGCGAGCAATAGCGCAATAATGAGTCGCCGTAAGCTGCGTATAGTGAATGTCATTCAGTAAGATCATAAGGGCGAGTGAATACTATTAATAATCATAAGCGTATTATTATGGCAGGTATGAAGGAGTAAGCGCAAAAATCCTTAGCTAATCTTATTGTAGAATACAAAAAAACCCAGTAATACTGATATTACTGGGTCAAAGTCAAAATACGAAATGAGATGAGAATAGGCTAATAACCAGTAAGCTGGCTATTAGTACGACAGCTCAGCACGGCGGTTTAAGGCGTAAGCCTCTTCAGTGTTACCAGCTGCTGCAGGACGCTCTTCACCGTAGCTAATAATACGGATATTATTGGCAGCGACGCCTTGCGCTGCTAGATAATTACGTGCAGCTTGTGCACGGCGCTCACCCAAAGCGATATTGTACTCGCGGCTGCCGCGCTCATCAGTATGGCCTGCGATTAGCACCTGTGTACCTGGATTTGCGTTTAATAAGCTGACGTGTTGATTCAGTACGCTGGCAGCTTGTGCGGTGATCTCGCTACTATCAAATGCAAAATAAACGACCGCTTCCATATTGTCTGAAGCATCGACTACGGCTACAGGATTATCGACTACGACCGCACCGGTATAAACCCCTTGACCACCAGGGATACCTAAAGGCGCGACGACGACTTCAGAGGTAGCGCGTTTGGTGGCACAACCTGTAGTTAAGGCCACCGCACTAGACAAGACAGCTAGCGCAGTCATTTTGGCAAAACGGTTACTAAAAGAAGAAAGTTGTGACATTTGAAGCTCCTAAATAGGTAATTTATTTGTTGTTTTATATATCGCACAATAAACTTAGGTCATTGAGGTCTATCATAAAATCAATGTTACGTTGTGTAAGTAGCATTACTGTAAATAATACCAAGGTTCGGTAAGTATTACAGCATGTGTCAGACAACTTAGTCGTATAAGTTTTTATTTTTTAATTTCAGCGAGATTATCGATAACGCGTATAGATAAACTAGAGCCATTGTTATTTTTTACCAGCGATGCTTATCCCAGTTTTCAGGATTGGCCCAGTATTTACTATTTAGCCAATTGGGCAGGCGTTTATAATCGTACAGATTAAACTGCCAAAGGGTTAAAGAAGAGGCTGCTGGTAGCAGACGCTCAGCCGTAGGAGAGTCTATGGCTGTGATAGCTGTGTCAATTGCTTGATCGCCTAAGATATCGAACGGCATAAATCCGTACGCTCGCAGGTCTATCTTATCCTTGACAGCGATTAGCAAATGAGCGGCGTACAGATCCCTATAACGCATTATAGTCGGTATAAATTGCTGCAACTGCTCGGCTGACATCGTAGGTAGCCAAAAGCAGGCAAGCTCAAAACGCTGAGGACTATACTGATGACTAAGCTTGGCTAAAGTGCTTATCTCAATATCTGGTTTTATACTATTTTCAACTCTGTTCTTTTTAGCCTTATTCTCTTCAGTCTTGTTCTCTTCATTTTCCTCTTTATCAGCATGACTATTCATAGCAAAGACCTCTTGCTCGTCTTGTTTTTGCAGCAGTAGGCTGAGACTATCAGCTTGCTGGCTATCTTCAACTGCCCAGAGTAGTTTGGGTAGCCTGAGTAGCTTGGGCGATGGGGTTGCCTCTTTTGTAACCTCTAATAAAGAAGGTAGAAGGGCTTGAGTGTAAGCTATCAGCAAGGCTGGGGTAAGAGGAGGAGAGTTAGGATTCATAAAAGGCGCCAAAGTGGTTAAATCGCGAGGTTGCTCTTGAAATTTACTTATTGAGGCCAATGTAGCGTTAAAGCTTAGCAGAATCAAACTTAATTTAATGAGCGCGTTTAAATAAGCGGTAATGACGCCGTATAAAAACAATAGACTCTAGCCTTCTTTAGAACAACAATAGGATTATCAATGTCAACGACTCAAACTGATGCCAATATTATCAATGCAGACATGCCGGATGTTCCTACGCATATGCCCAGCAAAATCCATCTAAAAGACTATAAGCTGCCAAGCTTCGATGTTGATACCGTTGATTTAGATATTCAGCTGTTCGATGACCATGCTATCGTCGATAGCACTTTGGTGATGCAGCGGCAGAGCGATGGTGACTTAGTCCTCGATGGCGAGGAGCTTGAGCTGATAGCTATCACACTTAACGATGAGGTACTGTCTAATGATTGCTATCAGCAAGCTGACGGTAAGCTTATTATTAGTGAGGCGCCAGATAAGCTGACTTTGCAGCTGCAAGTACGTATTTATCCGCATACTAATACTGCGCTTGAAGGTCTGTATATAGCCGGTAGTGGTAGCGATACGATGTTTGTCACTCAATGTGAGCCTGAGGGCTTTCGCAAGATTACCTTTTATCCTGATCGCCCTGATGTGCTATCTGTTTTTACTACCCGTATTGAGGCCGACAAGCGCTTTCCGACTTTACTTGCCAATGGTAATTTGATCGAAGCGGGTGAAGTTGCCGACGACAACACCCGTCACTATGCAATTTGGCACGACCCAACCAACAAGCCCAGCTATCTATTCGCGAGCGTCATCGCTGATTTAGAAGTATTGAGTGATAGTTATACCACTAGTGAGGGGCGCGAGGTCTTGCTTGAGCTCTACGCCAAGAGTGATGATATCGATAAGTGTCATGTGGGTATGCAGGCGCTCAAAGACTCGATGCGCTGGGATGAGGTCAATTATGGCCGTGCGTATGATTTGGATCGCTACATGATAGTGGCCGTCAGTCAGTTCAATATGGGCGCGATGGAGAATAAAGGTCTCAATATCTTTAACACTGCTTGTGTGCTCTCAAGTCCTGAGACGACGACGGACGCGCGCAGCTTCAGTGTCAAATCCATCATTGCTCATGAGTACTTTCATAACTGGACTGGTAATCGTATTACCTGCCGTGATTGGTTTCAGCTGTGTCTAAAAGAAGGGCTTACCGTCTACCGCGATCAATCTTTTTCTGCCGATCAGCAGTCAAGCGCGGTGCAGCGTATCGATGATGTTGCCACTTTGCGCGCGCATCAATTCAGCGAGGACGCAGGGCCACTGGCGCATCCGGTACGTCCTGAGAGCTTCGTTGAGATTAATAATTTTTATACCACGACGGTATATGAAAAAGGCGCTGAAATCGTGCGGATGATAGCCAATACTTTAGGCCCTAAAGATTTTCGAAAAGGTACTGATGAGTACTTCCGCCGTTATGACGGCCAAGCGGTCACAGTTGAGGATTTTTTATCTGCGCTTAGCATTACCGATAGTAAGATTGAGGACTTTATCGATTGGTATCGTCAGCCGGGTACGCCCGTAGTATCTGGTCATCAAAGCTATGATAGTGATTCACAGACTTTGACAATCACTCTTAAGCAGCAGACGCGCCACGTACCAGGGTTTGATGCACCAAAGCCGCTACCAATACCAGTGGCGACCGCGTTATTTGACAAAGATTCCGGCGCTATCATTGATGAGCGTATGCTGATGCTTGATCAGGCAGAGCAGACCTTTAGTTTTGATAATATTACGCAAGAGCCAGTGGTTTCTTTGCTGCGTGATTTTAGTGCGCCGGTGCAGCTCAATTATGATTATCAAGATGAGGACTTAGCGTTTTTGCTTGAGCATGAGACCAATGGCTTTAACCAATGGCAAGTGACACAGATGCTTGTCAATCGTATCTTACTCACTATTCAAGGCAATAAAAAAAGCAGTCCTGATATCTATCTGCAGGCTTTAGCGAAGACCCTGCCTAAGCTTGCGGTCACTGATGCTATGCTCGCGGCGCGTCTGCTCGATATTCCATCGGTGCAGGAGCTGGCCTCAGCCATACACCAAGACTACGATCCTAAAGTGGTCAAACAGCAGCGCAATGGCTTATATAAGCAAGTGGCGCAGACGCTTAAAAATGAGTGGACGGCTTTATATAATCAGTTGCCATTGCAGCCTTATTCAGATACGCCAGAAGCGCTTGGTAAGCGTGCCCTGCGTAATGTGGTCTTAGACATGGCATTGACTGCCGAAGTGGCTGGTGCAAAGGAGTGGGCACAGCAGCAATATGAGAATGCTAGCTGTATGACTGAACGCTTCGGCGCGTTAAAGGCGATGGTGAATCATCGAGTTGCTGGTGCAGATAAGTGTTTAGCGGACTTTTATCAGCGCTTCTATGATAATGATTTGGTCATTGATTTGTGGTTTAGCGTACAAGCCTCGAGCGCTCATGTCACCACACAAGATATCAAAGCTTTACTCGTGCATGATGATTTTGACTGGAACACGCCTAATCGGATACGCTCAGTGATTAGCGCTTCCACCTCGCAGCCGACCGTACTTTGGACCGCTGAGGGCTTGTCTCTCTTTACAGGGGTAATCAAGACGTTAGATGGCACCAATCCGGTATTGGCATCTCGCTTGCTACAAGTGCTAGCGCGCTGGTATACGCTAGCAGAGCCGACTCGGCAGATGGCGCAAGATGAGCTTGTCGCTTTGCAGCAGCAAGTCTCCTCTAAAAACGTAATAGAGACGCTAGATAGTGTGCTCAGTGCCGCAGAGGCTTCTGCTTAATAGCTCAGAGCTGGTAGAACACAAAAAGCTCATCTTAATAGATGAGCTTTTTTCGTTAAGCAATACAACTAGCGATAATGTCAGCAACTATCGATTAGGTAATATGTCTTTTACCGCGTCACGCAGCTCATGAAGAGCAGTGACTGTGCTGTCCCAGTCTAGGCAACCATCAGTGATAGACTTGCCATACTCAAGCTGACTAAGATCAGCGGTGAGCTTTTGATTACCGCCTTTTAGGTGACTCTCAATCATCATACCGATGATGGATTTATTGCCATTTCGAATTTGCTCAGCGACGTTGTTGATGACCATTGGCTGCAAATACGGATCTTTGCCTGAGTTGGCATGGCTTGAGTCAATCATAATCTTCGTGCTGGTTTTGCCTTTTTTTAGCTCGTTTTCTGCAGCTGCGACAGCGGTTTCATCATAGTTTGGCTTACCATTGCCGCCGCGCAGTACGACGTGGGCATAAGGATTGCCTTTAGATCTAATAATCGACACTTGACCATCAGCAGATAGACCTAAGAAGCTATGACCTGCTTTGACCGCTTGCATAGCGTTGACAGCGACAGTCATACCGCCATCGGTGCCGTTTTTGAAGCCGACAGGGCAGGACAAGCCTGAGCTCATCTCGCGATGCGTCTGACTCTCAGTGGTACGAGCGCCAATCGCTGACCAGCTGATAAGGTCTTGTATGTACTGCGGCGTATTCGGATCGAGCGCTTCGGTCGCACAAGGCAAGCCTTTTTCGTTCAAATCGATCAAAAGCTTACGAGCACTGCGCAGACCTTTTTCGATATCGAAGCTGTCATTCATATCTGGATCGTTGATCATGCCTTTCCAGCCCACAGTGGTACGCGGCTTCTCAAAATAGACTCTCATCACCACAAAGATGCTGTCTTCGACTTCTTTGGCCAATACAGCCAAACGATCTGCGTATTCGTGAGCGGCCTTTATATCGTGAATAGAGCAAGGGCCAATAACCACAAATAAGCGCTTGTCTTTACCATCCAAGATGTCTTGAATCGTATGACGGCCTTTGAGTACGGTTTGATAGGCGGCATCGGTAAGAGGTAGCTCAGTTTTTAGCTCAGCGGGGGTGACTAAAGGGATGAATTGGTCAATGTTCACGTCATCAATGTCTGCATTGTGGGTAACTGTTGTTGTCATGGGTATCTATCATTTAGCTGATTTGTGGGAATAATCATTATGAGGACAAAAGTGTGCGTTGACAAGGGTAGCTGTGCAGTTAATTGACTGATAACTGGAATGTGAAAACCAAAATTTTGTTATACTTGTTATTTTATGATTATATTATTCTTTATTTTTATCATTATTAAAGGTTTGTCATGACTCGTTTTGCTAAGCCTACTCAAGCGGATGAACAGCGTGCACCCTTAGGTGAACAGGCATTATCCTCAGTGCCATCAAAAGCACCATTAACACCACCATCGTCACCGCCATTGGTCATAGGGATAGTCGCCGGCGAGGTATCGGGGGATAGCTTAGGGGCAGACTTTATGCAGCAGATGAATAATCTGCGTGATGATATTGTTTGGGTGGGAGTGGGCGGACCCAAGATGCAAGCGCAGGGGCTACAAAGCCTGTTTCCTTTATCTCGGCTAGCCGTCATGGGTTTGGTTGAAGTGGTCGCGCAATTATCTGACCTTTTTAAAGCGCGCCGCGAGCTTTTAACTGCTTTTATGGATGCTCAGATAGATTGGTTTATTGGTATCGATGCGCCTGATTTTAATTTACGCGTCGCTAAGAAGCTCAAACCAAAAGGCGTGTTCTGTGTCCAGTACGTCAGCCCCTCTATTTGGGCATGGCGTGAGTCGCGTATCCACGGTATCAAAGAGGCGACTCATTTGGTGCTGTGCTTGTTTCCATTCGAGCTGCCCGTTTATGAGCGCTACAACCATCCGGCGATATGTGTGGGCCATCCGCTACTTAGAACGCTTGATACTGAGCTGACTGAGACGCCGACCAATCAGCTGCGTAGTGAGCTGGTTTGGCAAAACGATGGCTTACAGCAGTTTTTTAGAGAGCGTTTTGAGGCAGTCAGTCAGCTTATCTGCGTCATGCCAGGCTCGCGCCGCAGTGAGATTACTGCTATTTTACCTTTGATGCTCGATGGTATGCAAAAACTGTTGTTAGTCGATCCCAAGCTGTGTTTTATTATCCCGACAGTCGATCAAAATCATCAATATATCGTGCAAGACGTGATAGATAAACGCTCTGAACCCCTGCGCGATGCTATTGCTGTAGTCTATGATGAGAGTCAGCCGAGTTTTAGTCAGCAAGCGATGGCGGCCTCCGATATTGTTATGCTCGCTTCGGGCACTGCAACGCTTGAAGCTATGCTGCTTGAGCGGCCTATGGTAGTTATTTATCAGCTTAATCAGCTGACTTATCAGATCGCTAAGCGCTTGGTCAAAGTTCCTTATGTGGCACTACCTAATATCTTAGCGGGAGAGATGATAGTCACTGAGCTCATTCAAGAGCAGGCAACGGGCGAGAATATTTGCCGCACGCTGACTAAGCTTTTACAGCCGCGGGCTTATAATGAACAGCTACAGCATTTACTAGCGACTAAGCGCAATCTGCAGCAGCAGAGCAACCACGACCCCGCCAATAGCGTGGTCGAGCAATGGTTTGCCCAAATGAGAGCACGTACCGCTCGCGATGCAACGTTCTAACAACCTCTCCAATCCTTATGATATAAAATAATTCCAGTGATAAAAATGAGTATTAATTCCCAAGTTTTGCCTATCGACACTTGTATTGAGCACATCACTATCAAAGGTCAATACACGTCCTTAGCCGCCCCTATAACATTAACTGGACAGTTACTTCTGTCGCAGCTCACAGCTGAGTATCCGCCGAGAGCGGTGCAAAGTGGCAGCTTACCCACATTACAGATAGGTATTGATGAAGCAGGGCGTGGGCCTTTGTTAGGGAGTGTCCATGTTGCGGCAGCTATTTTACCGAAGACTTGGTCAGATCTTATCGAAAACCAGCCGCTAAAAGACACACCTTTATCCATCTTGACTGACTCCAAAAAGCTCAGTGAAAAAAAGCGCGATACTCTTTATCCTTTAATACAACAGCACGCGCTTGGATATATTATCGCAGATATTCCAGCAGCGGTTATCGATCAGCTAAATATCTTGCAAGCGACAATGCTCGGAATGCGCTTATGCACGGAAGAACTGCTAGAGGCATTGGTTAGCAATGCTGCGAATATTCAAACAAGCCAAGTTGAGGTGTTAATCGATGGCAATCGCTGCCCTGAACTGAATTATGTTAAGTTGTCTGAATTTGGACTGTCCTCATCTGCTATTGATTGCCAAGCTTGGGTAAAAGGGGACGCACGGCATACTAGTATAGCGGCAGCTAGTGTCTTGGCTAAAGTTAGCCGCGATCAGACGATGTACGCTTTAGATAGCAAGCATCCTGAGTATGCTATTGCTAAGCATAAAGGCTATCCGACTAAGGCGCACCTGCAAGCTATTGAGACTCATGGCGTGCTAGATGAGCACAGACGTAGTTTTTCGCCCATAAAACAAAGGTAGAGTATGTGAGTACTCCATATTAACGACAAAACTTATGACTAAAAGGGGAGTAAGTGAGCGCTAGATCTTCTGCTACCATGCCGGTGTTATTATTGGCTTTGCTATTGCTAATACCTGCCGATGACGGAGTAAAAAGAGCCTATCTACCAGCACTTTATCTACAAGATGTAAAAGCGGCGATAGCACATCTGCAGTTAGAGGAGGCGTTTGCAGTCTTAGGTATAAAGATCGATGAGCAAGCTGATACGAGTATTTTAGCCCAAAAGGATAATGATTTAAGCTCAGGTGAAAAGACTCAAAACCATGACAATAATGATAGTAATGACGATAATAACAGTAACGAAAACATTAACGTCGATGATGATGATAATGCATCGGCTATAGCCAATAAGGTGTTTAATGACGCTAGAAGCCGCTGTGGCCTTGACACTTTATCGCCAGATGCTGAGCTTAAACAAGTCGCGTTAGGGCATGCGAACTATATTAAATACATTTTTGCACATTCGCAGCCCGCGCTGTTTTATCCGCACTATCAAAACGAGATTAAAGATATTAAAGCGGTTACTAGCAGCAATAACCCGCATTATAGCGGCCTAGATATCAAAAACCGTTTATTCAATGCCAGCTACGCCAATCTAAAGTATGGCTTCACAGAAAACATCGCGCAGAGTATGTATTACCATTCTGCAGGTGAGCTACTCTCAGCAGAGACCATAACCACTTCGATGGCTAGATCCTTGCTTGCCGCGCCTTATCATCTGCGCTCGCTGATGCAGCCAAGCTCGAAAGTAGTAGGGACGGCGGTCGTCGCCTACAAGCCCTATAATAAAGACACGCGCAATAATCAAGGCTATGTGCTAGTCAGCAACGCCGCTGCTACAGCTGACACGGTGGATGCTAACTATGCTGGTGTTTTAACTTATCCGTGCCAAGGCGTAACCGGCACAGTAACGGCTCTTTATAACGAAACCCCAGATCCAGTAAAGCATACCGGCCGCGACTTAAGTACCGATCCTATAGGTCAGCCTATCTATATCAAAGTGGCAGCAGCCGACACTATTCAGATTATCAACATTCGCTTTTATGATGAGCTGCGCAGAACAGCGATACCGACGCAAGTACTTGATTATCAATCAGATTCTTACCTAAATACAGACTATAAACTGCCCAAAAACGAAGCTTTTATCTTACCTATCACAGACGCAGTCGATAGCTGTAAGGCTAGCATAAAGCAGACAATGATAAAAAAAGCAAACAACTGCGGCTTGCAGGGCAACACTGAGTATAAAGTAAGCTTCGATGTCATCATAAATGACCAACGCCTGATCAGTAAGTCGTTTAGCTTTATGACAGGCGAGGTGAACTACTCATAAATGAGCAGTCATCGAAAACTGAGTCGTCAGCATAGCCTTTTAATTATAATCTTTTAAGTATAGACCTCTAATCTGCGCCTAAAATGAAGAGCCCGGCTGCTGCAAAAACTCTTTTTCTTTGTCAGTAGACTCTCGGCCCAAAGTCTCATTACGATGCGGATAGCGACCAAATTGCTCAATAATATCTTTATGACGATGCTCAAACCCTAATGTACTTTCATCATTAAGCTGCTCAAATAGTGGCAAATACTGCTCATGAATGGCTAAGGATTCAGAATGCATAAATGGTATGATAGTAAAGCGTCGCCATTCCATCGGTAAGCTATCAAAATGCGGCTGCTTGATCGCTTCTTGCGCAAGCACTACAGCCATGCCGTCTTGTGAAAAAGCACAAGGCTTGCCGCGGCATAAATTACGCGAGAACTGATCTAAGACAATAATCTCCGCCAAGCGTCCGGCGAGATTGGTAATGGAGCTATTGGCGTCGGCTTTATTGTCACCGCGGCGCCAGTGAGCGCACTCACCATGTATAGCTGCTTGCCAAATTTTGCCAAACTTTGACTCAATACGCTGATCAAAATCGTCGTTTTTCTCAAACCAGTAAGGCTCGTTGTCTTCATTAAACCAAAATTCTAATACGGCACGCGCATCAGCATTGATGTGTTGTAGATTAATATCTTCAGCATTTATTTTATTATGATTCGCTTGACTAGCGCTGGTAGAATAATCGGTTGAGAGCGACATAAGCTATTACTCCTAGTAATGAATTTAGCTTACTATAACTTAAATAGTAGCTGCGGTCATGATGTTAAAATGTAGCACCCCTTGTGCTTGCAAAAGCGAATATAAACCTTATTATTAATCGCTACGAATGACCATCTGCCATCTGCTTCGCCTCTTTAACCTATACTATTCCACTTTTTTGCTTATCTGATTTAGGCTGCTTTATATGAATTCAGTAAACCCATCCTTAAAGGCTTCCAAAGTGTCGTCTCAATTACCAGCGACGCCTTATTATTTACTCGATGAGGCGGCAATCGTCAGCAATATGCAGATTATCGCGCGTCTATGTGAGCTATCAGGAGCCAAGGCGTTACTCGCGCTTAAGTGCTTTGCAACTTGGGGAGTCTTTGACGCGATGCAGCCCTATTTGCACGGTACAACTTCATCGTCACTCAATGAGGTGCGTTTAGGTTTTGAGACGTTTGGCGGCGCGCAAGATAAAGAGACGCATGCTTATAGTGTGGCTTATAGCAGTGATGAGATAGATGAGGTATTGAGCTATGCCGATAAGATTATCTTTAATTCTATCTCGCAGCTCACCGCTTTTAAAGAGCAAGCCTATGCACAAAACATTCCTGTAGGCTTGCGTCTGAACCCTAAGACCAGTAATTCTTCTTTTATCATTGCTGATCCAGCGCGCCCGTTTAGTCGTTTGGGCGAGCATGACAAAGATAAAATTGCAGCGGTGCTTGCTGATATTAGTGGCGTGATGATTCACAATAACTGCGAGAACGATAGCTTTGAGGCGTTCAGCGATAGTTTGGCAGATATCGAAGCGAAGTTTGGTGATGTTTTAGCTGAGCTCGAGTGGGTAAGTCTCGGCGGCGGTATTCACTTTATTGCGCCTGATTATCCATTAGAAAAACTGGCCGATAGGCTAAAAAGCTTTAGCGAAAAATACGGCGTGCAAGTCTATCTTGAGCCAGGCGAGGCGAGTATCCATAGCGCGGGCACGCTCGTAACAACGGTACTCGATACGCTGCACAATGAAAAAAACATCGCAGTGGTTGATGCTTCTATCGAAGCACATATGCTCGATTTGCTTATTTACCAAGAGTCGGCAGCTATCGCGGCTATCAATGACGAGGCCGTCGATATCTTGCCCGCTGCAGAAAGCTGTAATCAGCAGGCGCTAGACAATACCATCGTTTGTGGTCGTTCTTGCCTAGCGGGTGATATTTTTGGCGAGTATGCGCTAGCGGATAAACTCAAGGTAGGCGACCAAATAAGCTTTGCTAATGCCGCAGGTTATACTATGGTGAAAAAAAACTGGTTCAATGGCGTCAACATGCCAGCCATTGTAATTCGCCGTTTAGATGGCAGTATTGATATCCAGCGTGAGTTTGATTATCAAGATTATAAAGCGAGCTTGTCTTAATTTTTACTCGCTAGATAGTGCTAAAAAAAGGATAAAATTGTTATAATTGCACTAGGTAAAGGTTATAAGACAAATAATAGTTTTTGCCCGACGGGTGTATGGGTTTTCCTCGGTCTTCCTTTTTAATTCATACACATCATTCATCTGTTACTGTTTTGCATAGCCACCTCTGTGGCATCGGCAGGAACACAAAGGAGGATTGTTCATTGAACATAAGTCAAACCAAGCTTAATAAAAAAGACGTTCTTATTATCGGTGCAGGCGGCGTAGCACAAGTGGTCGCGCATAAATGTGCCATGCATAATGACGTACTCGGCGAGATTTATATTGCCTCGCGTACTAAGGCCAAGTGTGATGAGATAGCGCAAAGCGTCCATGACAAAAACAGCTTTAAACGTCCAGCGACGCTGCACACCCACCAAGTCGATGCGATGGACAGTGCAGCGCTGATCAAACTTATCAACGACACGGGTGTTGAGATCCTTATCAATGTCGGCTCAGCCTTTATTAATATGAGTGTACTAGAAGCTTGTATTGAGACGGGAGTAGCTTATATCGACACTGCCATTCACGAAGATCCGCGCAAGATTTGTGAAACCCCGCCTTGGTATAATAACTATGAGTGGCAACGCAAGCAGCGCTGCGCTGATAATAATGTCACTGCTATCTTGGGCGCAGGGTTTGATCCGGGCGTGGTCAACGCTTACGCGCGCCTCGGCTATGACATGATGGATAAAGGTTCAGTCACTGATATCGACATCATCGATATTAACGCTGGCAGCCATGGTAAATACTTTGCAACCAACTTCGACCCTGAGATTAACTTTCGCGAGTTCACCGGCACAGTTTACTCTTGGCAAAATAGCCAATGGCAAACCAACGATATGTTCGAGGTCAAGCGTACCGATGATCTGCCTGTCGTTGGCGTGCAAAACAGCTATTTAAGCGGACATGACGAGATTCATTCGCTATCAGCCAATCTAGATGTGCCGAATATTCGCTTTTGGATGGGTTTTGGTGAGCACTACATTAATGTCTTTACCGTCCTACAAAGTCTGGGCTTGCTCTCTGAGCAGCCAGTGACAACTGCCGAGGGGCAAGAAGTGATTCCGCTCAAAGTGGTCAAAGCGGTATTGCCAGATCCTAGCTCGCTTGCACCTAATTATACAGGCAAGACTTGTATTGGTGATAAAGTCAAAGGACGGATAGACGGTGTTGATTCTGAGGTGTTTATCTACAACGTCTCTGACCATAAAGAGGCCTACAATGAAGTGGGTAGCCAAGGTATCTCCTATACTGCAGGCGTGCCACCCGTCGCAGCCGCTATGCTTGTCGCGACTGGGGAGTGGGACACCGGAAAGATGGTCAATGTCGAGGAGCTAGACGCTAAGCCATTCATTAATCTACTCAATAGGATAGGTCTGCCAACGCGTATTCAAGACGCCAACGGAGACAGAGCGCTCGAATTTTAGGTTAAATATTAGTTTTATAAAAAAGCTTATCTGTTATAGATAGGCTTTTTTTGTAGACGCTGATATAGTTGATTAAGCTGATATATTTAATTAAAAAATATTAATAAGGACTAACCAATGGCAAAAATCCTAATTATTTTGGGAGCTATATTAGTAGTAATAGGGGCTATTTGGCTAGTGTTTCCAAGCCTGTTTTCGTGGATAGGCAATCTACCAGGCGACATCAAGCACAGCTCTGGCAATACCAAAATTTACTTTCCAATAATGACGATGATTGTGATAAGCGTTGTAGCAAGCATTCTGCTGAATCTATTTAATCGCTAAAAAGTCATGTCAGTTTTAGCCTAGAGTTTTGTTAAATTTTCTAAGCAGCGATAGCTAATTCTGCTATAGTGAAATGACTGTATCGCGTTATATGATCGGTACTATCTATTAGTAAGCTATTAGCAAGGAGCGCTTTTCTCATGGAATTTGACTATGTCATTATCGGCGGCGGCTCAGCAGGATGCGTGATGGCCAGCCGCTTATCAGAAGATCCAACTATCTCAGTGTGCCTATTAGAGTTTGGCGGCGACGGCAAAGATTTAGCCGTACGTGTACCTGCAGGCGTCATCATGCTGATGCGCGACAAGCCAGTAAAGATCAACAACTGGGCATTCAATACTGTACCGCAAACCCAGCTCAATAATCGCATAGGATATCAGCCGCGCGGACAGTGTTTGGGTGGCTCATCCGCTATCAATGCGATGGTCTATACTCGCGGTAGTGCCAAAGACTATAATCGCTGGGCAGATAACGGCTGCGAGGGTTGGGGCTTTGATGATATGTTGCCTTTTTTCAAAAAAGCCGAAAACAATATTCGTGGGGGCGACGAGCATCACGGCGACTCAGGTCCCCTGCACGTGTCCGAGTTACTGAGCCCGCGGCCTATCTCTAAAGCCTTTGTTGATGCTTGTGTGGCTAATGGTCTCGATGCCAACGACGACTTTAATGGTACAAAGCAAGACGGCGCGGGCCTATATCAAGTCACCCACTTCCATGGCGATAAGCAGGGCCAGCGCTGTTCAGCCGCCGCCGCTTACTTGCACCCTATTGAAGAGCGTCCGAACCTCACCATCATCACCGGCGCTATGGTATCCAAGGTTATCATAGAAGATAAGCGCGCCACGGGTGTCGCTTACGTCAAGCATGGTGAAGAATATACGGTCAGCGCTCTCGAAGAGGTGCTACTATGCGCGGGCGCGTTCGGCTCTCCAAAGACGTTGATGCTATCAGGTATTGGGCCAAAAGAGCACTTAGAGCAGCACGGTATCGAGGTGATTCAGGAGTCGCCGGATGTTGGCGGTAACTTGCAAGATCACTTAGATGTGGTGTTCGATTATAAGGTCAATACCAAAGACATTATCGGTATCGGCCTAAGCACGGTTGCGCAGATGACGTCCGCCTTAGGACAATGGCGCAAAGATGGGACGGGCATACTATCGACCAATTATGCCGAAGGCGGCGCTTTTTATAGCGCTACGAATAAGACGCCAAAAGACTGGCCTGACACTCAGCTGCATTTTGTCATCTCGCGCGTGATTAATCACGGACGTGAGCTGAAGTGGGGTTACGGCGTCTCAGTACACAGCTGCTATTTGCGCCCTGAGAGCCGTGGCACAGTGAGACTGGCGTCAACCGATCCTAGCGAGCCGCCACTGATTGATCCCAATTATTTGTCAAACGACAAAGATGTAGAGTTTATGGTCGCGGGCGCCGAGCGTGCTCGCGCTATTATGGAAGAAGCGCCTCTTGCCAAGTTCATCACCGAGGACTATGCCGCGCCTTATATCAAAAAAGATGGCTTGCTTGGTTATATTCGCAATAAGTCCGACACCATTTATCATCCTGTCGGTACTTGCCGTATGGGCACAGATGAGCTGTCGGTTGTCGATACGGATCTGAAGGTGCGCGGTATTGAGGGCTTACGGGTGATTGATGCGTCGATTATGCCGACACTGATTAGCGCTAATACTAACGCACCAACCATTGCTATCGCCGAAAAGATAGCCGAACAAATGAAATCAGAGCGTCATAGTAGTGAAAGTGTACCGACGCAGATCACTAACTATGCCAAAGCTGAGCACGTAGCAGCAGGGTAATCAAGCTTTTGAAGCTAAACAAGCTATTAGAGTTTAAATAAAGTTTTCTAGTGTTTTAATACTAGAAGGCTTTTTAAGTAATCACAATTTTATCTTAATAGTTTTTATCATCTGCTTAAAAGGGCAATATAACGCTTTAACCGTAGGTGATATGAAGCTACAAACCGTCATAAAGCATGATTCGTTTTACAAAAAGCTAAGGCATGACTAGCAAGGGAGTATAGAGTTGTGCACTAAGAAGATGTAACAAAGTGATTTTGCAAGTGATATTTTAGACCTTGCAAGCAACATTGAGTTTATGAGATATCAATTGGGGGTTTATGAAAATAGGTGATAGCAAAGAAAATAGGTTTGCAAATATAGAGCAGAGCAGCATGAACGGTTATGCACCAGAATATACAAAAAAAGAAAAAATAGTATTATTAGCTAAATATCTTACTATTGCAGCCGGTTCGATAGCTTTGATTGAGTGGTACTTACTACCCAAATTTAGCTTGTATATTGATAACATCAGTTGCTACGATTATAAATGGTTCACAGGTTTTGAGATTATGTTCTATGGATTGTTTGTAGGATTCCCTTTAGGGCTAGCAATAATATTGTTTTGTTTAGAAGGATTCAGAAATCTTAAAGTACTCCAACTAAATCAAAACCCTCTACCTAATGAGAAGGTTTGGAAACCGACCAAGTATAGTTACGGTTTAAAAGCAAAAGTAAAACCAATTGGTTTCTTTACTCTACTGACTTTACTGGTGCTGTTGAGTATTCTTGGCGCATATAAAGCAAGTCAGCTCCTCGCTAATGATACTCTCACAGACGATGCACCCTGTTTAGTCTAACTATAGTGATAATGCTCAAAGCAAGAGCCTAAATATAGCAGTTCAAGTAGAATGATTTAGCTCAAGCGCTATCGAACTAAAACTATCAATCCTCAACCTGCCTTTTATTACTCAAATAAATCAAATAAAGCGCGCCCGTCAGCCGAATCCCAAAAATACTGCTAATCACCTGATTTTCTCTCCTAAAGGCCCTAGAAATGCCGCTTCAGTGGCGAGCGCCATACCGCCCGATACTACGAATAACAATACCAAGATCTGCTTCATAGTCTGCCTTTATGAATCTTAGGGTTGAACGTTTTAAATCGTGCAATTGATAGTTTAAGTTTAAAAGCATTTCATAGTTTCGTCGCATGTATTGTAGGGAGGGCGCGGGGTAAAGACAATAGTAACCGCGAGTGTTCATTTCCAATTAGCGATATAGAAAAATCAGTGACTGCGTAAACTGAGTATGAGATTCTATATAGTTCATGTTTTTGTTTCTGGTTTGGTATCGCTAGTAGATGTCAGCGTTAATAAGTGCTTACTTACGAATGAGAAGCGATTTGCTATACTGTCTTATCAATAATGAGCATCGATAAAAATTTTGATGTAGAGATAATCCGAGTAGGGGCCGCTAAATGTCTGATAGTAATTCGAGTGCTATAGTAGGACTGCAAACCTTAACATTGCACTCAGAAACCGATACCCAATTAGTAGCGCAGCAGTTGGCTACGCTACCGATAGAGGGCAGTGTATGGCTATCCGGGGACTTAGGCGCAGGCAAGACCACTTTGACACGTTATTGGCTACAAGCGTTAGGTCATAAAGGCGCGGTCAAAAGTCCGACTTACACCTTAGTGGAGCCTTATCAGATTGAGCAAGAGAATGGCTCTGTAAAGCCGGTGTATCATGCTGATTTATATCGATTGCAAGACCCAGAAGAGCTATCTTTTATTGGTTTTGATGAGTATCTTGATGAGCCAAATGCGCTAGCTATTATAGAATGGGCGAGTCGCGCCGATAGCTATTTGCCGCCACCGGCTATATTTATCGATATGACGGAAGTCGATGACGGCGCGCGGCAGATTGAGTGTCGTCTCTCAAAAATAGGTCAAGCCCAAGGCTTAGACTTATCCACTTTGCACTTATAACTCTGCAATCATAATTCTGTTATGCTAGAAAATACCGCCATTAGTCGTATAAAAAAACTCTCGCCGCTACTGATCAATCAATTGGCGGCAGGCGAGGTGGTGACGCGTCCGGCCGCTGTGGTCAAAGAGCTGCTCGAGAACGCTATCGATGCCAAAGCCACACATATCGAGGTACATATCACTCAAGGCGGTATGGGAATGATACAGGTCGCGGACAATGGCGCGGGTATCCATCCAGATGATATGGTAATGGCCATTACTCGCCACGCTACTAGCAAGGTCGCTGATGTTGCTAACCTACAAGGTATCCGTACGTTAGGGTTTCGCGGTGAGGCCTTAGCCGCTACGGCTGCAGTCTCACGCCTGACTTTGATCAGTAGTCATGATGACAATGGTATAGGTCGACAGCTGCAAGTCTCAGGTGTACTTGCTGAGGAGCCGCCCTTGACGCCAGTGGTGCACAACCGCGGCACCACAGTCACGATTAAAGATTTGTATTTTAATGTGCCTGCTAGGCGCGGCAATCTAAAGTCTATCGCTACTGAATTTGCTCATATTGAAACCATAGTCCGTGAAGTTGCTTTAGCGCGTGCTGATGTGACGCTCGTTCTTTTCCATGATAATAAAAAACGTATCACCCTATCAGCAGATCGAGACGATGATACGACTAGCAGCGCCTCAGTCGCTAATATCCGCCAACATCTCCCTATCTTTCGACTAGAGCAAGCGCTAGGTTTAGCGCTACAAGAGAATGCTGTAGAAGTTGCTGTAGATTTATCAGGTCTACAGCAGCAGTACGCTGACTCGAGCAAGACAAGTCCATCAGCAATGACGCCAGCGCAAGTTAGCGGTTGGTTATGGCCAGCTATGCAGCCGCAGCCCAATCTCCCCAAGCTAATCTATGTCAATGGACGCTTAGTCAAAGAGGCCATTATCAGCAATCAGCTCCGGCAATTAGCAGCAAGTGCTGAGATTGCGGCGCTGGGGTACGCGTTATACTTTGAGCTGCCATTATCTTGGTTGAATGTTAATGTGCATCCTAGCAAACAGCGCATCAAAATCAGCTCTCTCAATAACATCGTGGCGCATCTGAGTTATGCTATCAGCAACAAGCTCAAAAGCGCAGTGATAGACTATCCTTCGTTAGCATCATCAAGCCCAGAATTATTAGAGGACGAGATAAACGAAAATCAGCCTGATGACAGTGGGCATAATTTTTCGGCTTTTAAGCCGCAAGTACAGTCTGTTAAGCACTCTTATCAGCACTCACAAGAGCCAGATACAGTTGCCAGTGGTGCCAATCAGGTAAATGACAACGCTGCGATAACGACAGCAAGCGATAAACAGTCCAGTACTCCCTCAGTATTACCTACAATAAGTGGCAAGCGTTCAATGCCTTTGCCATACTGTTTAGAAGTGATTACTGACTTGTCAGAGTATGAGCTTGGAGCTTCAGAAGATCTTGTAGGCGCAGTGAACGATAATGTCCCTAGCGCTTTGTCACCTTGGCTATTGTTTTATGCTTTAGTGCACAATCAAGGACAATTAATGGTGATAACAGAAGCGGAGTGGCATCAGCGGTTCGCTCGATTATTTACAGCCAATGATTATCGGCAGTCTCATAAATCAGCCAGTCAGTTGGCAATAAACCAAGAGATTAATGCGCAGATTAGCCATTACGCGGCACAAATGTCGACGCCAGATTTGCAAGCTTTTACCTCAGATATTATAGAGATACTCACGACCAAAGCCATTGTACGGACAGATAGCAAACCGTTAATTGGCTTATTATTATCGTCCGCTTTAGCTTAATCGTATTTAGCTTTACGCTGTCACACTCTTTATTAGGGCGTGTTGAACATTCACAAATGCGCACTGCTGATCGCTAAAATAGTTCTAGTCGTCGTTAAAATTGCAGATAATGCTTATTGCATTGGCTAGCTGATTTTATTTAAACAGTCGCAACGACTAGGGCGATTTTAGCATCAGCCCTAACTACAACAACAGGGACAGGACTATTTTTTGCCGCTTTATTGATAAAAATAGACGCTTAGAACGACTAAACTTACCATTTTTATCTGCAAATCGCCTAAAAAATAGTCTCTGTCAGTGCCACGGTCGAATGTTCAACACGCCCTAAATGGTTAAACTCTTTTTATAGGCAACTTTATGTCAGACGCTCCTCATCCTATGTCAGATAATAGCGTCATTTGCTTAATGGCGCCAACGGCGAGTGGCAAGACCGCCTTAGCTTATGAGCTTTATGATAGTGGTCGTTATGAGCTTATCTCAGTAGATTCTGCGCTTATTTATCGTGGGATGGATATTGGTACCGCTAAACCTACGGCTGCAGAATTACAGCGTTATCCGCATCATTTAGTCGATATTATTGATCCAACACAAAGCTATAGCGTCGCGGAGTTTGTCAGCGATGTTGAGTGCCTGATTGATGAGTGTCATGCAAAAGGTAAAATCCCGTTGTTAGTGGGCGGTACGATGATGTACTACATGGCACTGATAGAAGGCCTGTCGCCTGTTCCGGATAGCGATGAGCAGGTACGCAGGCAAGTCGAGCAGTGGCGACAAACAGCAGGTATTGGCGCTTTATACGATTATTTGGCTGACGTCGATCCTCAGAGCCATCAACGGTTAGCGCCTGCTGATACGCAGCGAATCACGCGAGCCGTCGAGGTATATAAACAAACCAGTGTCCCAATAAGCGACTGGCAACATCAACCCAAACAAGCATTGGCCCATAATCCTAACCAGCAGTGGCATGTCTTATCCGTGCTACCGGAGCGTTCCTGGTTACATGAGCGCATTCATCAACGTTTAGATATTATGTGGCAAGAAGGCTTAGTGGATGAGGTGATCGGTTTACTTGAGCGCTATCCGCTGACCCCAAATATGCCTGCCATGCGCTGCGTGGGCTATCGTCAAGTGCTTGAATATTTGGTGCATATCGACCATCCAGTCTTTGAGCGCGCGCATTTAGATAAGTCGCTGTTTTATGAGGCTTTTGCTAATAGTACAGATGACAAGGTTAAGGTGTCTAATAACTCTGCAAAACCGATGCAGTCTCAGCAGCAGCATCTCGCTTGTGAAGCGATGCGAAATAAGGCATTATATGCTACCAGACAGCTGGCTAAGCGCCAGTACACTTGGCTGCGTAAGTTGTCCAAAGGCTTAGCGGTAGCAAATCAGTCCGCTATAGCGCCTGCACAAATTGATACAAGCATTACTGATACGCAACACAATATAGTCATAAGCTCATTTACTTCTATCGAGCAAGTGAGAGATTATTTAGGGTAGCCGCTACAGTACATTTATATAGCATCGCTATTTTGTATAAATAGATTAGTACAAATAGAATGAGCTAAAGAGTAGTATGATTGAATCGTTTTTATAACATTACGCAAGAAATGATGTGTAAGAAACGATTATATTAAATAACGATAAACGACAATAGAGCAGGGTGTTAACTGTTATAATTTAGAATGATTTTTCTTAGTATAAAATCACAGTACATTACAATAAAATAATAACTATTAGGAGAATTTTTATGTCAAAAGGACAGACTCTACAAGATCCGTTTTTGAACTCATTGCGCAAAGACCGTATTCCAGTGTCCATTTTTCTAGTGAATGGCATTAAGCTACAAGGCCAGATTGAGTCTTTTGACCAATATGTGGTGTTATTAAAAAATACCGTTAGCCAAATGGTTTATAAGCATGCCATATCGACAGTAGTACCAGCGCGAAACCCTCGTAGCAGTACAGCGTCATCTTCTAGTAGCAGCGCACAATCCTCAGGCTCGGCTAGTGGCTACCAAGGCGGCGGCTTTGACCGTGGTAATCAAGCGGGCGGTATGAGTAGTGGCTACGAAGAGCGCGGCTTCCCTGCAAATCGTAGCGGCTTTAATCGTAGCGGTTTTGGACAAGATCGCGGTTTTGAGCGCGGCGGCTTTGGTCAAGACTCTAATCGTAGCGGCTTTGGAGCAAGCTCTGATCGAACGGGCTTTGGTCAGGATCGCGGCTTTGAAAACCCAGGCGAGAATACCGGCCTAAATGATACGCCAAAAGAGGACTTTAACGATAGCGACAATCATTAATCGCCATTATTCTTCTAAGTTTCCTAGGTCAGCTGGTATGGCCGATAGTTTCATGAAGCTGTTGTAGTAAATGAAGACCTACTCACGCAGTGGGTCTTTTTTGTATTTGCTCAACACATTATTGATCCCATTTAGAGCGCGGTTACTAAAGTTGTCGATAATATAGTAAAATAGGCCATCAAATAATCAATAATGAGTTATATATGAACAGCGGTAACAGTCATCTCACTCATGAGCAGTTTATAGCGACTGCTATTGAAGCTATCAACACAGAAAAAGCCGCCTTAGCGCTACTAACCGAGCAAATAGACGATCGGTTTGCTCAGGCTTGCGATATTATTTTGGCCTGCCAAGGACGCTTAGTGGTCACTGGCATGGGTAAGTCAGGACTGATCGGTCGCAAAATAGCCGCAACCTTTGCTTCTACGGGCACGCCAGCATTTTTTATGCATCCAGGAGAGGCCGGACATGGCGACTTAGGAATGCTAGTGCACGGTGATGTGTTATTGGCCATCTCCAATTCGGGTGAGTCTGATGAGATCAAAACCCTACTCCCTGTCGTCAAGCGCCTTGGCATACCGCTCATTAGCATTAGTCGCGACAAGCGGGGGATGTTGCCACGAGCGGCTGATGTCGTATTGACCTTAGGTCAGTCGCAAGAGGCGTGCCCGCTCAATTTAGCGCCAACGTCGAGTACGACCGCAACGCTCGCTTTGGGCGATGCATTAGCAGTAGCTTTAGTGCATGCGCGTAATTTCACTTCAGAGGATTTTGCTCTATCGCATCCTGCCGGTGCGCTTGGGCGTCAGCTATTAACGCGGGTTGAGGATCTGATGCACACCAGTAGTGAGAATCTGCCTTTAGTCAATCAGCAGGCGGCTCTCAACGAAGCACTGTTTACCATGACCAATGGTCGCTTAGGCATGACAGTAGTCGTCGATGATAAAGATAAAGTAGTCGGGGTGTTTACCGATGGCGACTTACGCCGAGTACTTGAAAAAGGCATCGATTTGGCCACGCCGATGCGCGAGATTATGACTACAAATCCGCGTCATGTCAGTAAAACCATGCGCGCCTCTGATGCCTTAAGTGTGATGAATGAAAATGCGATCAGCCAGCTATTGGTAATGGATGAACAAGGTCATCTAGATGCTATTATTACCGTTCATGACTTATTGCAAGCAGGGGTAAAATAACCCTTTCTCACTGAGCATAAATTATAGATAAAAACTAATAATAAGAGGTAGCCTATGCAAGATTTAATCGAAAAAGCCGGTAAAGTTAAAATGCTAGTGTTAGATGTCGATGGTATTTTGTCCAATGGGCAGATTATTTATGATGCAAACGGGGTTGAAACCAAAGCTTTTTCGGTACAGGATGGCGTAGGTATCAAGGCATTAGCACGTTATGGTATTTTGACCGCGATTATCACCGGTCGTCGTAGTCCTATGGTAGACAAACGCGCCAAAGAGATAGGTATCGATTATGTGGTGCAAGGCCGAGATGATAAAGTTGTGGCGCTAAAAGAGCTGATGACTATGGTGGATAAAGCTGCTGATATCACCACAGCAGACTGCGCCTACATGGGGGATGACTTGCCAGATATAAAGGCGATGCAAACGGTCGGGTTTGCGGCCACAGTACCTAATGCCCACTCTGAAGTTATCAATCGCAGTGATATGGTCACTACGCGCGCGGGCGGTTACGGTGCGGTGCGTGAGATATGTGACCTTATTTTGAAAGGTCACGGGCATTACGAAGCGTACATTGCAGGCTATACCTTAGAGGGTAGTGCTCCCCACAGTGCAGAGTCATCAGTAGGATAAATTATAGTGAATACTCGTGTCTTAATCATCTTGGCCCTAATCATCGCTGGTATCGCAGGATGGTTTTTTCAGCAGCAAGCAGAAGTGACGCCGCCAGTGAGTGTGGGTCCCTCAGAAGTGGACTACGAAGCTACTGATATTAAGGCAGTACAGACTAATGAGCAAGGCGAAACAGAGTATGAGCTCAACGCTGAATCGCTAAGGCATGATCCTAATACTAATCAGGACATAATGTCCGGTATTACTATGAACTGGGAGCCATCAGCTAAGCAGCTGTACCGTATTGAGTCAGGAACGGCAACGGTCAATCAAGAGACCGGTGAGCTGCACCTGTACGGCGGCTTTAGTTTAGCTAGCCAAGATCAGCAAAAAACCACCAAAAATGGTGAGAAAATAGCGCCTATAACCGTGACAGGTGAAGCATTAAAAGGTAATACCCAATCAAAGCAAGTTTATAGTGAGCAGCCCGTACAAGTCGTCCAAGGCGCCAATCGTTTTGAAGCGGCTAGCATGACAGCCAATTTAGAAACGGGCGAGTATGAGTTTGAGCAAGTGGCCGTAATGTTTACTCCTGCTGAGCGTCAGGATAAGGCGCTTTTTTAACTCAGTATATTTAATTTTAAAGCGCTTTAACTATGAGTTGTGAACTATAAATTGTGAACTGTAAGTTGTTAACTATAAACTACCTTTCATTATAAAAATTTTAAAGTATAAAACCGTTATTGAATAATCACGACTACTGCTGCTTTTCATACCTATCATAAAAAGAGTATCCAAACATGAAATCAAGTCTTTTGCCTATAGTTCGTGCGCTAGCGCCCAAGCTATCAGCAGCATCTCATATAAGCGCCCTTCCAGTAGTTATGCTGCTAGCTCTGCCTATCTATAGCCATGCGCTACCTTCTGATGCCAATCAGCCTATCAAGCTGCTTGCCGATCGTGCCACGTATAGCGAGAGTACTGGCGTAACGAGCTATTCAGGAACAGTGGTTATTACCCAAGGCACGCTCAAATTAACAGCGGATAATATTACGGTCAATCTCTCAGAGCAGCGCAGCATCCAATCAGCTGTGGCAACCGGTCGACCGGCGACGATGCAGCAAGTGGTGACCGCTGAAAAAGGCTTAGCAAAAGGCCGCGCTAATAAAATTGATTATAATGCGGCCACTGGCATCATGACTTTGACCGGCAATGCAAAATTGACGCAAAACGGTGCAAGCTTTGCAGGTAATGTGATTCGTTATAGTCTCAAAGCAGGGGATGTCGAGGCGACAGCGGGCGGTAATCAGCGCGTAGAATTGATCTTCCCGCCTAATAACAATACCAATCAGACGGGCATACGTTAGTTTACAGCCATTATTAAAACAGCCACTACTAAAATAACCACTACTTAAGACAAGTAGCGCATTATATTACGCCGGTAGCCTAATTATCGTTTTAAATTGACGCGTCTAGATAAGCGCTAAAGTTTATAAGACTTAAATAGAGCATGAGTAAGTTATGATAGACAATAATGAGAGCAGCACCTCATCAGCAGTGAGCTCTGCAGCGCCAGTACCCCTGCGCTTATCGATGCAGAACTTAGGCAAGCGCTACGGTAAGCGCTGGGTCGTCAAAGACGTGTCGTTCTCTGTTGAACAAGGACAAGTGGTTGGCCTGTTAGGTCCAAATGGCGCGGGTAAGACCACTAGTTTTTATATGGTAGTTGGTCTCGTCAATATGGATAAAGGCCGCGTTAGCCTAGGAAAAATGGATCTATCTAAATATGCTATGCATGAGCGGGCGCGGGCAGGGATAGGCTATCTGCCGCAAGAGGCTTCTATCTTTCGTAAGCTGTCTATCGAAGATAATATACTGGCTATTTTGCAAACGCGCAGCGAGCTGTCTGCAAATGAGCAGCGCCAAGAGCTTGAAAAACTGATCGCTGAGTTCCATCTAGAGCATGTCCGTAGCTCTTTGGGCATGAGCGTCTCAGGGGGCGAGCGGCGCCGCTGCGAGATTGCTCGAGCTTTGGCTGCAGATCCAAAGTTTGTGCTATTAGATGAGCCGTTCGCTGGCGTTGATCCTATATCCGTGGGTGATATCAAAGAGGTGATACTCACCTTAAAAAATCGCGGTATTGGCGTGCTGATTACTGACCATAATGTTCGTGAGACGCTAGCGATTTGCGAAAAGGCGTATATTGTCTCAGAAGGCGCTATCATCGCTGAGGGCTCTTCTCGTGAAGTGCTAGAGAACGAGTTGGTTAAGTCCGTCTATTTGGGTAAAGACTTTCAGGTTTAAAGTTTATTCCTGTTGATGAACTAGTATTTTATTTGTCATATCTTTCTTTTATGACGACTTTATTTTAATCGTTTATTAAACGACGTCAATTAGGTAGCCAAGTGGTCTTGGCTATCATCTCCTATCCTTTATTTTTACTACCTCCTTATTTAATACACTATATCTTCTTTTATTCCTAGACTTTTGATCTTATATTCGTTTGAGCTCATAATTCACTTAAGGTGCATATACTATGGCAAAAAATAAAAGCAGCTACGTCTGCCAAAATTGTGGTGCTCACTTTGGTAAGTGGGCGGGGCAGTGCAGCGACTGCGGCGAATGGAATACCTTAGTCGAAGCGCCAGATGTTAGTATGCCGCATCATAATAAAAGCTCAGCTAAGTCGGCATCCAGCCGTGCTACGCCGCGTGCTAGCAGCGCCCCTGCAGGGAACTATTCGGGAACGCATAGCGCAGTGATGCCGCTAAATGCAGTGAGCGTCACTTTAGATACCCGCCTGCCAACTGGCATCAGTGAGTTCGACCGCGTATTAGGCGGCGGCTTAGTGGCAGGCTCGGTTGTGCTTATCGGCGGTGACCCTGGTATCGGCAAATCCACTATCTTGCTACAGACAGCGACCAATATGGCGAGAGCGGACTCATTAGCGGGTAGCGCGCTATATGTCACCGGCGAGGAGTCATTAGCGCAAGTTGCTATGCGCGCCAAACGTTTAGAATTACCAGCAGACAGACTGCGAGTCTTGGCTGAGACTAATGTAGAGACCATTTGCGCCGCGTTGACTCAAGAGCAGCCCGCTATTGCCATTATTGACTCTATTCAGACGATCTACACTGATGCTATCAATTCAGCTCCCGGCGGTGTCAGTCAAATTCGTGAGTCAGCAGCGATTTTGACTCGTTATGCCAAGCAGACGGGGACTGCGCTGTTTTTAGTGGGTCATGTGACCAAGGAAGGTACCTTAGCAGGCCCTAGAGTGCTTGAGCACATGGTGGATACGGTACTGTATTTCGAGGGTCAGTCTGACTCGCGCTTTCGCATGATTCGCGCCGTCAAAAACCGTTTTGGTGCGGTGAATGAGTTAGGCATTTTTGGTATGACGGATATGGGGCTCAAGGAAGTCGCTAACCCATCAGCGATATTTTTAAGCCGTTATGATAAGCCAGTGGCAGGGTCGGTGGTCATGGTGAGCCGAGAGGGCACACGGCCACTATTAGTGGAGGTGCAAGCTTTAGTTGATGACTCACAAGGGCAGCCAAGGCGTATGGCGCTAGGGCTTGATTATCAAAGAATGTCTATGCTGCTTGCGGTAATGCACCGACATGGCGGCATCCATACGAGTGGGCAGGATGTCTACGTCAACGTCGTGGGCGGTGTAAAGGTGATTGAGACCGGCTCTGATCTAGCAGTGCTGCTCGCTTGTGCCTCTAGTATAAAGGAGAAACCGCTACCTTCTTCATTAGCGGTATTCGGTGAAGTCGGGTTGTCCGGTGAGATACGTCCTGTGCCGAACGGACAAGAGCGCCTAAAAGAAGCGATGAAGCATGGATTTAAGCATGCCATCATCCCTAAGTCCAATGCACCCGCTGCCAACTCAGCTCAGTTTAAGGGCATCAATGTCATAGCCGTAGAGCGTCTTGACGATGCTATTGAAAGCGCCTTTGAGATAGACTTTTAGCTATTAATTGCTGTATCCGTTTATTATGCGCAACAAAAAGAGCGCCTAGTTCGTTAAACTAGGCGCTCTTTTTAGCTTAATAAAGCTATCCGCTGCAATAATAACAGCTAATCAAGATTAGGGACCAGCAACGCGTTCGATTGAGACGTTACCGACGCCTTTACTGGTGATGCCCAACTGCTTAGCTGCACCGTAAGATAAGTCTAAGACTCGCTTACCATGGAAAGGGCCACGATCATTGACTTTTACTACCACGCTTTTACCATTGTTTTTGTTGGTCACCTTTACATAGCAGTTCAGTGGTAGTGAGCGGTGAGCAGCGGTTAGAGCGTTCATATCGAAGGTTTCACCGCTGGCTGTTTTACGACCATGAAACTTACGACCGTACCATGATGCCAGACCCGTTTGCTTAAATTTGCCTACAGAATTGGAAGCCACAGCGGTCAAACGCTCTAGCACATCTTCGTCATTACTCGCCTGCGAGCTGTCGGCAGCTAGTAACGGGCTGTTTAATGCCAGTGAAGTTGGCTTGCGGGCTGATTTGACTAGGCTTGATGCACCATCGTGCTGGCGAGTTAACTCACCTAATACGCGATCAATATGGGAGGCGTTATCTTGAGATATTGCAGACAGCGCAGGACTCGTCTCTGCTGCTTGAGCATTAGAGATAACAGCAGAACCAGTAAATAGAACCACTGACATTGTCAGTAAACCAGATAGACGCTTATTCATATATACCTCTTTGACTTGTACTCTAAAACTTGAGCGCAGAAATATTAAATCATAGTAACTTATGCCGATTACCAGTAGACCGGCTTTAATCGCGCTGGCTGTTTAGAGTGATACTGCTATGTATTCTAGTACTAGCAGATAAAAGCCATTATTTTTAAAGTAGGGTAAGTTTATCTTTATATAAACAATTCAATAACAAATAAAATAATCAATGTCGGACTATACTTGCAAGTTATGGCTTCACTATATACTTATGAAAAGTTGCTTAGCAGCTCTGTATAAGTTATGTACCATATTACGATTTAAACAGGTTATCGTAATTGAACCGTAATGACAAGTAAAAAACCTTGCAATGTTATACAAATTACAGCTCTAGTTAAGTTTAGCTAATTAAAGCAACCTTTTTATAAAGTTACTCTGTTCTCAGCTAGTTTATGTCTAGCGTCTATATAAGGACAAGGGACATAAAAATAAAGCTATTAAAGCACTGTAACTATAACTAAGACGTTGAATAAAAAGCGCTAGGCGGCTCTATGCGTATGGATAGACATTAGCAAACCGAAGCCTGCCATCAAAGTGACAATTGCCGTACCCCCATAGCTGATAAAGGGTAGCGGAACACCAACTACAGGCAGGATACCGCCGACCATGCCTACATTGACAAATATATAGACGAAGAATGACATGGCGATAGCCCCTGCCAATAGCCGACTGTAATTGTCTGGATGAGTAAAAGCGATGAATAGAGCACGGCTTAATAAACAGGCATAAATAAACATCAATAACATGACGCCGACTAAGCCAAACTCTTCTGAGAATGCCGCGATAATAAAATCTGTATGACCCTCAGGCAAAAAATGCAGGTGCGATTGCGTGCCGTCTAAGTAGCCTTTACCTGTTATACCACCAGAGCCAATAGCGGTCTTCGACTGTATAATATTCCAGCCCGCGCCTTGAGCATCTGCGTCTGGATTAAGCAAAGTCAAAACTCGCGTGCGCTGATAATCATGTAATAAAAAATACCAAGCAAAGGTCACAAGCGGTATTGATAGTGCGACAGCGCCAGCGATCATCCACCATGATAGACCCGCCAAAAATAACACAAAAATACCACTAGCTGCGACCAACAGCGACGTCCCCAAATCAGGCTCTTTGGCGATTAATAGAACAGGGATCATAATAAGCGCTAGTGTACCGACGATGCTCGTCCACGATGGCGGTAGCTCACGCCTAGAGAGAAACCAAGCGCACATCATCGGCATGCCAAGCTTCATAAATTCAGAAGGTTGTACGCTACCAAAGCCTGGTAAGTTGATCCAGCGCTGCGCCCCCATACGCACCTCGCCAATGAGCTCGACTAGTACTAATAAAAACAGCCCTAATACATAAAATATAGGTGTAAAGCTACGGTATATAGTTGGCGGTATCTGCGCCATAGTAAACATCACGGCAAAGGCTACCACGTAACTGACCATTTGACGCATGACCATACTTACGTTCTGAGTCGATGCGCTATATAAAATCGTCAGGCCGATACAGCACAACGCTAGCAGCAGTAAGGTGAGCCAAGGATCAATGTGGATGCGCTGCCAAATGTTAGGCTCATGACGCTGGCCGAGGTGATGGCTTTGACGTGAAAAACGATATTGCAAATTAGAGGACATAGATAGAGTCGATACTAAAGAGAGAAGGTCAATGAGACGTTACGGATAACGCTAAACTATAAAGAGGGCGCAAAAACACATGATTGTAAATGATTATAAAAAGTCACGTGATTATAAAGATTATGATAATAAATGTTAAAAGCGAAGCTATTGCTTATTATGATAGACGATATTTTAGCCTGCTTACTCAAAATTTGATAGTATCCATAGATTATACTACAGCTATAGACTCAATACTCTTTGTGAGTGCTTGCAAGCGATATTGACTTGATCATCTAGCGATAGGCGCTGTGTCTTAATAAATTCGATAAATATCTAGTGGTAATAATTGCATATGATAAACACAAAAAATATGGCAGCGCTTAGCAAGCTGACGTTATTAACGCTGGCGTGCACGACTAGTATCTATACGAATGCTGCTATCTTAAATGATAGTAGCGAGCGCCGTATTCAAGTACGTCAGGGCAGTAGTACGACTACTGGTCAGGTTTATATCTCCCCTGCCAATACCAGTGTCATCAGAGGCGACAGTATGCAAGGACTGATTGCCCAAAAAAACCGGCAGTACAATTTCGATGCCAAGCTCTCTATCGAAGAGAATCAGCGGGTTATCACGCCTAGCCGCTCACCGCGTTATAACACCTCTTATAACACAGCTTATAATACTCAGTACGGCAGTCCGAATAACAACCACGACAGCTACTATGGTGATAGGAGTGCGGACTTCAATACTTGGTTAAACAGTAATCGCTTCCGCGCGCAGCAAGTCGGCGACTATCAGCGTTATCTCAGCTCACAGTTAGGGACACGAAACGTACCTCCGATGGAGCAGTTACTGACTACCGCTCGCAGCTGGGATCGCTGTGGTTATGAGCCTTTTCAGTTGCCGCCGCGGGAGCTTTGGTCAAATATGGTACCGACGCTAAGCTTATATAGTCAGCTAAAAAACCAAGGCGTGCTGCCTGCTAGTACCGAGATTCGTTCTGCCTATCGCAGTCCCAGCCTCAACTCCTGTGCAGGCGGTGCCAGAAATAGCAAGCACATGACGGCGGGCGCGATAGATGTTTGGGTGCCTGAATATGACGGAAATCTGTGGCAGCTGAGCCGTATGCAAGATAGCTTATGTCAGTTTTGGCAATATCAAGGTCAAGCTATGGACTTTGGTTTAGGATTATATTCGACAGGGGCGGTACATTTAGACTCGCAAGGTTACCGCAAATGGGGCTTTGGTAACACCAGTAGTAGCTCTTCTTGCCGCTACTAGTAAACCATTCTGAATAATTGTTTACCCTTTAGACCTATAGGTCATTTAATAATGTTTAATAAAAGCCTATAGTATGTTTTAATGCCTAGACTGTTTTTGCAGAGAGGATAAGTTATTCCTCTGCTGTCATTGGGTAGTACTATCAAATATCAGAGCTTACTATAAAATATTTTATTTTAAGGTTGAAGCGCTTAAAAAGCAAAGGGTATAACAGTGTCAGATAAACAATTGTCTCGAGTAGCGAACCGCTATTTAGCTCAGAGTAATCCGGTAGGGCTCACTAAAAAATACTCAAGCTTTTTGGCTCTAACAGTCAGTACAGGATTGCTCTTTATCTCTGCTTGTACTTCTGATAAGGCGAATTCGCCTATAGCAGATGAGCCAGCTGTAGTAAGAGAGCAAGTCCAGTCTGATATCGAAGATAAAATTGTGAACTCATACGCCCGTGTTGCTGCTAAAAAACCGGATCTATGCCCAAAGCTCGTTCAAAAAGAGGTAGATAATACTGTAATCGAACGCAAAGCTGAGGTTATGGTAAATAACAGCTGTGATTACTTCTTATATCCTAAAGTAGGCGAACACATAGCGGTCAGTCTTAATAACGATCAGATAGAAGCGTTATTGCTTACCCCAAAGATTTACAACTTTGCTAATGGCGACTACGAAGTGCTGTCTTACGACAAGCACGTGATACGCCTGTCTTATGATGGCGCAGGCTACAAGCCTGAGCAATTTAGTTATGACGTGACGATAGCCATTACAGAATAAGCTGTCTTGTAAGGGCGTGTTGAACATTCACAAATGCGCACTGCTGATAGCTACTAGTTAATCAAAGCTGTGTTCTAGTCGTCGTTAAAATTGCAGATAATGCTTATTGCATTGGTTAGCTGATTTTATTTAAACAGTCACAACGACTAGGGCGATTTTAGCATCAGCCCTAACTACAACAACAGGGACAGGACTATTTTTTGCCACTTTATTGATAAAAATAGACGCTTAGAACGACTAAACTTACTATTTTTATCTGCAAATCGCCTAAAAAATAGTCTCTGTCAGTGCCAAGGTCGAATGTTCAATACGCCCTAATAAAAAACTAGTACAGCGCGTTTAAAGTTAAATGGCTATACGTTCAAACGCCCTACTAGGATTGTTTTTATCTTCCTGTCTTTTTATTCGCGCTTTACTCTTTAGCGCTATCGCCTTTATCCTGCGAAGGGTCATCCGCTCCCACAGTCACAATCAAAAACTTATCGGTATCTAATGTGCTGCGTAACGTTTCGTTGACTTCAGCGAGCTTGACGCTATCAATACGGCTCATATAATCCTTCAGATAGCTGTCAGGTAAGTGATAAAAATTCATCATACCAAGCAAGCCGTTGATGCCTGCATTACTAGCGAAGCTCATAGGAAAGCTATTCTTTAGATTATCAGTGGTTAGGCGCATCTCATCTTTCGTAATTCCTTCCTCTAAAGTATCGTTAATCACGCCTAAGCTGGCATCGATAGCCGCGCGCGCTTTATCGTTGCGCGTTGAGAAGCCAATCTGGTAGGGGCCGCGCGCAAGCATTGGGTTCATAGCGCCTGAGATACCATAAGTGTAGCCCAAGTTTTGGCGAATCTCAGTCATTAATCGCGCATTAAAATTTCCGCCTGCTAACACATCATTACCCACCGCAAAGTTGGTTTGCTGCTGCTGGGCAATAGGGTCAGTGGCACGCTTAGTACCCAGTTGCCCCATTAACACAGTGGTCTGAGTGCTGGGGAAGTCAATATGAATGTTTTGTGACTGCGTTAATGGCTTAGGCTCAGGTAATATCGGCGCCGTTTTGCCTCTTGGCAAGTTATTGGTGATGTCATTTGCCAGCCGCTTCGCTTGCGCTAACGTCAAATTACCTGTCATCGCAAGAGAGGCGTTATTTGCGACCAAATAGCGGTTCTGAAAGTCTTGCAAGTCTTTTTGGTTCAGAGTCGGCACCGTCTCAAGTGTACCAGAGGAGGGGTGAGCATAAGGGTGCGTGCCATAGAGCGCTTTGTTAAAAGCGAGACTGGCAAGGCTACCTGGATCTTGTTTTTGTTGCTGCAGACCGACTAGGAGTCTAGCTTTATTGCGGGCCAGTATTTGTTCATCAAAAGTCGGCTCAGTGAGCATCTGGGTCATCAAGTCGATAGCGGGGAGCAGATGCTCATCATCAGACAAACTTCTGAGAGAGACGATAAACATATCCTTATAAGCGCTACTATTTAGCGTAATACCTAGAGTCTCCACCGCGCGAGTGAAGTTATCTTCATCTCTGGTCTCAGTGCCCTGCGTGAGCATAGTGGCGGTCATGTTAGCGATACCAAAACCTTGCTTGCGAATACTGCCATCACGGGCGCTACCGGCGTTGAAACGCAAATCGATATCGACGATAGGGAGGGCAGTAGTACGGACAAAAGAGACGGGCACGCCGGAGACAGTCGTGAAATGCTCAATATCAGGCACAGTCATTTTCAAAGGAGCAACGTTATCAAGGCTTGTGAGTTTTGACAGGGCGGCAATAGGCGCACGGCTATCAACATTTGTAGCTGAACCTTTATAGTCTTCAGCAATATCAGTATCGGCAAGAGCAGTATTAGAGAGCGCAGCTAGGCCTAACAGGAGGCTACTGGTTAAAGTGGTGAGTAAGGCGCTTGGCGTAGCCTTTTTGGTAGTTGACTTAGTGACCAATGACGGTTTTTTATTCATAGCTCTTTCTTATTTGTAGTAGGCATTTGAGTAGCAGTGTGCTCATTAGCGATGCTTTTTGACCGCATTATCAGTACTGGTGTTAGCCGTGCTGTTAGGCGGCACAATGTGCATAACGGTCAAATTGTCTTCGACGAGATACTTTTGACTGGCAGCCTGAATGTCAGCCACAGAGACTTTATCGAGCTTAGCTGGTAGGTTGGCGATTATTCGATCATCAATACCGATGGTCTGTAGCGAGCCAATCATACGCGCTTGTCCTGCCATGCTGTCTTGCGCGTAGACGAGACCGGTCACGGTATTGGTTTTTGCCCGAGCAATCTCGTCCGCCTCGATAGGATCGCGCATGAGCTTATCGATCTCATTGCTAATAGCTTGCTGCGCTTGCTCTAAGCTGACGCCTTCACGCGGCGTGGCTTGGATGAGAAACAGTCCATCGCCGCGATCAAACAAATCATAAGAAGTACCGACGCTAGTCAGTAAGTTCTGCTCCCGAATGAGCCGGCTCTCAAGTCTGGCTGAGAGTCCGCCATCGAGGACGTCTTGTGCTAACGATAAAGCATAGGCTTGGTTTTCGTGACCTAAGCCTACGGTCAGTAAGCTTGGCACGTTAAAGCCCATCAGCAGTACTGGCACTTTTACCGCTTGCTCTGAGTCGACCTTTTGATAGCCGCGAAAGCCTTGTTGACGAACGGATGGACGCTCAGGCAGCGCGCTTGGTTTAAGCTCACCAAAGTAACGTTTGACTTGCGACAATACCGCTTCAGGCTGCACATCTCCTACGATGACTAACGTAGCATTATTAGGCGCATACCAAGCCTGATACCAGTCTTTGAGCTCGCCTAGGGTGATAGATTCAAGCTCATCCATAGGCCCAATTACCGACTCACCTTTAGGGCTATCAGGTAGGGCGAGCAGACGAAACGACTCATAAGCTTTGGCTAGCGGGTTATCATCGGTGCGTTGGCGGCGCTCCTCCATGACCACTTGATGCTCTTTGGCAAACTCCTCTTCATTGAACAACAAATTTGTCATGCGATCGGCTTCAAGCTCTAATGCGAGCGGCAAGCGATTGACCGGAAACAGCTCGTAGTAGCCAGTGTAATCGTAGCTAGTAAAGGCATTGTTTGAGCCGCCAAACTTAGCGATTAGACGCTCATAATCATCGCTTGAAACGTCAGCGGTGCCTTTGAACATCATATGTTCAAGTAAATGCGAGATACCGCCTTTATCCACGGGCTCATCTGTCGAGCCGACACAGTACCAGATCTGGGTCATAGCGACAGGAGCACGGTGATCTTCTTTGATAATGACTTTAAGACCATTATCTAACAGATACTCATGACGACCTGAGAGATCCATTTGTAAATCAGATGCGCTATTCGCCGTCTCGCTAGCCACGTTTGGTGAAGTAGCGGTCTGCGCTGCTGGAGTTGCAGTCACTGTTGTAGTCTGACAGGCAGCGAGCGTAGCTATCAAGCTTAGCATGCCCGCAGTTCGCCGTAATAAACGAGACGGTTTGGATGAATAATGGTAACGCTTCACAAGCATAATATTCTCAAATGTTAAAAACGATAAATAGGGCTATATCCATTAAAGTGCTACGCAATTAGATGGATTTATGCCCGCCAACCATGACGCTTGCGGTAGGTTTAAGACCTTGCGTAGTGTGACAACCACTCGTTACCAAAGCGGATGCCGCGATGGCTACAGCTAGAGCACCTGTCAGAACTGTCTTAGAAACAGTCGTTTTGGGCTGAGGTTTTTTATTAATGTTATGAGTGGATAGGGTAGATGACATGAGCGTTCCTGATAGTAAAAATCGAGTAATAAAAGCCTAGTAATAAAAGTCTGATCCTACTTGATCATAATGGCACTAAACAAATCGATGGCTAAGGATAGGCCAATCTTATTTAAACTGAGGTCGGAGTTTTGTGTCTAAATCTTAAGCGAAGCTTGCATAGCTCTTTATTTATTAAGTGTATAGCTAGTAACATATCTAATTGGTATCTCATTAGAATTTGGTAGCTGTGTTTTTATAAGCTTATTTTTATAAGCTTCGACAACTAGCATTAATGAGGCTGCACCGAATTATGCTAAACTAAGGTATATGCATCTATGCTTCTTATACGTTTCTTATAACACGGTAACTCATTAAAACTAGGGTCTATTAAACAGATCCTAAATAATACTTTGATCAATTTTAGGGCAAGTTTATGAATAATGCTGACAATCCCAATCGCGTGGTTATCAATCTAGATGGTGATCTAGATAATTTAGATGACGATGATATTACCTTACCCAGTTTGCCGGTGCAATCGGTCGATATTATTGATGAGGCGAAGTCTGCGAACACGACTCCTATTGAGCCTACAGAGGCTACGGAAACCGCATCAGATAAAGCTGCCAACGCTACGCAAGTGGGTAATATAGCGTTAGGATCCCCTATTGTGTCGCCGGAAGCAGACAGCGAAACGCCAAACCAGTCCATAGACGTAGCAGCTAGTGATGACAAGACTGATATCAATAATGACTCAGCTGAGTTTGATGTCTCTAAGGTTGACGTACCAAAAATGCCCTTACAAGCACAGTTAGGAGAAGCTACAAACGCTAGCAAAGAGGACGCTCATTTAGAACCAAGCACAAAGGCGACAGCGCAAGACGATCTACAAACCACTGAGCCTAAAGGCGGTAAAAAAGGCAGTTGGTTCAACCGGATGAAGTCAGGTCTGAGTAAATCGCGCAAAAATCTAGCTGAGGGGATGGTCAGTATCCTTATCGGTGGCAAAGAGATTGACGATGAGCTGCTAGAGGAAGTGGAAGATCAGCTGCTCGTTGCAGATATCGGGGTGAATGCGACTAATCGTATTATCAAGAGCTTAACTGAGCAGACCGCTCGTGGCGATCTGATTTATGCGCATTCTCTTTATAAAGCGCTACAAAACGAGCTGGTCGATATTTTGACGCCAAAAGTTGCGCCGCTGATGATTGATACTAGTAAAAAGCCCTTTGTGATTTTGATGGTTGGCGTCAATGGCGTGGGTAAAACCACGACTATAGGTAAGCTTGCCAAACGCCTGCAAGGCGAGGGTAAATCAGTAATGCTTGCCGCTGGAGATACATTCAGAGCGGCCGCGACTGAGCAGCTACAGATTTGGGGTGAGCGTAATAATATCCCTGTCGTGGCTCAAGGTCATGGCTCAGATAGTGCCTCGGTTATCTTTGATGCGATGCAATCGGCTAAGGCAAAAAACATCGATGTACTGATTGCTGATACTGCTGGGCGCTTGCAAAATAAAACCCATCTGATGAGCGAGCTTGAAAAAGTCGTACGGGTCATGCGTAAGGCGGATGAAACAGCGCCGCACGAAGGTATGATTGTCCTCGATGCTGGTACTGGCCAAAACGCGATTAATCAAGTTAAGCTATTTAATGAAGCAGTACCGCTGACTGGTATTACAGTGACTAAGCTTGATGGTACTGCCAAAGGCGGGGTAGTCTTCAATATCGCTGAAACTACCGATGTTCCTATTCGCTATATTGGCGTTGGCGAGTCTATTGATGATTTGCGCGCCTTTAGTCCTAAACAATTTGTCGCGGCGCTCTTTGAGACGGATGATAAAGAGTAGCAGCTGATGCTTAGTGCATTTACATAGGTCTTTGAGGACAAGAGATAATGATACTAGTTACCACGACCAAACTACAAACCTATAGGCTCGTCTTGATGGTGATTCAAAGTGAGGGCAGCTCAGCTGATAAAGACGAGCCGAAGCTTGTGCAAGTCAGCTGGCTGTCGCAGGATCAATGGTGGACGGACGCAAAATCATTTGCCAAGCTCAAAAAGCAATATCAATTGGCAGATAGCGACTTTAAGTTTATTGAAAAAAATAGCCTAAGCACAGACGAGCCGGCACAAGCGGTATTGATTGACGCTATTATTCAAATTCGGGAGTATGCGTTAGAAGAAAGGAGGGTTTTTGATTTGCCGCTTGACTTATCACTAGGGACTACATTTCAGCAACAAGTCTGGCAAGCACTACAAGAGATTAAGCATGGTGAAACCATAAGCTATGCTACTTTAGCGCGCCGCATCGGCAACCCCAAAGCGTTTCGCGCGGTCGCCAATGCCAACAGCAACAATCCTTTTAGTCTCGTTATTCCTTGTCACCGAGTCATAGCTAGCGATGGCAAACTTGGCGGTTATACGGGCGGCCTAGACAAAAAACAGTATCTGCTAGCGCTCGAAGGCGTGAAGTGCAAGAGGTAAAATTACGCTTAGGGCGTGATGAACATTCAAATGTGGCACTGGCGGCGGCTATTTTTCAGGCAATACGCAGTGAAATTTTCGAATCCTAGTCATTCTAGGATAGACAATTTCACCATGTATTGGCAAAAAAGAGCCCCGCCCCAAAGGGCTGATGCTAAAATCACCCCAAACGGTGTTGTAAACCTAGCTAAGGCCTCGACATTATCGTCGGTTTACGCCTAGTTTGGTGCGATTTTATCTATCAGCAGTCCTAATATTTGAATGTTCAACACGCCCTAGTTTTATATAAAAATAAAGGCTAAACGTTGTACACGTTTAGCTTTTATAAATATTAGAGTTTAATCAAATTGAGTCATGATGCATGATGCACTTAGTTACTCTGACTCCAGCTGCGCCATAACCTCATCTGAGATATGGACATTGCTATAAACCTCTTGTACATCATCGATATCTTCTAGCATATCGAGCATTTTCATCACTTTTTCAGCGTCATCTACATTATCGATCTCCGCACTAGTTGCAGGGGCCATAGTGACCTCAGCACTGTCAGAGACTAAGCCTGCTTGATTAAGCGCATCTTTGACTTGACCGAAGCTTTCCCATTCAGTTGTAACAAGCAACGACTCGCCATCGTTCTCGACATCGAGCGCGCCAGCATCAAGTGCAGTCAGTAGCACATCGTCTTCGAGGCTGACATCATCGAAGCGAATCTCGCCGCGTTTGGTAAACAGATAAGCGACAGAACCGCTCGTGCCCAAGTTACCATCAAACTTAGTAAAAGCATGACGGACTTCGCTGACTGTGCGGTTGAGGTTATCAGTCATAGTCTCAACTAATACTGCTACGCCGCCAACACCGTAGCCTTCATAACTGACTTCTTCCATGTTTTCGTTGTCACCGCCGCCGGTGCCGCGATCCACCGCGCGATTGATAGTATCGCGGGTCATATTGACAGACAGCGCTTTTTCTACAGCGGCTCGAAGACGCGGGTTTTTATCAGGGTCAGGATCGCCTTGCTTGGCAGCTGACACAATCTCACGAATGACTTTAGTAAATATCTTACCTTTTATCGCATCCTGACGAGCTTTTTTGTGTTTAATGTTTGACCATTTGGAATGACCTGCCATATTACATCCTTAAAGTTTACCTAAACGGCTGATGTCTAAGTGTGCGATTTGTATATTGTTAAAAGCTATTTTTTGCTACACTGTGACAACCTGATTGTGGGTTAGTACGCAAATTAGCCTGAGTGAATGAGCAGTATTATAAACCACTTATAGCTATTTTGACAAAACTCCTCTTTGGCGACTAAGCCTATTTATCAGAATCACCTTCCGACTTAAGCCCTAAACTCTATGAAGCAACCAACCGCTGAAGCTATTACTCATATGCGTAATCGTATCCATGTCATCATTGAGGGCACAGATACGCGTCTAGGTAAGCTTTTTGATATCGTGTTACTGATTGCCATTTTGACCAGTGTCGCTGTGGTGATGCTCGATAGTGTGCTTTATATGCGTTTGCAATATGGCACTTTGTTTTTTTACGCTGAATGGTTTTTTACGATTTTATTTACCATTGAGTATTTGCTACGCTTATTTTCAGCGCCAAACCGCTTTCGATATGCCTTTAGCTTTTTTGGTATTGTTGACTTACTGTCGGTACTTCCAAGCTATCTAAGCTTACTGTTTGTGGGCGTGCAGTATCTATTAGTGATCCGTATTTTGCGGATTCTGCGCGTATTTCGGGTGCTCAAGCTCAAAGCTTACATGCAGCAAGCGGGCTTTTTGGCCTCAGCCTTGAAGACCAGTCAGCAAAAGATTACCGTCTTCTTTTTATCCTTAGTGCTGCTCGTGACCATCTTTGGCTCGGTGGTATACGTGGTGGAGGGCCCAGAAAATGGATTTACCAGTATTCCGCTTTCCATCTATTGGGCAGTAGTGACGGTAACGACTACCGGTTATGGCGATATGTCACCGAAGACACCGATCGGGCAAGCGATTGCATCGATGGTGATGATCACCGGTTATGCGATTATTGCCGTGCCTACGGGTATTTTTACCGCTGAGCTGGCGCGTAATATGCGCCCTCAGCTCAACCCTATTACTTGTCCAAACTGTGGTAAATTTGGTCATGCGGTAGGGGCTGGATACTGTGATCGTTGCGGCCACGCGCTACATGTTTAATCTAGTATCGGAGTGCTTAGTAGTAAGTCGTTTGTACTAAGTACTGGTACTAATTAATTGATGCTAAGACTACTATTAAAGCCTACTGATCTGGAGTCTCAGTAAGCTGCGGCGAGATAGGTGCTACCGGCTCTGCTTTGGTTAGGTTAGCTGCTGAGGATTCTGCTGTCGTGACTTCTAGATATTCATCAACCAAAGGCGACAAATCAATCTCCACGCCAAGATTAACGAGATTCCAGTATTGTCCTGACACTGTCCGATCGAGCATCATCGTGGTCGCTGAGGGCTGAAACTGATTAAAGTACTTCAATGAAGTACGCATTTGCGTGATCGCTTCGTGATGGACTTGACTGCTTGCAAAGTCAAAATCGCCTTCGTGATAAGGGGCAATAGATAAAGGTTTAAGGCCGATAGCGAGCCACTGTTTATAAAACTCCCCTGGAATATCCGTATCATCGTCACGGCGTATGCCTAGCGCAATAAGATCTTGCTCAAGCGCGGTCACATCGCTGCGCACGGCATGCTGAGCAAAGCGTCGAAATAGCTGTACTTCATGATCACTATAGCTACGGATACCGCCGAAATCGTAAGCGATGACGCTGCCATCAGGACGAAACGCAAAATTCCCTGGATGCGGATCGCAGTGCATTCGGTACAAGCCAAATAGTTGCCCGGCACTAAAATGAAACAGACGCTTAGCGATTTTTTGTTTGATATCATTATCCCAAGTAGCAGCGGTCGCTAGGCTCTCGCCCATCTCTTCGCTCAAAGTAAGAATACGCTTTGAGGAGTGACTGCCGATCACTTTAGGAATAACAAGCCCGGTATCGCTAGCATGAAACGCGCCAAACACTCTGAGGTTACTCGCTTCTTTAATATAATCTAGCTCATCATATAAGCTGCTACGAATCTCATCAAAGAGCTGATTTTGTAGCTCGCGACTCATATTGAGCACACCGGCGACTTTCAACGCCATTCGTACTTGCTTCAGGTCGCTATCGCAGTTTTCATCGACATTAGGGTATTGAACTTTGACGACTACGTTTTGACCTGAAGGCAGGGTTGCTTTATGTACTTGCCCGATAGAGGCGGCGGCGAAAGGCGTTTCTGCAAAATCAGCAAACAACTCACTAATAGGCGCTTTTAGCTCGCGCTCAACTTGCGAGCGTATCTGCGAGTAGGGCATAGGCGGTGCGTCTTTTTGTAGCTTCTCTAGAGCCTCTGCAACCTCTGGCGGAAAGACGTCTTTATATTGCGAAGCAATTTGCCCCACTTTCATCACCGCGCCTTTCATTTCACCTAGCGTCTCAGCGATTTGAATACCCACATCTTGCATCAGCTCTGATCGAGCTTGCAAGCGCTTTTCTTCATCGCTCGATAGATGTTTAAAAGAGTTTTTAGCAGCTTTACCTGCGATGCTTGCGGTCATACCTGCAAGCTTCATAAAGCGTTTTCCGGACGTTTTTGCCATTCATATCACCATCTATCGAGTATTGAGTCGTCACCTTTTTATTAAGGCGTTTTTGTTTTAATCAAGCGACTCTATTTATATTAACCACCAAAATTTAGGCTTAAAACACTCTGCTTAATCCGCTAAATTTGCTTGATATAAGTGAGCTAGCCAATACTCCAACGCCATCTGATAGCCTAAATGTCCAAGGCCGCAGATGACGCCGGTTGCAATATCGCTCAGATAAGAGTGCTGGCGAAACGGCTCGCGGCTATGAATATTGGATAAATGCACTTCGATGAAAGGCTTTTGTGTGGCGAGTAGAGCATCGCGGAGCGCCACCGACGTATGCGTAAAGGCACCGGGGTTAATAATGACGGCATCGACTTGTGTATCCTTATTCGCTAACAAACCATAGTGCTGAATCTCATCGACAAGTGTACCTTCGTGATTGGACTGAATACAGATAAGCTCAATATGATGTTTGGCTGCTTGCGACTGCAGGCGTGCTTCGATATCAGCTAAAGTTGTATGGCCATATATTTCAGGCTCGCGTTTGCCTAATAAGTTTAGGTTGACGCCATTGACTACGAGTAGCTTACGGTTATAAGTAGATGCATCCATACTGGCCTCAGTAAATAAAATAGCTCAATAACAATAAATAAAGGAGATAATAAGTAGATAACATAAGATAAAGAACGCTAGCGACAAAAATCTGACTTGTTAGTAACCAGTTATAATAACAGTTTAAGCAATATTGCTGAAAATTTATCCAAAAAGACTTTAACCCGTAAAAATCGTACTAAAAGCCTTTAAGTTACTAAAAACCCGTGCTATGATATTTTCAAGCAACATAGGTTACAAATTTATTACTGGTGAGTTCAATAATAGTTTTGTCGTCTGCCTACCATTAGTTGCTATCTTATAACGATATAATAGCAACTAATGGGTCTGTAATTCTAATATCATTATCTTAGTACCCGTTTATATGCAATGTTGCAAAGGAATTTGGGGCTAAGCGCACTGTTTAGGAAGTTTTATTATGTCAGCTCGTGAGCAAGGTATCGTTAAGTGGTTTAATGACTCAAAAGGGTTTGGTTTCATTCAACGTGATGGCGGCGAGGACATCTTTGTCCATTTTCGCGCGATTCAAGGCGATGGTTACCGCTCTTTGAAAGATGGTGAAAAAGTGGAGTTCAGTGTGGTTGAAGGCGAAAAAGGCCTACAAGCTGAAGAAGTTAGAAAACTAGAAGAGTAGACGCTGCAGGCGTTATGGCGCTTTGTCATAATATTGGTAGCAACTACGCTATACTACCGAGTCAAACCTGTCTCATTTAGCCCGTATTGTATGTATAATCATATGTACAGGTAAAATGAGCCACTAGGTTTGGCTCTTTTGCGTTTTATAGCTAGGATATTGGCTTTTGCTTTGCACTAGTACTAGCAGACGCTATCATTACTTTAAAAGTAATCGTAGTGAAAGTAGTGTTAATGCTGATCAGCATGGGCTGTAGGCGTGTTAATAGACGCTTCACCTATAAGGATGATTTTTTGAGTAATTTTACCACTTTTAGTGACTTACCATTATCAGCGCCGACATTACGCGCTATTCAAGATTTGGGCTTCACTGAGCTCACCGCTATTCAAGCGCAAATATTGCCGCATACTTTAGCGCATCAAGACGCTATTGGACAGGCACAAACTGGTACCGGTAAGACCGCGACGTTTTTGATTACGATTATAGAGGCGCTACTGAAGCGACCTTTTGATAATGATGAGGCGCGCTATCTAGGGGAGCCGCGAGCGGTGGTGATGGCACCAACGCGGGAGCTTGCGCAGCAGATATTTGATGATTGTGTGGAGCTGACCAAATACACTGACTTGCATAGCGTTTGTATTATGGGCGGGACGAGCTATGATACTCAGCAGCATGAGCTTGAACGTAAATATATCGATATATTGATTGCTACTCCTGGACGTCTCATTGATCTGATGCATAAAGGGATGGTCTATTTAGATCGGGTAGAGGTATTAGTATTAGATGAGGCGGATCGTATGCTCGATATGGGCTTTATCCCTGATATCAAGCGCCTAGTCGGCCGGATGCCAGCGAATAGTGATCGTCAAAGCTTATTGTTTTCAGCGACTTTTAATCAAGACGTGATGAATCTAGCCTATCGCTGGCTACATGAGCCGCAGTTTGTAGAGATTGAGCCTGAGCACAAAACCAGCGAGCTGGTCGAGCAGCATTTTTACCTGTTGACTGAAGAGCAAAAGCTGGCCGCGTTGCAGCGTATCATTGCAGATAATAGCGTCGATAAAGTGATTGTCTTTGCTAACCGTAAAGATCAAGTGAAGCGCCTATATCATAAGCTGCGCCAAACCCATAAAACGGTCATGTTATCGGGTGATGTCATCCAACAAAAACGCGAAAAGTACTTGCAGCGCTTCAAAGACGGGAATGCGTCTGTGTTGGTCGCAACCGATGTAGCAGGACGCGGCATTCATGTTGACGATATCAGCCATGTGGTCAACTATACTTTGCCCGATCAGCCAGATGATTATGTGCACCGTATTGGCCGTACCGGGCGCGCTGGACAAACCGGAATTAGTATCAGCTTTGTGAGCGAAGACGATGCTTTTAACTTGCCAGCCTTAGAGAAGCATTTGGATACTAAGTTTAGTCTTGAGCAGTGGCAAGAGTAGGGCGATATGTATCGTCTAGACTCGGGCGTGCCCTTATTTTTAAGCCATTTAGGTGACTAGCAATTAAATTAAGGACACGCCCTAATACAAAAAGCCCTTAATCTCAGTAGTGAGGTTAAGGGCTTTTGGCTAAAGTGTCTTAGTAAAATACGATTATTTCGAAATAAAGACGAGCCTTAGCTGTCGATACTTTTATATGTATGATGTCTACGAAGACGGCTCGTGGTGTGTATGATGACTCATGGCATCATCACTCATATCATGCATACTATGATCGACTGTGCTATCCATCTGGCTCATATCATGATGGGCTGTGCTGTCTGCATCAGACATCATCGCTGAGTGACTGCCATGATCCATTTGCCCATGGCCACCGCCGTGTCCACCGTGCATATTTGCCATGACCATAGGGATGGCAACGACAGCCAAGCCAGATAGCACCATGATTGCGCCATTGAGCTGTCTTAGATGAAAGCGGCCAATTTTTTCACGTAACCAGCCGACCGTCTCATGGGTGGCGACCAGCATCGGCACCGTGCCAAGACCAAAAACAAACATCAACGCTGCACCGCCCAAAGGATTGTGAGCGACCACCGCGATGAGTAGGGCGCCATATACCAAACCGCAAGGCAAAAAGCCCCAAAGTAGACCAGCTGTCAATGCACGTGGAAAGGTGTTTAGGGGAAATACCTTTTGGCGTATCGGGCTTAAGAACTGCCAAAAGCGCATACCAAAGCGCTCAAGCTTATTCAAAAAAGGCGCGCCAAGCATGGTCACACCCACAAAGACCAACACTGCGCCCAGTAAAATACGTGGCAAGCTATTGCCTTTCATGAGTGGCTCTAACACCGTCGTACCGATAAATCCTGCCAGCAGACCTAACAGTGCATAACTGCTCAGACGGCCAAAATGATAAGTAAAGACAAGAGCGCGGCGCTTGGCTAGGCTGACATCCTTCATCGATAGACTAAAAGCCGTGACTAAGCCTCCACACATACCTAAGCAGTGCGGAGAACCAAAAAAACCCATAAATAATGCGGCAATAAGTAAAGCTGTGGTCATACAGAACTTCTCCTAGCAAACAAGAGCACTGTCGGTCTTGATACAAAGGTAAATAAAAATTAGGAGTTGGAGTGTGAATTATCTTCGTTGTTATCGATATGAGTATCAGCGGTATCAGAGGGTTGACTCGTGACCTCTTCATGGGCTTGAATCACCTGACGACGCTCTTGACGATCCTCTAAGATAATACGCTGAGAGGCGTTATCTAAATCCTCAAATTGATTGGATTTTACCGCATAACGCACCGCCCAAATGGCGACGACAAATAGCATCAAACTCAAAGGAATCAACAAAAAGATACTGAGCATCATAAACCTCTAACGGTTAACTCTAAAAAACGTTTGTCAGCGGTTATTATACGCTTAATAAGACTCAATTAGGAGAAAGGCACAGGCGAAAAATCTGTTATCGCTACTCATTGGTTTTTTGCGCTTTGCCTCTTGGGGTTAATAGCTGCTCTGTGCTTACCTCTTTAGCGTCACGGCAGTTATTCTGCGGGCGAATGATATCGCGTAAGTAGGCGGCAATCTCATAGACTGCACGCCTTGAATGGGTCAAGTTTTGCGCCGGCTCCATCCAATCTCGCTTAACCGGCAACGGAGCATTGAGAGCAGTACTTTTAATACCATTTAGAGCAAACTGCCTGCGCGCACGCGGCATGTGATAACGATCAGTGATTAAATAAACATGATGCAAAGGCACACGTTTCGCGGTAAAACGTGCGTTTTCGCAAGTATTCATACTGGCATTTTCGCTAATCAAACCATCGATACCATGCTCAAGTAGCCATTGGCCAAGCCAAGGGGCTTCTGCGCCACTAAGCACGATGGGTAAGGGCAGATCATGATACGCAGCTGCCGCAGTCTGTGCCCGGTTCAGGCTGTAGCTATTGAGAACAATTTGATTATTATTATCATTGGTCAAGCCGCCGCCTAGTACCACATAAGCGGTTGGCGGCGAGCTTATGGCCGACGAGGCCGTATTAGGGAGAGGCAGGCGCGTCAGCACGTAGACCACGGCTTGCGAAAATAGCGGCGTAAATAAGCTAATGAGTACTAAGACAACAGCAGTAGAACCCACTAAAAAGGTGATATTAATAATACGAAACACTTTGACCATACGCTCAGCTGCGCGCAGATAATAACGCCATAAACGTTTTGACAATGGTCGTTTAGTCGGCATGGCCACTTTGTCCAATACTAGCGTTAGTATTGACCCAAATAGGTTCGCGGGTTAGAGCGACCTTAAACTTATCATAGACTTGGCTACCAATAAACTCTTGGGATTTTGCGACATCTATTTGCCTCGCTTGGTAGGGCTGGTGATTGGTTAAGACTAAAGCTTGCCGCTGATGAGTGAGAATAGGCGCAATGCCGCCGCCTTTTAGCCCAGCATGCTCGATCAGCCAACCGGCAGCTACTTTGACCTTTTGCTCTGGCATCGGGTAGCCAACGATATCAGGATATCGGCTTTGCAAATCGTCGAACTGATCTTGATCGATGATCGGGTTTTGAAAGAAGCTGCCGCAATTGGGCAGCTGCTTAGGATCTGGGATTTTTTGCTGACGAATATGGATAATGGCCTGCATCACATCGCTAGGCGCAGGTTGAGACCGGTTATGCTGCTCAGCATAGCGCTGTGCTACCAATTTCACATCACCATAATTAACAGCGACTCGCGCCGGATCGGTATGCAAACGCAGGCTCACTCGGCTGATGAGCCAAGTATTAGGGCTGCGTTTAAACAGGCTGTCACGGTAGCCAAACTGACAGTCGCCAATGGACAAGTCATGCCAAGTTTGCGTAGGCAAATGATAAGCTCGCACTGATTGTAAGTAGTCTTCTAATTGTACCCCATAAGCGCCGATATTTTGGACCGGAGCGGCGCCGGTTAAGCCTGGAATAAGGGCTAAATTCTCTAAGCCGTACCAGCCTTGAGCGACGGTATAAGTGACTAACTCATGCCAGTTTTCTCCTGCCATCACTTCGATATCGACATATTCTGCGGTCTGATTGGTGACCTCAATACCGCGCATAAAGGGACGTAGCACAATAGCGTGCAGCTGCGCGGGGAGTAAGACGTTACTACCGCCTGACAGAACAAATAAAGGTAGCTGACCGTCATCTCGTTTATTAAATTCCGCCATAAACGCATCTAGTTGAGACTCTTCAGTGATAGTCACCGCTTTGTCCGCTACGCAAGCTAACGCCATAGTATTAGCATGTGACAAATCGTGTGCTAGATTATGGGAGAAGCTTAAGTCATTCGCACTAACGCTTGAGCGAGGTGGTAAAACTGAGGCCATAAATAGTCCTATGCGACTAATAAAGAATGATATAAAAGTAAATGCGAAAAATCTTCAGTAAACCAAACAATCAAGGGAGGAGTATTATATAAGCTCCTTAATTCGTCTTCCAGCTCTCAATCCAAGCTTGCGTACTCGATTCAATACGTTCGATAACGTCCTCGAACGCTTCGCTTTCGCCTTGATAAGGATCAGGCACATCATCACCGCCATAAGTAGGATCTTCTTCACTAAACAAAGCCAGTTTTGCTAAGGTCTCTTCAGGCTCATCTATCCCGTCCTTTATTGCTTGCAAATCCGCTAGATTTTGAGTGTCCATAGCCAAAATTAAGTCAAAATTCCGAAAATCATCGGCAGTCACTTGCCGAGCCACTAATTTACTAATGTTATAGCCGTTGAGTTTGGCATGACGCTGCGCGCGCGTATCAGGAGCGTGACCAATATGCCAATCGCCGGTTCCGGCTGAGTCTATCTTGATATCTAGACCAGCTATAGCAGCCTGTTGACGAAAAATCTCTTCAGCGGTAGGCGAGCGGCAAATATTACCCAAACAAACCAAGAGTACAGACGAGGGGGCAGAGGCTTTAATTGGCATAAAATAACCTTTTTTATCAGCATATTGATTATGTATTGACTCTATAGCGCGCAAGCTCCCCTAAAAAGAGCAGCTGGCGTCTACTTTCAATATAAAACGAATTATGGCACAGTGCTATGACTGAGCAACAATGTGTTTAAGTAAAAACGTAACGATCAATCACACTGTTATAAAATAGCCACTAGCGTAACGATAAATGATGACAAAGGCAAGAAGAGCGAAGAGATAAACGCTAGTAATAATAAGGGCTGTAGTGCTAAAGTATCAGTGGTTACAGACGTTATTAAAAGCTGATTTAGTCTTGTTTGTCTTTAAACCGCTGCAACTCTCGGCGCTGCTTTTTATTAGGCTTATTATCAGGACGCGCTAAATTGGCCAGTTTACGCTGCTCAGCATAATAGGCGCGGCGCTCAGTGCTTTCATCCGTCTCTGAATAGAGCATTTGCGCAGCAGAGGCGTTACCGCGCTGGGCGCTTAGGGCTTCAACGATGACCGTTTTTTCAGTCATTGCTGTCGCGGATCCCTGCCGAATCTGTAGCTCATCACCAACGGCAATCTCTTTGCTGGTTTTGACTCGGCTACCAGCATAATGCACACGCCCGCTCTCAATCGCTTCTTTGGCGAGCGTACGTGTCCGATAAAAGCGCGCCGCCCATAGCCATTTATCAATACGCATACGTACCGCTTCAGGTTGGCTATGGCTAGGCCGGTTATGGTTTTTGTTATGTTTACGCATCAAAACCTCATTAATATCAATAAACTATGATAGTAAATGGTGTTTTTTTTATAAATTAAAAGAGCGCTCGGTCTCTTATAAAAACCGCTATTTTAAAAACAGCTGATAAGCGACATTATCATTGAGCATAGTACAGTCATAGCCGATATCAAGTAGCGCATCTTGCAATTGACGCGAGTTGCTCATCGAGGCTTGTAGGCCAACCAACACGCGACCTTCAGCGGCGCCATGATTGCGATAATGGAACAAGGTGATATTAAAATCATCGCCAAGTTTTTCTAAGAAAGTCAGCAACGCGCCAGGACGCTCGGGAAAGACCACTTTTAGTAGCTGCTCGTTTTCGACATGAGCATGGCCACCGATAAGATGGCGGATGTGTGATTTGGCGATGTCGTCGTCGGTCAAATCGTGAGCGGTATAGCCATCATCTGCCAGCTGTTTGCTGATGGTGTGTCGCTCTTTTTCGCCCTCTTTTAGGGCGATACCGACGAAGATTGAGGCAGGCTCCATCGAGTCTGGTGATTTTCGACTATCGGCGCGGTAGTTGAATTCAGTAATATTACGTCCATGTAGGCTACGGCAGAAGTTTAAGAAAGCGCCAGTCTGCTCAGGAATGGTCACGCCAAAGATGGCTTCTTTTTTCTCGCCGATTTCGGTGCGCTCAGCGATATAACGCAGGCGGTCAAAGTTCATGTTAGCGCCGCAGATGATGCCGACGCAGTTTTTACCTTGCAAGTCATGCGCTTTGATATATTTTTTCATACCAGCGACCGACAGGGCACCCGCTGGTTCAACGATACTGCGGTTTTCTTCAAACACATCTTTGACCGCTGCGCAGACTTCATCGTTAGTACAAGTCACCACTTCTGGTTCGACGATAGGCCCGGAGCCATCGCTTTTTTGCGTGCGCACCACATCAAAAGGCAGCTCACCGATTTGCGCCACAGCCACACCATCGACAAACAGACCGACTTGCTCAAGCTTAACGCGCTCATTGGCTTCAAGAGCAGCTTTAAGCGAGGCTGATTGTTCCGCTTCTACAGCGATGACTTTGACATGCGGCGCAACTTCGCCTAAAAATGCGGCAACCCCTGAGATGAGGCCGCCGCCGCCAACCGCCACAAACACATAATCCATGTTGCGCCACTGCTGGGTGAGCTCAAGCCCGATGGTACCTTGACCGGCAATGACCAACTCATCATCATAAGGCGGGATAAAGGTCAGGCCCTCAGTCTTGGCGCGGTTGATCGCATAGCGGTTAGCTTCATCAAAGCTGTCGCCGTGCAGATCGACATTACCACCTAAGGCGCGTACAGCCGCAACTTTGATATCGGGTGTGGTGGTAGGCATGACGATGATGTTATTAAGCATAAGCTTGCGTGCAGAATAAGCCACGCCTTGCGCGTGGTTGCCTGCTGAGGCACAAATGACGCCGCGAGCTTTTTGCTCATCGGACAGCTGGCTAATGCGATTATAAGCACCGCGCAATTTAAAGGACTTGACAGGCTGCAGGTCTTCGCGTTTAAAGCGAATATCATTAGCAAAACGTTGGGTCAGCTTGGGAGCCGCTTCTAGTGGCGTTTGAATAGCAACGTCATAGACGGTGGCTTGCAAGATGGCGCGTACCCAATGTGACAGCATAATAATTCCTAAAAGAGAGTTAAAAAAGCAAATGGAGACAAAAAATTTAAATAGATTAGCCTATGCTGATTTTGCCTATCTTGCAAGACACAATTGCAGTTTTTATAGCAGTTTTACTGCCTTAATGGTTTTTGAGTAAAAAACAGTCTTCTTATAGGATGATGAATTTAAAAGTATTGAATTATTTTGATATGTCTGTATTATTGGACATATGGAAATAACTAACGCTATCGCAAGCTTTGCCGCACTGTCTCAAGACACGCGTCTAAAAGCCTTTAAGTTACTGGTCAGTCAAGAGCCAGACGGCCTACCTGCAGGTGAAATAGCCCGTCAGCTATGTGTGCCGCATAACACCATGTCCGCGCATCTATCAGTACTGGCGCGAGCAGGGTGGGTAGTGTCAAAACGCCAAAGTCGGCAAATTATCTATCGCGCGTCGTTGTCGCATATGGAGGCGGTCGTGCAGTTTTTATTGCAGGACTGCTGCGCAGGGCATTCAGAGCTGTGTGCTTCGCTCATAGATAGCTTAAGCGGCTGTGAGGCTGCCAAATCTGATAAAAAAGACAGTCTGTAAAGCACACCCTAATAACTAGATTCAAAAAATAGGTGAAATCGCTATGAAACCCTTGATTTTTCACAATCCCAACTGCGGTACCTCTCGCAATACGCTTGCCATCATAAAGGCATCAGGTGAGCAGCCAGAAGTGGTGGAGTATCTAAAAAACCCGCCGAGCCGTGACGAGTTGGTTGACCTATTGGCAAAGATGAATATCTCGCCAAGAGAGTTATTACGTAGCAAAGAAGCCATCAATGATGAGCTGGGCTTAGACAATCCTGAGCTATCTGATGACCATATTATCGATGCGATGATCGCGCACCCTATCTTAATCAATCGTCCTATCGTGGTCACGGATAAGGGCGCAGCGTTATGCCGACCTTCAGAGCGAGTGTTTGCATTGTTAGAAAATCCGGTGAGCAGCTTTACTAAAGAAGACGGCGAGACGATTTATCATGACAATAGCCAATAATAATCAGCCTCACACAGAGGGGTCGTTAAAGTTAGATGACCTGCCTAATATTGATGCCAGTCAATTACAACCGATTGATATTGAGTCATTGATTGCACCAAATGACCCACGTCATCCACCTAAGATACTCGTCCTATACGGGTCATTACGTGAGCGCTCATTTTCTAGATTAGCGGCTGAGGAGGCAAGTCGGCTGCTGCGTTGGTATGGCTGCGAGGTGCGGATGTTTAATCCGTCGGGGTTGCCGCTGCCTGATGAGGCTGACAGCAATCACCCAAAGGTGCAAGAGCTGCGCGAGCTGGCGCAGTGGTCAGAGGGCATGCTGTGGGTGAGTCCAGAGCGTCACGGCAGCATCACCAGCATTATGAAAGCACAAATTGATTGGATACCGCTTGCACTGGGCGGCGTACGCCCCACTCAAGGCAAAACCTTGGCAGTGATGCAAGTGAGCGGTGGCAGTCAAAGCTTTAATACCGTCAATCAGCTGCGCATTCTGGGGCGCTGGATGCGCATGATTACTATCCCCAATCAATCATCGATTCCAAAGGCTTTTTTAGAGTTTAATGATGACAATCGTATGGATAAGTCGCCTTTATATCTGCGTCTCGTTGATGTCTGTGAGGAGCTAGTGAAGTTTACGTGGCTCACTCGTGGACGCTCGGCCTATCTGACTGATAGATACTCTGAGCGGGTGGAAAGTGCCGAAGCAGTGTCGCAACGTGTCAATCAAAAGTCGATTTAGTCTTTTGTAGATTCAATCGGCTAAACCAAATAGCTCAACAAAATCGGTTAAAACAAGCCGGTTAAACCAATTCGGTTAAAAAAGCCAGCTCAAATAAGGTTGTACCATGCTTGCATTCATTATCTTTATCGTGACTTTGGTTTTGGTGATATGGCAGCCTAAAGGTTTGGGCATTGGTTGGAGCGCGCTGGGAGGAGCCTTGGTCGCCTTGGCTTTTGGTGTGGTGCAGTTATCCGATGTCGGTATTGTATGGGACATCGTTTGGGATGCTACCTTTACCTTCGTGGCGCTAATTATCATCTCGCTTATCTTAGATAGGGCGGGATTTTTTGGTTGGGCGGCGCTACATGTGGCGAGACTGGGCAATGGGCAGGGACGGTTGTTGTTTCCCATGATTGTGATATTGGGCGCGTTTATCTCCGCGTTTTTTGCCAATGATGGCGCTGCATTACTTCTAACACCGATTGTCATCGCTATCTTGCTCCGGCTTAAGTTTTCACCGCCATCGGCATTGGCTTTTATCATAGCGACGGGCTTTATCGCTGATACCGCAAGTTTGCCGTTAGTGACTTCTAATCTGGTTAATATCGTCAGCGCCAATTATTTTGATATCAGCTTTGGACGTTATGCGGCGGTCATGGTGCCAGTCAATATTGTCTCTGTCATCGCGACATTAGCAGTGCTGTGGGTAGTCTATGCGCGCCAAATTCCAACACAATATTCCATTGCCAATCTTAGCGCACCTGCATCCGCTATCGAAGATCCGCTGGTGTTTAAAGCCGCCTTTCCGCTACTGGGACTATTACTTGTTGCTTATTTTGCCACTGAATCATTAGGTATTCCTATCTCCTTCGTGACTGGCGCTGCTGCGCTGGTGCTGATGGCAATTGCAGGTCGCTGGTGGCAGGGCGGGCGAGATGCGGTTGTTTCTGTATCTGACGTCGTACGTAAAGCGCCTTGGCAAATCGTCTTGTTTTCAATCGGTATGTATTTGGTGGTGTATGGCTTGGGTAACGCAGGACTGACGGCTTATGGTGCTCAAATACTCAACTGGCTAGGGCAGCAAGGCAATATCATCGCCACAGTAGGCACAGGATTTCTTTCAGCGATTGTGGCTTCTATTATGAATAACATGCCATCTACCTTGGTAGGCGCGCTGGCTATCGATAGCGCGCAAGTACCCGCAGCGACTCGTGAGCTGATGATTTATGCCAATGTGATTGGCAATGATCTGGGGCCGAAGTTTACGCCCATTGGTAGCCTTGCGACCTTATTATGGCTACATGTCTTAGCAGAAAAGGACTATAAAATTAGCTGGGGGCAGTATATGAAAATCGGCCTGCTTATTACGCCGCCAGTATTATTAGCGACGCTACTAGCTTTGGTGTTTTGGTTGCCTCATGTCTCTGGGATTTAAAAGGCATTTATATGGGTTATCAATTCCAGGTGGAAGACCTCATTATTAGAATTGGTTTTACGCTGACATATATCGAAGTCATCGGTTATAATAGCCGCGCATTTTAACTTTTTAACTTTTAAGACGGTACGTTTATTCTGTCAAGGATTTATGATGAGTGATCAGCAAGCACAAAAGCAAGCCGCAGCCCAAGCTGCTCTAAGTTATATCGAAGATGACATGATACTTGGCGTAGGGACAGGTAGTACGGTGAACTGCTTGATTGAGCTATTGCCGCAGGTCAAGCTTGCTGGTGCCGTTGCCAGCTCACAGGTGACAGAAGACAAATTGCGTGCTTTGGGTATCGAGATTGTCGATCTAAACTTTGCCGGCCAGCTTGATGTCTATATAGATGGTGCTGATGAAGTTAATGCCCATCTGCAACTCATCAAAGGCGGCGGCGGCGCGCTGACGCGTGAAAAAATCGTCGCTGCAGCGTCCAATAAGTTTGTCTGTATGGTTGATGAGAGTAAGAGTGTCGATATACTAGGCCGATCGTTTCCTGTACCGATCGAAGTCTTGCCGCAAGCGCGCTCCTATGTGGCACGTCAGCTAGCACAAATGGGCGGTGAGCCAGTCTACCGTGAGGACTTTGTCACTGATTATGGCAATGTCATTCTCGACACTTATGACCTAGATGTCAGCAATCCTATAGCGCTTGAAAAAGAGCTAAATAATATCGTGGGTGTGGTCTGTAATGGTATCTTTGCCGCCAATCAAGCCGATGTTTTGCTAAAGGCGAGTAGTAATGGGGTTGAAACGATAACGCGTTAATAAGCGTCATTATTTATCGTTTAGCTTTTAACGCTTGAAGCTAGAACTTAAAACTTAAAACTAAGAAAAGGCAGACTACTATAAGTAATCTGCCTTTTTTGCTATCTGTTTTAAAAATATGTGCTTTTAAACAAATCGATTATCCATCAGTTAAACCGATAGTTTAATCTTATCCTTGAGCAAAAACTCCATCAAGGCCTTTTGCGCATGTAAGCGGTTTTCGGCTTCGTCCCAGACCACGGAGCGCGGATCATCAAGCATGTCGTGAGAGATTTCTTCGCCGCGGTGCGCAGGCAAGCAGTGCATAAAGACAACATCTGGATCAGCTTTATCTAATAGCGATGGCGTCACTTGATAGGGTGCAAAGCGGCGCGCGCGTGTATTTTGCTCAGACTCTTGACCCATACTGGCCCAGACGTCAGTGACGATAAGGTGCGAGTCTTTTGCCGCATCTTGCACATCTTCGACTAAGCTGACGCAATGCGAGAAACGCTCCATCAGCTTAGGATCAGGCTCAAAGCCATAAGGCGCGGCCACGCGTAGCTCAAAGCCGAACTGACTCGCCGCTTGCATAAAGGAGGCGCACATATTATTACCATCGCCGACCCAAGTGACGGTCTTGTTCTCGATACTGCCGCGATGCTCATAGAAGGTTTGCATATCAGCGAGGAGCTGACAGGGGTGAAAGTCGTCCGTCAAAGCGTTGATAATCGGCACACTAGAGTATTTAGCAAAGGTTTCGACTTTTTCGTGACCAAAGGTGCGAATCATTATGATATCGACCATGCTCGAGATGACGCGGGCTGAGTCCTCTAAAGGCTCGCCGCGACCAAGCTGCGTGTCATTTGGTGATAAAAAAATCGCACTGCCGCCAAATTGTCCCATACCGGTCTCAAACGAAATACGCGTACGGGTAGAGGACTTCTCAAATATCATGCCAAGCGTCCGGCCCACAAAAGGCTGATAAATCTCACCTGCGTGTTGCATTTTACGCAGCTCGCTGGCTCGTTTGATTAAGGTTTCTAGTTCTTGTTTGCTTAAATCAGATAAAGTCAAAAAATGGCGCAAGCTCATAGCAGTCCTAGCAGTCGATCACGGTCAATTATAATGGTGGGCTATCAGCCGGTGTTGGTAGTTGTGCCTCAGCACACTGACCGCGGAGATAACAAACTTTTAGTATAGCGTAATTACCTTTAATGTAAATGCCCAATTTTTGCAGATTTCGAATAATAGACTAGGCTTAAAGATCAGACAGATTATATGGTTTGCACACGCGCAGGCCTTGCGCTTAAGCGGCAAAGAAGCTCATAACCGATAGTGCCTGCTTGGGCGGCGACGTCATCGACATGTGGCGCATTACCCCAAAGGACCACCTTACTATCTAGTGGTAAAGCTTCGGGCAGAGCGCTGACATCGACAACGATCATATCCATCGCTACGCGTCCGCGCACCGGGCAAAGATAGCTTGTATAGCCTTGATCACTTTGATCACTTTGATCGCTTTTTTCTGAGTCTTCTGTTTTACTTTTAACCAGTACGCAAACGTGCGTCTCGTCATTTACTACGCGAGGATAGCCATCACCATAACCTATGCTGACGAGTGCCGTTCTAGTGGGCTTATCCGCAATCCAGCGACTGCCATAACCAATAGCCTCACCTGTATTGACCGTAGATAACGCCATAATTTGAGCGCTAAATTCCATCGCCGGTTTTAAATTTAACTCGGACGCTGACTTATCAATGACGGGCGAGCTACCATAGAGCATGATACCGGGGCGTACCCAATCATAGTGGTGTTCAGGGAAGTTCACGAGTCCTGCTGAATTACATAGCGAACCTTGGATATCTTCGCTAACTGTCTTTTTTAATAGTGCTAGCATCTCATCAAAGCGCTGAATCTGTAGCGCATTTAACGGATGTTTGCGATCATCAGCGTTGGCAAAATGCGTGGTTAAAATAAGCTGATAACCAGCTTGATGTAGCTGCTTTGCCGCTTCAATTGTCTGCTGATAATCAAAACCCAAACGGTTCATACCGGTATTATATTTAAGCCAAACTATTCGCGTCGCACTATCAGAGCTTGGGATATTCGCGAGCGCCCAATCAAGCTGCGGCTGATGATGAATCACGCAGCTGCAATCATAGTCGATAGCTTGTTGCCATTCATCTGCGCTGAATACCCCTTCGACTAAACCAATGCCTTTATCCCAGCCCAACTGCCGCGCCTCAAGCGCCTCGGTAAAGCTTGCGACCCCAATACCATCCGCTTGCTGCAAGGCTGGTAATATCATAGCGACGCCGTGACCATAGGCATTGGCCTTGACCATCGCTAGTACCCTTGATTTAGGCGCTAAGCGTTTGGCTTGCATCAAGTTGTGAGTGAGGGCAAGAGGATCGATAGTGACGGTAGCGGTACGCATAATAGATTTCTTTTAGCAAAATTTTGGCGGGTTTTAGGTTATATTCAATCGAAAATAAAATAGATACGATAGTATCATCGTGCTACTGGTACCAGTTTTTCTTTGCTTAATGTGCGCTTTGCACTGCAGAGGCTACGAAAAATCATCCTAGTAGCATCGTATCGGTTGTAAAGTGAATTGATTATATAAGTTTTTAAGTGAGTTCAAAGCCGCGGGACAGGTAAATAGCAAGCATTACTCATCATCAAAAGTCGCGCCTTGATAGTATTCAGGGGTTAAGTTAGTAAAGCGGGTAAATTGTCCCTCAAAAGCTAGGCGTATCGTACCGATAGGGCCGTTACGCTGCTTACCGATGATGACTTCGCCGACGCCTTTATGGTCTGAGTTTTCATTATAGACCTCATCGCGATAGATAAACATAATCAAATCCGCATCCTGCTCAATAGCACCAGATTCACGAAGATCAGACATGATCGGGCGCTTATTAGGGCGATTCTCAAGACTGCGGTTGAGCTGCGAGAGCGCAATAACTGGACATTCAAGCTCACGGGCAAGCGCCTTTAGACTACGTGAGATCTCGGAGATCTCGCCCACACGGTTGCCATCGAGGCTAGGAACTTTCATCAGCTGCAGATAATCGACGATAACCGCGCCAATTTTACCATCATGGTTTTTGGCGATACGGCGGCAGCGTGAGCGCAGCTCGGATGGGGGTAGCGCCGTACTGTCATCGATATACAGATGCTTGGATTGTAGATGCTGTATGGCGTTCATCATCTTCGCCCATTCATCTTCATTCATCTGCCCTGAGCGCAAATGTGTCTGGTTAATCGCGCCCCAAGAAGACAGCAGACGCATAACGATAGACTCAGCGGGCATCTCCATCGAGAAGACCACAACGGGTAACTCCTCATTAAATAAGATACCTTCCGCCAGATTCATCGCAAAAGTCGTTTTACCCATAGAGGGGCGCGCCGCGACAATAACTAGATCACCTGCTTGCAAGCCTTGGGTTTTATTATTCAGCTCAGTAAAAGGCGTTTGTAGGCCTATCATGCCATCAGGGTTGGATTTGAGCTCTTGTATTTGGTCGATGACATTGGTCAGTACCGAGGTGATACCGACAGGGCCGCGCTGTTCGGCGCGTTTATTATGCTGCTCGTTAATACTAAAGATAGTCGCCTCAACACTGTCTAAGATATCGCTGACCGACTGATCTTTGGGGTTATAAGCGAGGCTGAGCATATCGTTACTAGCAGTAATGAGTTGGCGTAGCGTCGACAGCTCGCGAACCCGCTGGGCGTAAGCGGTCAGGTTAAATAGAGTCGCTGGGCTTTGGCTCAGAATATCCGCTAGATAGCTATCGCCGCCGGCGCTCTTAAGAAGCTTTTGCGCCTCTAACCAATCATGTACCATCACCGTATCATAAGGCTCGTTCACTGCCGCCAAGTGCGCAATAGCCGCGAAAATATGCTGATGACGGCCAGCATAAAAATCGTCCTTGGTAACAATATCGGCAATCTTGTCGTACGCCTCTTCAATACTCATCAAAGAGGCCAGCAAAGCCTTTTCGATATCGATATTGTGCGGGGGCTGCTGATTGAGTAAGTCGTCGGTTTTGTCGTTATATGCCATGAGCGCCTAATATTAAAGTAAAAACAATACAAAATGATGCAATAACTACTATAGGTTTGAAGCCAATTATTGATAAGTGAGGAGTGCTGAGACTTCTAAAACGCAAAATAAAACTCAGCGTATTGATGCTACAATTAACAGCGAAGTTTAACACATTATGCCCTTTTTTTAGCCATAATCGTTAAGTATCTTTATCTTGCTCAGTCGCTACTCACTGTTTCATTGGCTTTTGTGATTTAGGTAAAGACTAAGAGGATGTAATAAAAAAAATAATAAAATCAATGCTATAAATATAAGTGTTATAAATAAAAGGATGGTTTGATATGCAAGATCTATTAGCTAAGCGGCCCTTACTCATTACTACCGGAGAGCCTGCTGGCATAGGCATGGATGTCGTATTGATGCTTGCTGATGCTGGTAAACTGCAGGATTTCGATCGGCCCATTTGGGTCACGGCTGACCACGAGGCGATGAGCGCGCGCGCTGATAGATTGCTCAAAGCCGGCACAATAAAAAACGATCCTAAATGGCAAGTGGTCGATTGGCAAATATTAGAAGACGATTTTGATAATAATAAAGATGACAGTGAAAAAACTATAGCGTCAGAAGGCGCGCAAAATAAGCTGAATGATAGCGGCTTTACCTTAATCAATATACCTTGTCATGCTCCGGTAGTGGCAGGTCGTATTGACACCAATAATTCCGCGATGGTCGCGCAGCAACTCACTCTAGCGCACAAGCTTGCCACTAGCGCACAAATCGCTGCTATCGTCACCGGACCACTGCAAAAGTCTGCGCTAATAGATGCCGATATCAAACTGCCTGATGGCACTATGTTCAGCGGTCATACTGAGTTTTTTATGCAGCAAAGTGGCTGCGACAAAGTGGTAATGATGCTGGCTAATCAAGCCATGAAAGTGGCGCTAGTGACCACTCATCTGGCGCTCAGAGATGTAGCTGATGCTATTACTCCAGATAATGTGCGGCAAACAATACAAATCGTCCTCGATGATATGCACACAAAATTCGGTATGAATAATCCGCGTCTCTTAGTTTGCGGTCTGAATCCCCATGCAGGCGAGGGCGGGCATTTGGGGCTTGAGGAGATCAATATTATTAATCCAGTATTGCAGGAGTTTATCAATGCAAGTGTCGATATCTCTGAGGCGATGCCAGCTGATACGCTGTTTACCACTAGACATTTAAACAACTGCGATGCGGTCATCGCTATGTATCATGATCAAGGTTTGCCAGTACTTAAGTCGCATGGCTTTGGCGATACTGTTAATTTAACCTTGGGCTTGCCTTATATTCGCACCTCTGTCGATCATGGCACCGCGCTTGACCTAGCAGGGCAAGGCGGCGCTAACGACAACAGTCTGTATCAAGCTTTATTGATGGCAAACGATATGGCCAATGAAGCGTTATAGCTTGAGGGCTGCCACACACTATAAACGCTAGAGCCAATGCAGCTTAATTATGAGCTATGTTATAATTCTGATTACGTTAAGCGCTTAGGCTTATACAGCTTTGTTGCACAAACCCTGTATATCTATTCATTTTATATAAAGAACCTTTATGTCAAAACCGTCGTTCGATGCTAAAACTCTCTCGGCCAGTTTGCGCACTGCCAAACACCAACCGCGTAAACGCTTTGGTCAAAACTTCTTGCATGATACTAGCGTTATTCGCCAAATCGTCGATAGCATCCGTCTGGAGCGCGATGATAATTTGATTGAGATTGGTCCTGGTATGGGCGCTTTGACTGAGCCGCTGCTCGCGGAAGTCAATGCTATGAGCGTAGTGGAGCTTGATCGCGACTTAGCAGATAGCTTACGCATTCGCATAGGTGCCAATAGCCATCCTAACTTTACGATTATTAAAGCCAATGCCATGGATGTTGACTATCGCGAGTTGTATAGCGAAGAGAAAGGCAAGCTGCGAGTGGTTGGCAACCTACCTTATAATATCTCTACCCCAATTTTGTTTCATTTGCTTGAGTTTGCTGATGTCATTGAAGATATGCATTTTATGCTGCAAAAAGAAGTCGTTGAACGTATTACCGCAGATGTCGGTAGCAAAACTTATGGCCGTCTGTCAGTGATTATGCAGTATCACTGCGAGACCGACTATCTGCTGACAGTACCGCGCGGTGCGTTTAATCCGCCGCCGAAAGTCACAAGCGCGGTTTTTCGTCTGACGCCTCATACTACCAAGCCTGTAGTCGCTGAAGATGAAGATCATTTCGCTATCGTCGTTCGCGAAACCTTTAACCATCGCCGCAAAACGCTACGTGCTATTTTTAAGCAATCAGCCTTACTGCCCACACTAAACGAAAATGACTTTGCTGCTTGCGCTATAGATCCGCAAGCGCGGCCTGAGACTTTAAGTGTTAGCGACTTTGTCACCCTGAGTAATCGCTCGGGCACTTTAATGGTTACAGAGTAATAAAAACAAAGTAGGGTATTAGCGTTTTTTAGCTCTTTAAGACTTACTTTGAAAAATTAAGCTTTTCGTTTTAGCAATAATAATCAACTCTTGAGGTTTTATGAGTTTTCGTCATCAGTATGTCATAGGCGACCTACAAGGTTGCTATGCAGCCTTTCAGCAATTACTAAAGACTTTAGATTTTGATCCAAAACAAGACAAGTTATGGTTTGCAGGAGACTTAGTAGCACGCGGAGAGGATTCGCTAAACACTTTGCGACACGTAAAGGTGCTGTGCGAGCAAGGCGCTGCTGCGACCGTGCTTGGTAATCACGATATCAATCTAATCGCGGTATGGCGCGGTGCGGCAAAACTTAAGGAAAAAGATAAAACCGCGCCTATCTTTGCCGCAAAGGACTGCGACGAGTTATTAGAGTGGCTGCGTCATCAGCCGATCTTAACTTATCCCAACGCGCAAACGGTGCTAGTGCACGCGGGTATTCCGCCGCACTGGAGTATTGATGAGGCGGCAGGCTATGCTAGAGAATTAGAAGCGCAGCTGCAAGGCAGTAAAAAGACTCTTGATAAGCTACTACCAAATTTATATAGCAAAAAAGCCGACGTTTGGCATGATGATATTAGTGGCTATACCAGATTACGCGCTATTAGTAATTACTTTACGCGCATGCGGTTATGCCAGCAAGATGGCAGCTTAGAATTTAGTTTTACCGCAAGCTTAGAGGAGGCCATGCCCGATGATTTTATGCCTTGGTTTGAATGGCAGGTGCCACGGACGCGTAAGATATTATTCGGTCATTGGGCAGCCCTAAAGGGAGATGTGGACTTACCGTATGCTCGCGCGCTCGATGGTGGCTGCGTTTGGGGTAACTGTCTACTGACCTACCGACTTAGCGATGGTGAAGTCATTAGCTCAAGCGCTCATTGTCCTAAGCCTTAATACAGCGTCTATATAAAGAGATAGTCTAACCTTCATTTGCCGTCTTCAGTCTAGAGCTAAACCGTCCAAACTACCTTAATTAATTGGGTAGTTTGGGAGGCTTTTTAGGTTTCGGCAAGGGCGACTTCGCATTACCAACGGCTTTTTCATCAGATTGAGCTGCCGACTTTGATGTTACGGTTTTGGGCCCTGATGTCTCTGATTCTAAGTTTTCAGAATCTAAAGCCTTCGTCATTTGCTCATATTGGATATCATTGGCATAAGGCACGCTATTTAGCTCTTCATCTCTTAGCCCATCATCTAAATCGATAACTTTTTTGGAGTTATTAGCACCAGTGTGCTGCGCTGTATTTTGCGTATTATTTTGTACTGAAGCTCTTGTAACGTCTGCCTGCGTAGCAGAGGCGGGGTTGTTGTAATGAATATCGGTATTTTCTTGCGCGACCGATTGCACCACTTCTGGTGATATTTTGACATCAGATAGACGTCTTATTACATAGTTGCTTGGTAGGGCTTGGTTACCTTTTTGTGCCGAGCTGTCTTCAAATATCATGTGCCCTTGTCTATCGATACGAGCGTAACTCATCGGCTGAGGACGGGGCCAAAAGAAGTCAGAAGGATGGCTGATTACATGTCCAAAGACCAGTCGTATAAGACGACTCCATCCAAAGAAGCGCACCTCTTTTGAGCGTAAGGCCACAAACAGCGCTAGCGAAAAGCTCACCATCAAATTGACAATACCGATTAAGGCCACTCCCAAAATCGAGATGGCAATTAAGCCCCAGCTCATATCAGCAGCGGGTAAATTAAACAGGCCATGAGCTAGGTTGGCTGAGGCAAAGGCAATGTGGCGAATATCAATAGGTAGACCAAAGATATAGCCTATCGTCGCGGTACTGCCTAAGAATACACCAAATAAAAAGTTGCCCATAATCGCGCCGAGATTGGCTTCTACAAAGCCGCCCAAACGCATGAGCCAAGATTTTGGTAAGATAAACTTTAGCAGCTTATGGCGCTGAATACGCGCGCCTATATGGTTATAAACCGCCAAGTTATCATAGTAGCCAGCGATAAGCCCCGATAAGAACAAATACACCCCAGCAATGGCAGCATGAGGCAGGGCAAGCGAGCGAAAGGGGTCGAGATCATGCAGTAAGCTGGCGGCTTTATCAGGATCGATCATCGGCACACCGCTGTATTGCCACCAAGCAAAAGAGATAAGCAGGGCGACTGGCATGGCGAGCATGATGTTACCCATGATAGCGATAAACTGCGTGCGCAAAATATCGACGACCAACTCAGAGAGCTTAGTTAACTGATGGGATTTTTTACCGGAGCCATCAGAGATAGTCGATGCGATAGCCGCTGCCGTCATCGCTGGTTGTTTGGTCGCCACCGTACCATGGACGACGTGGATAAAGACAAACCCTAAGCCATATATCATGCTATTGACGAAGGCGCGGCCCATAGGGGCAAGGGCTAAGTGATAAGCAGATATCTTCAAAGTCGCCATAAAGGCAATAAAGAAACCACCGATAGAGGCCTTTTTGAACATCTTTTTATAGCCGGCTTTGTCAGTGCTAATATAGTGCTCACCAACGCGGCTGGCATTTTCGGTGACTTTTTTGGAGAGCAGCTTAGTATTATTATCGATCAGATAGCCGATACTATAACGACGACTGGCGGTACTGATGAGTGATTGAATCAGCTCAATGATAGCGCCGTCACGCTTATGGTCTACATCTGAAACCAGCTCTGTTAAGATACGAATACGCTGCAGGCTTTGCTCAAGGCGCATCATCATATTGGTTAAGCGAATAGAGATACCCGTCTTATAGATACGCTTACGAACGGTCGCTACCACCTCTTCACATTGCTCTAACATAACCAACAACGGTGCAGCATCCACCGCCTTTTCAGGGGTGATATCAGTTAAAGTGTCAAGCTCATGCGCTTGACGGTACTGATTGACAAATAGTACCGCTTCTTGATTTTGTGCGACAAAAGAGGCGGAATAGTTCAGTATTTGTGGATAGGACTCCATAAGCTCAGGGTGTAGACCTATACCGCTGACTCGGTAGGAGAGGATAATAATAGCGTTTAGTATGCTGTTTTTGGCAGTAGCGACTAAGTGTAAATGCTCCTCTTTAATCTGCAGGAGGGCAACTAGCGTATCCCATTTGTCTTTGTCGATATGAGCAAGCCAGCGCTCATCAGTGCTTTTGTCAAACAGATAGCTGACCAGCTCGACAACAGAGTCCTCTTGCGGCAGCAAAGGTAGAAAACGATGTCCTATCAGTCGTCGTAAACTACTAAAAAACCCCTGATCTGACATGATACCGGTATCGGTATACAAAGTAATTTGACGATATTCGGTAATTAGCTTTAACACAAAGCTGGCAAGCCCATCTCCGTATTCTGGATGTTGTTGCAAGATATCAATAAGTGCCTGTATCTTCTGATTGGCAAGCGCAGGCTCTTTGTCAGTGACTCGCAGCTCATCGATTAAGCGTTTGAGCACCGAAGGTTCTGGCACATCACTTAAAGCAGTAATCTGCTGTAAAATACGTTTTATTTCAGACACATGGTACCCTTAGTTGTTTTTATAGAGTAGGCCGTTTAGCGATAAAGATGAACAAGCATTCAGTCAGCTGCTGATCTAGGCAAGCTCACACGATATTTTAATCGCAACCTAACGTTTAAGGTTGATTATTTTGTTAGTAGTTATTTACGAGGCTCAAAAAGCAAAGTCACATGGACAAAAAACACGGACAAAAAAAGGACAGCTCGAAATGAACTGTCCTTTTTTATGAAATAGCTTTTAATAACTATTAGGCAACTATTATTTGGCAAGTAGCCCTATGAGTTAGTAGCAGTCTCAAAATATGCAAGATCAAAGTCCATCATCGGATCGCTACCAGTCTCGACCATCTGTACATGAGCATCGATGCGCGGCAAAATACGGCCAACGAAATAATCGGCAAGCTTGGCTTTATTGGTATAAAACTCACCCTCTTTACCGTCAGCAGCTTCGACCATCATCGCAAACATATACGAGTAGCATAGATAACCAAAGGCATGCATGAAGTCTACTGCACAGCCGTTGATCTCATTTTTGCGCTCACCGATATTAGCAAGTACCGTTGTGGTCAAGTTTTCAATCTTGTCAGTCGCTGCTAGTGTCGCTTGCTTCACTTGATGATCCGCTTGCATGTTGTTCACAAAGTCGCGAATCTCGCTTAAGAAGTTATTGATATATTTGCCATTATTACGCGCCACTTTTCGGCCTAATAAATCAAGCGCTTGGATACCGTTAGTGCCTTCATAAATCTGGGCGATACGCGTATCACGAACGATCTGCTCCATACCCCATTCGCGCACGTAACCGTGACCGCCGAAGACTTGCTGGCAATCAATCGTGGCTTCAAGCGCTTTATCGGTTAAGAAACCTTTAGCAACAGGCGTCAATAAAGCCACGCGAGCTGCTGCCGCTTTAGCCACTTCGGGATCATCACTGAACTTTTCTTTGTCGAGATTCTGCGCCACATACATGGCAAAGCAGCGTGACGCCTCAGAGTTGGCTTTGGCATTAAGTAACATACGGCGCACGTCCGCATGATGGATAATCGCATCGGCAGGCTTTTCTGGGCTTTGCAATTGAGTATCGCTACGACCTTGACCACGATCATTGGCATAGATAACGGCGTTTTGATAAGCCAGCTCAGTACCGCCAAGGCCTTGTAAGCCCATAGTGACACGCTCGTAGTTCATCATCACAAACATTGACGATAGGCCCGTGTTTTCAGCGCCGACCATCCAGCCTTTAGCATTGTCAAAATTCATCACACAAGTGGCTGAGGCTTTGATGCCCATTTTGTGCTCAATAGAGCCAACGGCTAAGGTGTTGCGCTCGCCTAAGCTGCCATCTTCATTGACCAAGAACTTAGGCACGATAAATAAAGAAATACCTTTTGAACCTTCTGGCGCGTTTGGCGTTTTGGCCAATACCAAATGAATGATATTATCAGTGAGGTCATGCTCGCCGCCAGTGATAAAGATTTTAGTACCAGAGATGTCATAACTACCATCATCGTTAGGCACAGCTTTGGTTTTGATAATACCCAAATCAGTACCAGCGTGCGGCTCAGTTAAGCACATCGTACCTGACCATTCGCCGGCGTACATTTTCTCAAGATATGTCTCTTTTTGCTCTTCACTAGCCGCCGCGTTCATACATAGGGTTGCGCCAACCGTCAGGTTAGGGTAGAGGGCAAAAGATTGGTTAGTGGTAAAGATCATCTCTTCGGTCAGCATCGTGACCATTTTAGGAAAGCCTTGACCACCGTACTCAGGATCACCGCTCAAGCCCACCCAACCAGATTCAGCGTACTGCTTATAAGCTTCTTTGAAGCCAGTAGGAGTCGTGACTACGCCATCACCTTCAAAGGTTGCGCCTTCTTCATCACCGCTGCGGTTGATTGGTAATAAGACATTTTTTGATAACCTTGCCATCTCTTCTAAGATCATATCGACAGTATCCATGTCAACATGAGCAAGCTTATCAGTACTTTGCCAAAATTCATGGGCACGAAAGACATCGTTTAAGATAAAGCGCATGTCATTAAGAGGGGCATTATAAACAGCCATAAAAAATCCTTTCATTCAAATGTAGTAGAAAAATGGGCAAGTATCAGTGGCGAAACTGGCCTAGAGTCCAGCTAAAATCAGGTACTGATAAATGTGACAAGCTAGGTCAGCATATCGATTATCAAACATACTAAGAGTATTGCAATCATTAAAGTTTAGCAAATTAGCGCATTATCATGTGTGTTTGTTCGTGAATACTGGGTGCACCAAAAGTTTCACAATAGCTTTGTGGTTCTTAAATTTGACTTAAAAGAGTATGAGACAACTAAAGTATAGTTAATAGACAGCAAGGACTGATCACTACAGCCTGCCATAAGACTTCATAATACTAAAAAAGCAACATACTTAAGTATGTTGCCTCTGATAATACTCATTAAGATCAAGCGAATTCACCGCTCATTACAATGGCAACTTAAAAAGCAAACTGCTCAACATCCATACTCATATATGGCGCAACACCCGTGCCGATACGCTGCGCATGAGTAGCGGTACGAGGGAGCAATTTGGCAAAATAGAACTGCGCTGTTTTGACTTTTGCATCATAGAAGGCTTGCTCACTATTGCCGTTGGCAAGCTCAGTTTGCGCGACTAATGCCATACGTGCCCATAGGTAAGCGACAGTCACATAGCCACTGAAATATAAGTAATCCACCGCTGCAGCGCCAACTGCTTCTGGATTTTCAGCAGCTTGCTTACCAATTTCAGTAGTCAGCTCACCCCATTGTTTGACATGCTGCATGAGCGGCGCTGTAAACTGTGCCATGTCATCATTGTCTTTATTCTCATCACAGAACTGCTGAATGATAGTGACAAAGTTGGCAAGTAGTTTGCCTTGCGAGCCCAGTACTTTACGACCCAATAGGTCAATAGACTGAATCTCGGTTGTACCTTCGTATAAGCAGGAAATACGCGTATCACGAACGTTTTGTTCCATCCCCCATTCACTGACAAAGCCATGACCGCCATAGACCTGAATACCGTGGTTCGCCGCTTCAAGCCCTGTCTCAGTCAAGAAGGCTTTGGCAATCGGTGTCAGTAACGACAACATCTGATCAGCAAATTCACGATCTTCACCTTCGCCTTTAGCTACGGTGTCGGCAAAGTGTGAGAGATAATAAATCAAAGCACGTCCGCCTTCTGCAAATGCCTTTTCGGTCAAGAGCATATTGCGTACTGCGGGATGAACAATGATAGGATCTGCCGCTTTTTCTGGCGCTTTGGCTCCTGATAGCGAGCGCATCGCTAAGCGATCTTTTGCATAAGGAAGTGAGCCTTGGAATGCATACTCAGCAGCAGTTACGCCTTGAACAGCAGTACCAATACGTGCCACGTTCATAAAAGTAAACATGCACTGTAAGCCGCGGTTTTCAGGGCCAATCAGATAACCAGTTGCACCATCAAAGTTGATCACACAAGTAGCAGAGGCTTTGATGCCCATCTTATGCTCAATAGATCCACAAGTGACTTGGTTTGGCTCAGCCAAGCTGCTATCTGCATTGACATTGATTTTTGGAACAATAAATAATGAGATGCCTTTAGTGCCAGCAGGCGCGCCTGGTAGACGAGCTAACACGATATGAATAATATTATCCGTTAAGTCATGCTCGCCAGCCGAGATAAAGATCTTTTGCCCAGTGATGCTGTAAGTACCATCGTCGTTGGGCTGCGCTTTGGTGCGAATGATACCCAGATCAGAGCCTGCATGTGCTTCGGTCAGACACATCGTACCTGACCATTCACCGGTGACCATTTTTTCAAGGTAGGTGTCTTTTTGCTCATCAGTGCCATGGTGTTCGATGGTCTGAATAGCGCCATGAGACAGTCCAGGATACATAGAAAATGACCAGTTCGCTGTACCTACCATCTCATTAATAACAGTTGATAAAGAGAATGGTAGGTTCTGTCCACCAAACTCTTCTTCGGCAGATAAAGCCGGGAAGCCAAGCTCGCAGTACTGTTTATAAGCTTCTTTAAAGCCTTTAGGAGTGGTTACTTTTCCATTGTCAAAATGGCACCCTTCGGCGTCACCGCTTTGATTCAATGGCGATAGCTCGTTTTCTGCAAAGCTTGCTGCCATCTCAAACAAACTGTTCATCAAATCGCGATCTGCTTCCTGGAACTTTGGAAGACGCTTATAGTGGCTTTCACTATCAAGCAGCTCATGCATGACGAATTGAATATCACGTAGGGGCGCTTTGTATTGCATGTTATTTTGTCCTTTGTTTTTGGATGTAGCCAATGACGGTCTATACCTATAGCCGTTTACTATCGATGAAAAGTGCTGATATTAGCTATCTAAAATTGCCATGATAACCATCAAAGAGGGATAACTATAATGATAACCATAGAGGTCTGAAAAATAGGCCGGTGACAGTATCACTCAACCTTCAACGCTTACCCCTAAAAGATAGGCTTTCAGAAGCAATTATACAAGTTTTGAGCTAATACTGATAAGTCATCAACCTGCCTTGCAACCTTTACGGGATAAGCATTAGCGTCAATTGTTTATGGGGCTGTCCTAGATAAGTAAAATTATTTAGGATAGCACTATGAGAAAGAGTAAACTAAGTTGGTATAAACAAAACAGACTCATCGAGTTATTTGTTGCCGGTTCTACCGCCAGAACAGCAGCAAGCTTAGTTAGTGTTAATAAAACGACAGCCAGTTATTACTTTCATAGGCTAAGACTGCTTATTTACGAGAATAGCCAAGACCCTGGTCTATTTGAAGGCGAAATCGAAGTAGACGAGTCATACTTTGGTGGCACTCGTAAAGGCAAGCGAGGGCGAGGTGCTGGTAGCAAAGTGCCCGTGTTTGGCCTATTAAAGCGTAATGGCAAGGTCTACGCTTGTATTATACCCAATGCTAAAGCAGATACTTTGATCCCCATCATAAGAGAAAAAGTGAAGCCTGATAGCATTGTTTATACTGACTCATTTAAAAGCTATAACGCATTAGATGTCAGTGAGTTTACTCATTATCGTATCAACCACTCTAAAACCTTTGTTAATGACAAGAATCATATTAACGGTATAGAGAACTTCTGGAACCAAGCTAAACGGCATCTACGTAAGTTTAACGGGGTCCCAAAAGAGCATTTTCACCTCTATTTAAAGGAATGTGAGTGGCGTTTTAATCACAGTGACCCAAAGTCGCAATTACTACAATTAAAACAATGGGTTAAACAGGGTTTGAGCTAGTTATCTAGGACAGCCCCTTGTTTATTCAAATATTGTAGCTTGAGCTAGTGATTTGAGCTCTCAAGCAGTTGAGTGGCAGCTTGTGCATCAACCGGACGGCCGAGCCAATATCCTTGTCCATATAAGCAGCCCATCTTACGCAGCTGCTCATAGTGTTGCTCCGTTTCTATGCCCTCAGCGACAGCTTGCATATCCAAAGCAAGCGCTAAGTCTAATATCGCCTGCACAATAGCTTGCTGAGTTGGATTTGAGTCAAGCTCAGAGACAAAGCTTTTATCAATCTTGATGAAGTCAAAAGGGTACTGTTGTAAATAACTCAAAGAGGCGTAGCCGGTACCAAAGTCATCTAGCGCAAGACAAACCTTGAGTGCTTTGAGCTCGGTGAGGCGCTGCTTTATATTATCATTGCTAGGCAGCAGCGATGATTCAGTCATCTCTATATGCAGACGATACGGAGCGATATGATAACGAGCTAATAACTGGCTAATGATTTTGTTAAAGTCAGGATGACTAAATTCGGTAGCATCAGCATTGATGCAAATATGCTGGGTACATTGCATGCCTTGCCATTGAACTAACAGCTGCGCGGCTTGCTCTGATAACTGAGAAAATAGCGCAAAGGAGAGACCATAACTGATGATATCAGCGATAAAGTCTTTGGGTTTTAAAACCCCGCGAGTTGGATGTTGCCAGCGAACTAAAGCCTCAAACCCCACAATAGATTTGGTCGCTAGATTGAATTTTGGCTGATAGTATGCGACGAATTGATTATCAGCAATAGCTTGGGCAAGTAGCTGCTTTTGATCGGGTAGACTTGCTGAGGGCTTGTTATTGACATAAAGATTATCTGTCTTATCTTCACCTAGCAAGTATTCTGATCGCGGCTCTTTGACTTGGTTGCAGGTAGGGTCTTGTAGCGTACCAATATAAAAAACCTTATTGTCGATGGTAGACTGTTGAAAAACGATAAGGTAATCTAAAACTTGATGGTCTTTATTGGGTAAGGTAAAGGTTTTTTTGTAGCTATTATGATTTGCTAGATGGCTAGCCAAGTCTTTTAAAATCTCAGGCTTATGTTTTGTGAGGCACTGAGTGATAAAAGTGCCAAAAGGATAGCCAATAAGCAGATTTTCACGGTAGCCGGTGAGTCTTTCATAGGCACTATTCATCGATACATAGCGCTTGTCCGCGTCCAAAATAAAGACAGCCTGATCTCGCTGCTGATAATAGTTAGTGAGCAGATGTTGTTTGGACATGACTGAGAGAGGCTCAAAAGGCGTCATGGCGAATCTCGTAATAAAAACATTAGGCTGTGTACCAATTAGTGGTGTCAAACAACCATTATAAACGAAAAGGTTTATAAAAATGTTGCTGTAGACTGAACGAACTATTGTTTTATAGTGCTTGACTTATCCTTGTTTAAAAGTGCTAGTCTATACCGTTAAGGCTCAGCGGACTAAGCCTGAGACAAAGCTGATTGTGACAGAGCATATAAAGTAGACAGCGCGACGACGGGCGCAGTTTCAGTACGCAGTACGCGCTCGCCGATTTGCCAAGGCAAAAACCCGACTTGCTCTGCTTGCTGGCATTCTTCGACGCTTAATCCTCCCTCAGGGCCTATGAGGAGCTGCAGATAAGGATTTGGTATCGCTAATACTTCTTTGAGCGCAGCTGGCATCAAAGGCTGATCGGCGGCAGGTACGCTCAATTGCAAACGCAAATCCACGGGGCGCTTAAGTTTCTGATAATACTCATCTTGGCTTAGAGTAGAGAGGTTGGCGCTGACTGCTGATGACAAGGATGATGATGACATATCTGCTGCATCCATACTATTGTCAGCCTCGTTTTGCGTTAACCACTGCTGAATGGGCAAAGGAGCTAAGATTAGTGGCACGCGATTCAAGCCACATTGCTCACAGGCGGCAATAGCAATTTGCTGCCAGTGCGCAAGCTTTTTCTCGACTTGCGCCGGCTTGAGGGTGACTTCGCCATGCTGGCTGCTGAGCAGTTGAATCGCGGTTACCCCAAGCTCTGTTGATTTTTGGATTGCATAATCCATACGCTCTCCGCGGCTCATAACTAAGCCGATCTTAGTCGTCACGGGGGCTACGCGATCGATATCATGATAAGCGAGTAGGGTAGCTGTCGCTTGTTTTTTGCTAATGGTTTGTAGCTCGACTTGATATTCGCCGCCAAAACCGTCGAACAGTATACCTTGATCGCCGATATTGGCTCGCAGTACGCGGCACCAATGGTGAGCGATGGCCGCAGTCAGCTCAAGGCTTTGGCCTATGGCTATGCTGCTAAGCTTTGGATATTCATTGTTATTAGTGGCATAAAAAAAACGTCGCACGCTAAAGAGTTCCTATCAGGATAAAATACGATAAAAAGACCAACCAAAAAAAACTGGCACTCCAAGAGTACCAGTAATTATACTTGCTTAAGCTAATATAGCAATGAGCGACTTTATCTATAGCTTTATACGCTAGCTGATTCAGAGCTCAAGGTTTTAGAGCTCAAATCATTAGAAACCAACTCATCAGAGACGAGACCTAAAGCCTCAACCAAGCGCTTATTTGGCTCAACCTTGTTCATACTATAAAAATGCATCGCCGGTACGCCCTCGGCAATCAAGCGCTCACAGAGACGGTAGACAACATCAAAACCAAACTCGCGAATGGCTTTGCGATCATCGCCGAAGTCAGCTAGCTGGCGGCGCACATAACGCGGGATATCAGCGCCGCAGCTGTCGGCAAAGCGTATCAGATTGCTCGAGTTGGTAATCGGCATAATACCGGCGACTAAGGGCTGCGCTACGGTATCAATACCGCGCTGCTCAAGCGCGTCACGTAGGTGCAAGTAGCTATCCGCGTTATAAAAGAACTGCGTAATCGCCGTATCAGCGCCCGCTTTATACTTATTGACTAAGTTGTCAATATCGAATAAGAAGCTTTTGGCTTGCGGGTGCATTTCAGGGTATGCGGCGACTTCGATATGAAAATGATCAGCCGAGTGCTCGCGGATAAACTTGACTAAATCCAAAGCAAACGGCAGCTCACCCATACCGACTTGACCTGAAGGTAAGTCGCCACGTAGCGCCACCAGACGGCTGATACCTAAAGCTTTATAAAGATCTAGCAGCTCAGCAATCTCTGCCTTGTCATCACCGATACAAGAGATGTGCGGAGCCACTGGCGTATCACTGCGCTCAAGTAATGCCTGTACGATACTCAAAGTACGATCACGAGTCGAGCCGCCAGCGCCATAGGTCACTGAAAAATACGTTGGTGACAACTGATTGAGCTCATCAAAGGTAGTGAGCAGCTTCTCATGTCCCTGCTCAGTTTTGGCCGGGAAGAACTCAAAGGAGAAAGCAGGCTTACTCATAGTCACATTCCTTAGTCATTACTATCAGATTTAGTATTTGTATTCTTCAGGCTTAAACGGCCCTTCGACAGGTACACCTAAGTACTGCGCTTGTTTCTCGGTCAGCTTAGTCAGCGTACCGTTGAAGCCCGCTACCATCGCTGCTGCGACTTCTTCGTCAAGCTTTTTGGGCAATACTTTGACATATAAGTTATCAAAACGCTCATCAACGGGCAGATCAGCGAATTTTTCATCGAATAAATACATCTGCGCGAGTACCTGATTGGCAAATGAGCCGTCCATTACTCTCGATGGGTGACCGGTTGCGTTACCTAAGTTGACCAAGCGGCCTTCAGCGAGCAAGATCAAATAATCATTCTCATCGTCTGAGCGGAAGATTTGATGGACTTGCGGCTTAACCTCACTCCAGCGCCAGTTATCACGCATGAACTGAGTATCGATTTCGGTATCGAAGTGACCGATGTTACAGACGACCGCACCAGGCTTCAATGCCGCTAGCATGTGCTTGTCACAAACATGATAGTTACCGGTAGTGGTAACAATTAGATCGGTATCTTGTAGTAGACGCGTGTTGATGCTGTCGCTACCACCAGTATTATCGCCATTGATATAAGGTGATAATACCTCATAGCCATCCATACAAGCCTGCATGGCACAGATAGGATCAACTTCTGATACTCGTACGATCATGCCTTCTTGACGTAAGCTTTGTGCTGAGCCTTTACCGACATCACCATAACCGATGACTAGAGCGCGACGACCAGCTAAGAACATATCAGTGGCGCGTTTGATAGCATCGTTTAAGCTATGGCGGCAGCCGTATTTATTGTCGTTCTTAGATTTCGTGACCGCGTCGTTGACGTTGATGGCCGGTACTTTGAGCTCGCCTTTATTCAGCATCTCAACCAAACGGTGCACACCCGTGGTGGTCTCTTCAGAGATACCATGGATAATATCGAGCATTTGCGGATAGTCATTGTGAACAAGGGCGGTCAAATCGCCGCCATCATCTAAGATTAAGTTGGCATCCCAAAGCTGGCCTGATTCTTCGCCGCCAACGTGGATTTGCTGACGCAAGCACCATTCGTACTCCTCTTCAGTCTCGCCTTTCCAAGCGAACACTGGGATACCAGCTGCGGCAATAGCGGCGGCGGCATGGTCTTGGGTTGAGAAGATATTACAAGAGGTCCAGCGTACTTCGGCACCAAGCGCGGTTAGCGTCTCGATAAGTACAGCAGTCTGGATTGTCATGTGAATACAGCCGGCGATTTTAGCGCCTTTTAGCGGCTGATCCGCTTCGTAGCGGCGACGCAGACCCATTAGGGCTGGCATCTCAGCTTCAGCAAGGGTGATCTCGCGGCGACCATAATCAGCAAGGCTGATGTCAGCGACTTTATAGTCAGTAAAAGAGGGATCGATCGTATGGGCAGAGGGAATGTTAGACACTGCGTCCATAATATGCTCCTATCGTTGATAATGATAAAAAGAATAAAAACGCAGGTGCCGTTATTTGCGCTGTGAGCGACCAAAACGATGGACTCTCGACAGTTAACCGAGCCTAACATAACCTGTGATTGCATAACTATAGAATATTAATGCAGTAAATCACTATTATGGCGCAACACCTCTCGGGAGGGTTATTGTAATAGATGCGATGCAGCTTGTCACCTTTTGCTTGATATAAATAGTAAGCGTTTGGAGTATTTACTCATACAAAAAAAGGCCATCCAGTGATAGCCTTTATTATTGATAATCTAAGTTTTAATCGGTGCTAAAAAAGCTTAATACCAGTTATAGGTTAGTGAGGTGAAATAACTAGTCCCATCGGTGGCATATTCATTACCGAATTGACTGGCGAGGGTATAGTCTTCATCAGTGAGATTATCTATACGCAAATTAGCTCGCAGATTGGGATTAATATAAACACTACTACTTAGATTGACTAAGGTATAGCTATCTAACTTATTTTGATTGGCGACATCCGAAAACCTATCATCAGTGTGCTTAGCTTCAAGACGTAAATCGAAGCTAGGCTGCTGATAACCGACATAGATTAAACCACTATTCTTGGGGCGGTAGACGAGCTTATTGCCTTTATTAACACTGCCTGAGGTATCATTCTCTGCTTTTAGGTAATCATAGCCTAACCCAAAAATGAAATCATCAACCTGCCAATCTGATGTCAGGCTCAGCCCCTTGATTTTTGCTTCAGCAGTATTGGTGTTGCCACCAATTAAATCTTCAACGTCAGTGTGATATCCCGTCAAACGAGAGACTTGATTGCCTTTATTGTACTCCACAAATACCTCAGTATTTTTACTGGTTTCAGGCTTTAACTCTGGGTTGCTATAGCCAGGGTAGTATAAGTCGTTAAAGGTTGGGGCGCGAAATCCAGTAGAGTAGCTTGCACCAATACGCATGCCATCTAGTGGACGAATAGCGGCGCCTATATTATAAGTACTTTCATTACCGTATTGTGAATTATCATCTACGCGGTAGTTGGCTTGCAGATCGTAATAAGTGTCTGATAATTGGTAACCCACAAACGCGCTTTTGACGGTTCTGTCATCAGGGTTGTAAGCAGTCTGAACGGGAGGATTGGTTTCAGGGTAAGGAGGATAAACCAAGACGTCTGAGGCATCTAATTTTTGCGATAACCATTCTGCGCCAACGATAACTGTGCCGGGCTGTGCGTTGATGCTAGTCTCTAAGCGTGCCTGCTCTTGTGTGCTGTTAAACTCGCTTCCTTCATTATAGTCAATGGAGTTTGCATCATAAGAGGTGAGTTTGTCGATACTTTGACCGTAGCTCAGTTTAGTAGCAGTTAATGGCGTTTGATACTCAATAAAAGCATTAGCGCTGCCGTTTTTTTGATCTGAATGAGTATCAGGGAAAGCATCTCCCCCTGAATCATACTCAGTTGTAGAGTCTGAGTATAAACCGCTGACTCCTGCACTTAACGCATCAGTAAATCGGTGCTGTAATACTAGACTTGCATTAGTAGACTCAAAGCCATCGTCATCATTGTTATAATCATAAGAATCTGAGTTGGCAATCGCATTAAAACCATCCGTTTCATTGCGACTGACACCCAAGCTCAATGAGGAAGTATCGTTTTTGAGCTGACCGGTTATACCCACTTGATAATGATTGTTACTGCCATAACCTGCGCTAGTAGAAATATTGGACTGCTCTACGTTATTACCTTTAGTAAAGATTTGAATTACACCGCCCATAGCGTCTGAGCCGTAGACACTAGAACCTGAAGCGCCATATAAGATCTCAATACGATCGATTTGATCGATAGGCAGTAGATTTAATGAAGGAGTGCCGGTCGAGATAGAGCTATAGCGGACACCGTCGATGATTACTAGAACTTGCTTACTATCAAACCCGCGCATATAAAAATTACTAATCGTTCCCATCCCGCCGCTTTGAGAAATATTAATACCAGATTGACTCTTAAGCACATCAACGACGGTTTGACCTTGATAGCGCTGCAACTGCTCATTATCAATCACCCGTGTCTGCGCAACCACATTGCTTGTTTTAGTCGGTGTACGCGTCGCAGTGACCACGATCTCGTCAAGCTCAACCTGTGGCAACGAGTCATCGCTAATTGGGTTGGTAGGCGCTGCGGTAGCACTCATAGCGCATAAACCGAGTGCGCTCAAAATACAAAGTCGTAGATAAGAGGCGGGAGGAGCTAAAAACAGCATAGTGTTTTCCAAAATTATCAAATCAAAAGGGAGCCGAAAAAATACCAATCACAAAGAAATGGTTAAAAATTATAAAAGTTAAATAAAGGCTTGAAAGAAACAGAACAATGCTGGCGCTGCTAAAAAAGCAGTGCCTTTATAAAGCGTTTATTATTGCTGAATTATAACGGTTTGCAAGCGTTTTTAAGCCAATAATTATTCAGTATAAGCTGAGTGCTGCTCATTTTGATAAGTAAGCAAATGAACTAAGATAAGTCTGGCCACGAACTGGCAGGCGAGTTTTTTTATTAACTGAATCGAGGTGTTTGTAGCTGACAAAGTAATGTGCCTAAAAAAAGGTAAACATAAATACTTCAGTAATAAATAATTGTTATCATAGCAAGGGTTTCATGCTGTAGTGTTTTAACTACTTTATACCCACTCAAGTTTATACTCACTCAAAATCAGCTTACCGAGCCCAATAACTAAATGATGAGGTCCGTTTTGTCTATCGCGCGTCACAAAGAGTCAGTCACAGCACCGACACTGTCACTCAAGATCTTCACGATGATTACGCTACTGCTAGCGACACTGTTAGGAGTACCATCGGCGCCTGCATTCGCAGCAGAGCCAAATGCTTTGGGCGTCGGCAGTAATAATGCTAGTGAGGATAGTGAGGGTAGCGCTCGTGCCCCAATACCAGATTCTTTTGGGCGCGATACCCCTAGACAAACGGTACAAAGCTTTATCAATGCTTTGAGCGATAATGATTATTTACTGGCGAGTAATTATCTGAATTTGTCCAAATCAGATAACCCAACGCCTATCGTTCGCCAGTTTAAGCAGGCTTTAGATGCAGGAGGGCGTTTTCAGCCTGATTTGCAAATCAATAATACGCCAGAGGGCAACCTTGCCGATCAGCTGCCGTCCAATCAAGAAAAAGTCGGTAACATCAATATCAACGATAAGAATGTCTCGCTCATACTAGAGCGAGTCGTCGCTGAAAATGGTAAGCAGTACTGGCAGTTCTCTAGCGGTACGCTAAGCTTAGTGCCAGATGTGATTGAAAACACGGAACCGACGCTCATCTCTCGCTATACCATGGAGAGCTTAGAGGACGAAAAGTTATTCGGCTATCAGTTGGCAGATTTGGTGGCTGCTATCATGCTAGCTTTGGGTAGCTTTTTAGTCACTTATATCGCAGTATGGCTCTGCTACCACTTTTTGCGTATCGCTTATCCTCGAGTGCGCGGTCAGCCTTTACCGCTACCAGATAAAATTATTCTGCCGCTTTCAGTCGTCATCATGGCATTGATACTCTCTGAGGTCATGGTCTACTCGGGAGTGTCTGTGACGCTGCGTGAGCCAATCAATCGCTTCACGGATATTGCTTCTTGGGTCGCGGTGACTTGGCTGCTGCTACGTATGGTAGATGTGATATTTACTCGCGCCGTCAATCTAAGCTATAAAAAGAACTACATTGAGCGCGTCTCTATTCTAGGTCTGATGCGTAAGTTAACCAAAGCGCTGCTGCTTATCTTTGCCGTAATTGTCATCTTTGGTAATTTGGGCTTTGATCTGACTACGGGTATTGCTGCTCTAGGTGTCGGTGGTCTAGCTTTAGCACTTGGTGCGCAAAAGACTATTGAAAACTTGGTCGGTAGTGTCGTGGTGGTCGCGGACTCGCCGGTACGCATAGGCGACTATTGTAAGTTTGGTACTTATGAGGGGACTGTTATCGATATCGGTATTCGCTCTTCTCGCGTGCGTACTTTAACCCGAACGATTGTCACTGTACCTAATGGCGACTTTTCTTCCATGCAAATTGAAAACTTTACCTCGCGTGATATGTTCCAGTTTTTGCATAATTTATATATTAAACGCAGTGCCGATATCAATGAGATCTTTGAGATGGTCAACGATTTAGATACGCTACTCAAAGAGCATGAACTGACCAACAAAGAATGGAATCAGGCTAATATCTTGGAGCTGCGTCAAGACTGTTATGTTATCCAGCTACGAGCTTATATCAATGCCTTCGATACGATTGAGTTTTATGGCAAGCAAGATACCTTATTAGTCGATGTATTGAGCAAAGTCAAAGACTACAAAGTGGAGCACGCACTACCCACGCAGCAGTTACTTGTCAATCAAGGTGATTTCGATAGCCATTCAGAGCCTAAGACTGCTGATGCTATCTCTGATGAGCAAACTGACACTACTGACAATGGCTCAGCGGACGAAGTAAGCAGGCAAGCTGTAATTGCTCAGAAGGATAGCGATGCGCAGTTTGCCGAGACATCGGCTCAGGCAGATAGCTCTGATAGTAGTCAGATGGATAGCAAAACAGATAGTCGCAAGAGGGCGACAAAAGAGAAAAAAGCAGCAAAGCTGGCCAAAGATAAAGTCAGTAATCCCAATAAGTCTAAGCAAATTACCACACTGAGACTGGCCAAACGCCACTTTGAGCGCACTAAAAAAAGCTTCAATATCTCTATCTGGAATCAGCCTTGGAACAAGCATTAACTCTCATTACTTATGCACAAAACGGCGATGAAATAAGAGATTATAGCTACGTTACCGGCACTTATACCGGCATCGCTTCTTTATCTTTTAGCCCGCCATAGTATGCCCACAGCAATAAGCTTGCGGCGCTAAGATAAGGCGACCAAGATTGCGTTGCTACTTTGAGCTGTTTTGGAGTAGGGCGCTCGGGCAACTCTAGCAGTGCCATGGCAGCGACTCGAATCGCTAAGTCATCGACAGCCAAGATATCAGCGCGGCCCAAAGAGAAGAGTAAATACATCTCAGCGGTCCAGCGCCCTATACCGGTAACTGCAGTCAAAGTGGCAATGACCTCGCCATCACTCATTGTTGTGAGTGCCTGATAGTCAATATCATGATCTACCAAAGAGCGCACATAGCGGATTTTTTGTCTGGAGAGTCCTTGCGCTCTTAAGTCCTCATCATCGGCTTGTATAAGCGTCTTTGGCGTTATTAGGTTTGCATCCACCAACCTTTGCCAAATACTACTAGCCGCTGCCACAGATAATTGTTGCCCGACTATCGCTCGTAGTAAGGCTGCAAACCCGCCTTCATTACGCCGTAAACTTGGCACACCGACTTGTTCATAAACAGGCGCAAACCTGGGTTCTAATTCGATAAGCGCTTGAATATGTGTTTTTAGCTCAGCTGAGCTATCAAGGGTAGTCATGCTCATAATGGGCGCTCCTAATTATAAACGAGCTGTAAATTATCCATAAACCAGTCACAAAAAAGGACCGCGTTAGGCAGTCCTCTATTAACATACTTATACTTTATTCACTATCTGCTTTAGGTTTCTTTAGTAGTACTAAAACCGCACCGTTACCGCCATCTTTTGGCGGCGCCGAACAAAACGCTAGCACTTCTGGAAGCTGACGTAACCAACCATTAACGCAAGTCTTTAAGATAGCCTCAGAGCCTTTACCATGGACAATTTTTACCATGGTTTCGTTATTTCGCTTAGCTTGCACCAGTAACTGAGTCATGGCTTCGCGCGCCTCTTCGATGGTGCAGCCGTGGATATCTACCGCGTCATACCAACGAAGCTTACCTTGCTTAAGCTGAGTGAAGACTTTGTTTTGTAGCGTTGGCTGCTTATAAGAGAGATAAGCTTCGCTCGCAACTGGGTTCAATAGCGCTTGCATATCTGATAGGCCAGTACTTAGATCACCGTCTTCGTTGCCTTGCGCAGCAGCACGTTTCGACAAGGTCGCCGCGTCAGGTTTGCCGGCTTTATTCGCTTTGACTGGTGAGCGTACATTTTTGTCTTCTAGTTGCTGAACACCATGCATCGCTTGCATAAACAGCACTTTATCATCGTCGACATGCTCGCTGTCCATTTGTTTAACGGTCTTTTTGACTTGCTTTTGCGTTGGCAAAGCGACAGGCTCAGTGGGCTTTTGATTTTCGCCTTCAGGGCTATTGGTATCACGGCCTTTACTGAGTTGTCCTTTGAGCTCTTTGAGCTGATCTTGCATTTCTTTTGAAAATAGAGAGTTTGCCATAATAAGTATAAGTCTGTTTTGTTGATAAAATAAATAAGGAAGCTTTTAAGCTGCAGTGCTCTCACAGCGCTATAAGTAGGTGTACTTTACGCTTGTGTATTGACGCTCGCAAGTAAGGATTGTAACGCTTGTCCTGGATGATCGGTTTTCATAAACTGCTCACCGATTAAGAAGTGCTGAATACCTTGCGCTAGCATCAGCTCGATATCATTGTTGCTATGAATACCGCTCTCAGTAACGATAAGGGGCTCTATAGCCGAATCATCGTCAGCTAAGGTTTTAATCAGACTATCTTTAAGCTTTAGGGTGTTTTGTAGGTCCACCTCAAAAGTATTTAGATCGCGGTTATTAATACCATAGATATTGTGCTTGGAGCGTGGCAGTTGTAGCGCGCGCTCAAGCTCATCACTCGTATGAACTTCTATCAGCACATCCATACCCAGCTCAAGGCTTAGCGCGTGTAGCTGACCAGCTTGCGCATCGTCAAGACAAGCCATAATCAATAAGATACAATCCGCGCCCAGCAAGTACGACTCATAGATTTGATAGATATCAATCATAAAGTCTTTGCGTAATACCGGCAGACTTGCCGCATTATAAGCTTGCAATAAGTACTGATCATCGCCTTGAAAATAGTCACGATCGGTCAGGACGGATAGACAACTAGCGCCGGCCTGCTCGTATTGCTGGGCAAATAAAGCGGGCGAGAAATTATGATTGATAATCCCTTTAGAAGGCGAGGCTCGTTTGATCTCAGCGATAATCCCGATGTCGGCTGCGCGTAAAGCATTGGCAAAGCCGCGGCGAGGCTGCGTGTCCTTTTCAGCTTTGGCTTGTAGCTGTGCTAGTGAGCGCTGTTTTTTGGCGGCAGCTACCTCTAGCTGTTTGGTGGCGACAATGCGCTGTAACACTGAGGGAATGTTGCTATCGGTTGTGGTACTTGCAGTCATGGTGATATCCATAATTAGGGATAATAATTAAAACGATAGATAAGAGCGATTGAGTAGGAGCTAAATGACAATTAAGCTTGCGCGGCGAGCTGCTGAGTGTAAGCGGCTAAGGAATTAAGCTTAGTTAAAGCACTGCCGTTTTGGATCACCTTCTGCGCGCGGCTGACGCCATTTGGATAGTTGCTCGCGAGCCCTGCGGTATAGATAGCGGCGCCGGCATTGAGGGCGATCATATCACGCGCTTTTATAACAGAGCGGTCATGAGTTTCTTCACCAGATAAAGCCGCTTTGATAAGCTCAAGACTTTGCTCAGGAGAGTCGACATCGAGGCCGATAAGCGTTTGTGATTCCACTCCAGCATCTTCTGGCATCATCTCATAGACCGTGATCTCGCCATCTTTGAGCTCAGCGACGGTAGTGGAGGTGGCAAGACTAATTTCATCTAAACCGTCTTTGGCACCGACGACCATCACGTGCTCGGCGCCTAAGTTTTTCATAACCTTAGCCAGCGGCTCACACAGCTGAGCGGTAAAAACACCAATAACCAGATTAGGCACGCCAGCAGGGTTAGTTAAAGGCCCCAAAATATTAAAGATAGTCCGTGCTTTTAAGGCGCGGCGCACCGGATTGGCGTAACGCATGGCGCTATGATGATTGGGAGCGAATAAAAAGCCAATCCCTTCATCTTCGATACACTTAAGCGCTTGGGCAGGGTCTAGCGCTAAGCTGATACCGGCTTGCTCTAATAAGTCTGAGCTGCCAGATTTGGTTGAAACTCCGCGGTTGCCGTGTTTGGCAACTTGTGCGCCTGCAGCAGCGGCGACTAAGGCAGAGGCGGTGGAGACGTTAAATAAATTTGCACCATCACCGCCAGTACCAACGATGTCGACTAAATAATCGCAACCTTTAGGCTCGATGTTCGCCGCTAAATTACGCATGGCGCTCGCAGCAGCGGTAATCTCGTCGATAGATTCGCCTTTCATTCGTAGACCAGTCAAGATAGCACCCATCAAAGCATCGCTACATCTGCCTTGCATGATGATAAGCATCACCTCGCGCATCTCATCAAAGGTCAGATCAATCCGCTGTAATATCCGATCTAAAGCCGAGGTCAGCAACTTGTGCACTTGCTCTTCTGAGAGTTCGGTAATCTGCTCTGGCGTGCTTTGGGTTAGGGAGTCAGTCGTATTTTCGGCGCTCATGATACCTCACTTATTATTATGTGTTTTGTTTATTATCATTGGATGTAATAGCAAGCTATCCGTATTGACAGCTATTAACCCACTTGCGGTAACTCATCTGCGTCTAAAACTGCTAGATTATGAGTTTGCAAAAAGTTATTTAGCAGCTGGTAGCCTGCTGTACTTAAGATTGATTCTGGGTGAAACTGCACTCCTTCAATGGCGAATTGTTTATGACGCACGCCCATAATCTCCTCAATGCTACCATCAGTGTTTTGGGTCCAAGCGGTGACCTCTAGGCAATCGGGCAGGTTCGCTTTGTCTACAACTAATGAGTGATAACGAGTAAAATCAGTCGGGTTTGCTAAATCCTTAAACACGCCTTGGTGGTTATGATAAACCGAGGACACGCGGCCATGCATGACTGCGCCGGCTTTGACGACTTGACCGCCAAAAGCTTGGCCGATAGCTTGATGACCCAAGCAGATACCTAATATCGGAATCACACCTTTAAAGGTATCAATCAGCTCCAATGAGATACCAGCACGATCGGGATCGCAAGGGCCAGGACCGATGACAATAAGCTTAGGGGCCAGCATTTTGACCTGCTCGATTGTGGCTTGATCGTTACGCCAGACGGTGATGTCCTGCTGTAGTTCACCGAAGTACTGTACAATGTTGTACGTAAAGCTGTCGTAATTGTCGATCATTAGAATCATTAGCGTTTACTCATATTAAATGGACGGTTTGCGGCTGGTGTTTCGCTTTGCTATCTTACCACTATTTTTTGCGCGAGCAAATTTCTAGGGTATTAACTCGTAAGCGCATCGGCTAGTAATGGTGCCAATGCGCTTTGTCTATTTAAAAATAGCTATCGTGGAGAGATAGTATAGATTGAAGATAGTCAGCTGCACTATTAATTAGTTGTATCACTAATTAGTTGCACTGTTTTGGCATCTAAATTCAAGAAAGCACTTTTATAGTGCGTTTTTGCGTTGTAAAGAGGCTTTTTTAAACAAGGTGAACAATGATAAAAGCGAAAGCTGTCCTCTTAATATGATAAATTAGCTTGTTTTAGGGCGTATCCACTGGCAAAATGCCTGTTTATTATGATTTAACGTATATATTGGCACAGCAGTTGCACAATTATTGTCATAGTCAGCTGTTTGCATTATCTTATAACAGTTGAGCAGCATCGATTAGGGCGTGTTGAACATTCGACCATGGCACTGACAGAGACTATTTTTTAGGCGATTTGCAGATAAAAATGGTAAGTTTAGTCGTTCTAAGCGTCTATTTTTATCAATAAAGCGGCAAAAAATAGTCCTGTCCCTATTGTTGTAGTTAGGGCTGATGCTAAAATCGCCCTAGTCGTTGTGAAAATCTAACCAATGCAATAAGCATTACCTGCAATTTTCACTTAGACTAGAACTATTTTAGCTATCAGCAGTGCGCATTTGTGAATGTTCAACACGCCCTAGATATTGTTAAAATAGTGCCTTAGTATATTTATACATAAAGCAGTTTAGGATATAGCAAAGTTTGTTATAGTAGCTTGTCAAATAAGTATCGCGGTATAGGTAACGACTTTTTAGAAACAAATTTGAATGCTAAAAACGATAGTAGATGGTAATCACCAAATCCTGACAACCCCAACGGAGACTATTCATGTCGAATAAATTATTAGATCTTATCGAATCCTCAAATGCGAAATGGGTGGATTTTCGCTTTACCGATACTCGCGGTAAAGAGCAGCACATCAGCTTTCCAGCGCATAGCGTTGACGAAGAGGTGATGGAAGATGGCAAAATGTTCGACGGCTCATCCATCGCAGGCTGGAAAGGTATCGAAGCGTCAGATATGATCTTGCGCCCTGATCCAGAGACCGCTTTTGTTGATCCGTTTTTTGATGCCGTTACAGTCGTCGTGACCTGCGATATCATCGAGCCATCAACACTACAAGGCTATGATCGCGATCCACGCTCTATCGCACGCCGCGCTGAAGAGTACTTAAAGTCGACTGGTATTGGTGACACCGCTTACTTCGGTCCTGAGCCTGAGTTCTTTGTATTTGACGATGTAAAATGGTCAGTCGATATGTCTGGCGTGAGCCACAAGATCACTGCTGAAGAAGCGGCTTGGTCAACCAATGAGACGTACGAGTGGGGCAACATGGCGCATCGTCCACGCGTCAAAGGCGGCTATTTCCCAGTCCCACCAATCGATAGCTCGCATGATATGCGTTCTGTGATGTGTGAACGCATCGAAGAAATCGTTGGTGAAGGCCGCGTAGAAGTTCATCATCATGAAGTGGCTTCTTGCCAGTCTGAGATTGGTGTTGCATTCAACACCATGGTACGTAAAGCGGATGAAGTTCAGCAGTTGAAATATGTTGTCCATAACGTGGCGCACCAGTTTGGTAAAACAGCAACCTTTATGCCAAAACCAATCGTTGGTGACAATGGTTCAGGTATGCACGTTCATATGTCAATCTCAAAGGACGGCGTAAACACCTTCTCTGGTGATGAGTATGCTGGTCTGTCTGAGACAGCATTGTACTTTGTTGGTGGTATCATCAAGCACGCTCGTGCATTGAATGCAATTACCAACCCATCAACGAACAGCTATAAGCGCCTTGTGCCGCATTACGAAGCACCTATCAAGCTTGCTTATTCAGCGTCTAACCGCTCAGCGTCTATTCGTATTCCGCACGTGAGCAGTCCAAAAGCAGTACGCGTCGAAGCGCGTTTCCCAGATCCAACAGCTAACCCATACTTAGCATTTGCTGCGCTATTGATGGCAGGTCTTGATGGTATCCAGAACAAGATGCATCCAGGTGAAGCGGCTGACAAGAACTTGTATGACTTGCCACCAGAAGAAGAAGCACAAATTCCAACGGTTGCAGAGAGTCTAGATGTTGCACTACAGGCGCTAAAAGACGACCACGAGTTTTTGTTAAAAGGCGATGTGTTCACTAAAGACATGCTAGAAGCGTTTATTGCTTTGAAAGAAGAAGAAGTACAACGTCTGAACGTAACTGTGCATCCTGTTGAGTTTGACATGTACTACAGCTGCTAGTAGCTAGCTGATAAGCGCAACCAATTAAGATAAGCAAAACCAGCTAAGGTAATCTTGGCTGGTTTTTTTGTTCAGACATATTGGAGAGTCTTAAATTTATATCGTTTTTTCATCGTTTCAAAGCAATTACGGTAATGGCCTAAACAATAAAGCATAATAATAACCATCACTATTATCTAGGCTAACCGACTATGACGACCATACTGAAACAAAAATTTGTGATAAAACAATCAGCAATAAGTCTGCTGACGTTTTTTACTATAACAACGGTTGGGAGTTTTATGCTAGCGGCTCATGCGGCTCCTATTTATAAAGTCGTTGATGAGCGTACCGGGCAAGTAACCTTTACCGATAGTCCGCAGTCGTATGAGCAGCAAGCGGACAAGCAGATCAGCCAAACGGGTATCAGTACTGGCAGCACTACTAGCAATAGCAGTAGCGTTAATGCTGCTAGCGGCAACCGTGCAGATACTAGCGTAAATAATAAGCAGACCAGTCAACCGGCAGCAGTACCAAAACCGACCCTGCAAACCGCCGTCAATTACCAGTTGACTATGATTGAGCCAAAGGCTGAGCGCGCTTATCAGCGTCCAGGACAAATTATCACCGTGAATTTACAACTGAGCCCAGCGCTGCAAGCCGGTGATAGCATCAGTATCTATCTAGATGATACTTTGATCTCGCAAGGCATAACCGCATCTATCGCTACAATCGACCTCAACCCAGGAGAGCATACGATTCAGGCGATAATAAAAAACAGCGCAGGACAGGTTGTCAATCGAATTAGCCGCAGCGTTTATGTCATTCAAAACACGGCAATATTAAGACAAAAAAAGCAACTTGCGCAGCAGCTGCAAGCCTATCAGCAACTGCCTTGGCAACAAAAACTGTTACTAAAACTTCGTCAAAAAGACAGTATCAATAACGATAGCCAATAAGTTACTGGGCTGAAGTGTGCTGAACTGAAGTGAACTGGGTTTTATTTTCTTATTCAATTTAATTGTCAGCGCGGCTATCATTGAACTACTCATTAATGGTGTGCTATTATTCTTAATAAATCTATCGTGGGTTTAATTGATTGGTCATGTTATTTTTATAATGAATATTGTGACCAATCTTGCAACTTCCAGCACGATATAAAATAATACTGGTAAAGCGCATGAGCTGGTACTCCGACACTCTCATCTGTGCCTAATTTGTTTGTCAAAACATATAATGACAATCCTTATTATTTATTGTCGGAGTTGCAGGAGTACACCATGCCCACCAGCTCTCACTTGGCAGCTACCCAGTATAGCTGCTCTTCTGTATATACTCGCGACTACCAGCCGCGTCATCTGCTAGCTTTGCAAATCATTCAGCAAATACATCAGCTTAAGCTGCGTCCACAACACATCACCCGCATGCTCGGTTATCCGTCCAAGCATACTCTACCTGCCTGCGAGCGCTTGCGGCACGTATTGTCGAACCCCTATTTAGGGCTGGATGGCAGTTATATTGATGGGCGTTTTACAGCGCAGGAGTTTTTAGCCAAGCTGTTCTTTGCGGTACAGATCGACTATGAGACAGTCGAAGATGACCTAGCTCACATTCAGTATCAACTAAGTATTGAGGCTGATAAGAGAGCGAATACTGACAGTGAAACGGATACTGTTAGTTCGCAGCAGAAGTGCTCAAGGGTAGAGCTAAAGACTGACTATAGTTAAGCCCACTGAAAGCAAGTTAAGTGGGCTTGAAGTATAGAGTAAGAAGGGATGCACTTGACTGCGAACTAAACAATTAGCTGACTAATCAGTCACTTAGTAGCTGACCATAGGTTCGGTACTAGGGATGGTACTTGCTATGTTAATTCGATCGGCGGTAGCGGCATCAGTTATGGAGAGCGAGATAGGGGCGGGCATAGCTGGAGTCAGCACTTGTCCGCGGCAAACATCATCGCTTGGATCTAAGGATTTGTACTGCTCATAATAGCTGACTGCCAGCTCTTGCATCGCTAGACTAGCGGCTGAGTCATTGGCGTTGACAAAGGCTTCGCGCGCTTGCTCAAGCCAGCGATCCGCCATACGAAAGTGAGAGCCTGAGCTACGAAACCCATGCTCGCAGTGGTCTGCGGCAGCCCACACTAAACTGACCTCACTAAAAGCAAGCTCGCGCGGCGCACTAGCGATACCGCCGCTATCTTTGAGGGCGCTAATATTGGCCCAAAGATCAGGGCGCATCAGTGCTGAGGTCTCAGGAATATCAGTCATCAAATCTAGCTTATATTCTTGGCCCTCTTGTAAAGCCTGTAAAATCATTTGTGCATCATTAAAAGCGTAGTCACCAGCGGCAGTCGTACTATTAACACTGTCTTCGTGATTGGCATAATTGAGCCAAGCCTGCGCCTTATAAGCAAAGTACTGCTGCTCGGCGTTCATGCTAGCGAGCTGATACTCTTTTAGCTGTAACTGCATACAAGCGATTGCGCGCTGGCGAGGACTTTGGAAGGTGGTATAGCGAGACGCTGGCTCATTATTATCAGCGTTATCGTTGCAGTAGTTAGCAGTTGTTACTGGACTGATCTTCGCGTTTTCATTGAGCGAGATAGCCGCTTGTGCGGAGGTAAGGGTAGTCAGTCCTAGTGCTAGTAGTAGTGAGGATGACAAACTTATTGAGAGCATCGCTGCTCTCAAAGGTGGGCGTTTATTTACTATAGTAGTCATAGAGCAGACCTTAAATTAAGGTAAAAGTAATGTTAGATGGCTTATAAGGTAGAGTTAGGATCTAAGCGTGGGTTAGTGCTCGTATCATTACCTTTAAATAAGTCTTCGTCAAACTTAAATCGTAATCTAAAGTAAGCGCCCTGCTGAGTCGTGTCGTCATAAGCGATGTCGTCATCTTCAAAGCCCATAAAGTTATAGCCAAGTGATAACCAGAGGTTAGTCATCGGGCTGTAGCCGACTTCAGCGCCAAGCATGTAGGACATGTCATCGGCTTGCTCATTCCAGTAAGTACCGGCCTGTAGGCCAATATCCCAGCGCTCAGTTAAGTCGTATAGGCCTCGACCATATAGAGCATGGGCAGTGTTATCGCTACTGATGCCATCAGCACTAAATTTAGTATATTTACCGGCATAACGACCAGACAAGGTAAGCGGGCGAGTTGGGTGATAGTTACCATTCCATGACCAGATAATCGCATCTTTTTGATACGTATCGTTGCTAATATTATTATCGTCTAAACGATATTCAAGTTTGGCGAGCATATCGAGCTGATTACTATCATAGTCACGATAAGCGGCACCAAGTTGGAAACGATTGATAGTACGATCACCATCATCATAATCTACTTGTGAGTAGATGTCTTTAGCAAGCAAAGTTATCTCATCAGTGTAGCGGTAAGCAATACCAGCGCTACCGAGTAGCGTATCGCTAGTCTCGCCCCAACGTTTCTCTAAGCGTCCTGAGGCCTTGTAGTTCTCTTGTGCTAAATATTCAACTCCAACACCAGCTGCAGTCGCTGTATTGTTCTCTTCGCCTTCTAAAGACTCAACACGCTCAAACAGTGTATTAAGGGTCAAGCCTTCTTGCACGTACCATTTGTTTTTGAGGCCAATAGCCGCTTCAGCTTCACGAGCACTGATCGCATCGCGCATACGGTATTCGCTATAGACCTTACCATCTTTCATGTAGTTGGCGTCAAAACCAAATACCGTGCGTTGACGCTCTTCGGTATCGTCAAGGCCGTAGCTGCCAGATAGGCTATTGATTAGATCATGACGAGCATATAAACGGCCCAAATTACCAAGCGGCGTCTCACCACCGATAGAAGTAGCATTGCGCTCGCTGTTATCGATATCTTGCTCATATTCTGCAAATACTAGCGAGTTATTGAGCTTCGGTAGACGCGCGGTAATACGGGCGCGCGCTGTCGTACCTTCAATATCTTTATCAGCGTCACTAACACCGCTAAGTGCCGATTGGTTAATGATATCATCATCGAACAGAGTATCGTCAGACGGGTCAATGGTATCGGTCGCGTCTTGAATATTGCGCGAGGCGGCTGTCGCGTCTTGCTTATAGTAACGGACACCAATCTCGCCGACGACATTAGTGCTTAAGCGCTGCTCGATACTCGCGAGCACCCCTTGACGGCTCGCTTCGGTAGTATGGTCTTTGGTGCGTACGCCTTCTAACTTAAGCGCGGTCTTTTTGTCATTGATGAGATGCGCAACCTCAAAGCCTGACTCTTGACGACCAGCAGTCTGCGGAGAAGCACCAGTGACAAAGCCTTCATCCGTGTCATTATAATACGCTTTGGCGCGAGTGTTTTTCTTGTCATCATAATCCAGCTCTACGCGTAGCGCATCGCCGTCAGCGTCTTGAATATCTAGTTCTTCAGCATTGATCTGATTGCTAGGCTGGAAGTTTGGATTATCAGCCTTATTCATTGCATATTCAGCGACCAGCTTTAGCTTGTCATTCATCTTGATAACGGTATTAACACTAGCAAGCTGTTCTTTATTTAGCGGATCATCACTGTTGACATAGCTGCCGCCGATAGCGACTTTATCCGTAAGCTGATGCTTAACGGCTACGCCGCCAACCAAATAATCGTCACCACCTTCGTCGACTTCTACCGTGACGCGTAAATAGATAGGATTACCCGCTAAGTCTTGGCTAGCGATAGGCGATTTCAAAAATAAGCTGCGGCTGATTGGGTCAATCTCATAATCCGCAAAACGCGTGAGGGTCTCACGGCGCACGATAAGTCCAGGATTGTTGGCATCGCGAGTGATGACTTCGATGGTCTCAGAGTTTTCAAGTACCGCGTCAAAGTTTTCTGCGAGCGGATAAGGGCCTGAAATACCAAGGCCACGAGTTTCGTTGACACGCTGTGATGAGCTGGTCTCTGCAGCGAAGGCTGTAATACGAGTGTTGTCGTCTTCGTACTGTGCTTTGACACCGGTCAAAGTGCGGTTGTACTGACCAAGCTTAATGCCTTCGTCGTCTGTCACGTCAGTCTTCAAGTCACCATACATGGCAAACGAGCGGCCTTTATCCAAGCGTACATAGAGCTTGCTGGTCGACTGCGCATCGAAGCCTTTGGCCGATGAGTCACCATAGACAGGATAGTATTCACCTGGCTCGATATCACGGAACAGGCGTTCGCCTTTTTTGTCGCTATCGTAGGCCAGGGTTAATAGATAATCACCACGCACCTTGCCTTTGAGAAACATAGCGGCACGGCCCGTCGCTGAGTAATCATCATTACCCGAAAACTCGTGTAGCTCCTTTTCAAAGGCGCCTTGAGCATCTGTGATGCTGCCGCCATCAAAGTCTTTAAGCGAGATCGCACCTTCGACGATACCGACCGCGATCAGCGGACGTAGCTGCGCGGTAAACTGTAGCGGAATAATTTGCTTGGTACTACCCGTGTCGATGACCAGCTCACCTTTACCTGGTGCACTTGGTGCAATCACTGGAATCAGTAGTTCGCCACCGCTGACGGTGACCTGAGTGCCCGCTTGGTCTTTGTTGCTGTCTTTTAGGTTGATACGGCCGATATTGGTATCGATGGTGATCGGGGTAGAAGCAATATAAGGACGGTTGTCACGGTCTTTTAGACTGATGACGACTTGATATTCGCTGACACCATCGGCTTGTATCAGTTGTGTTTGCGTACGATAATCGATGGCTTGCAGGCTATCAGGGGTGACTACTTCTATGCTCTGCTCGGAGATGACTTGGCCAGTGATATCAGTGGCTACACCGCGCAAGGTATTACGGCCACGCTTGAGATCTACCGCATAGTAGTCAAAGGCGGTGACGTTTTGTTTTTTCTGCTCGGCGGTCTTACCGATTTGCTGCTCAGATACTGCTTTGCCATTGGCATATAAAGTAAACTGAGAGCCGAGTGGCGCTTGTACTTGTACCATTTGCTTATAGCTGCTGAGCTGCTGGCCTTCGCTTAGATTAATAAAGGCAACATCGTTATTAGCAACCTCTTTTAGAAACTCTTCGAGTACTTTTTCTTTCGGTTGAGTGATAGTATTGACTTTTAGGTCGATACGTTCGTTAGCTGGACTGACCATCTCATTGACGATAGCTGAATCACATTGGATACCTTGATCTAGCGCGTCGTTAGACTTACAGCCGCTGGCATCGACGTTGTCATCGTAATCGCGATCGTAGATAGGCTCTAGATCTAGCTTGCTCTTAATCGCTTGCTCAAGCGCGTTATTTTTTGCGCTGATAGACTTACTACGAGCGATGAGCTCTTCGTTTAGACGCTCAGTGCTATCACCCATACCGCCGACGATACCGAAATCGGCACGGTGCAGCTCGCCATATTTCAAATCGACGAAACGGCTACCAGCATCGCCAGTATTACGGTTGCTTTGAAGCACTAGTTCTGTAGCGTTTGGAATAGTGGTGCGATCGACTTTTAACACGTGCGTCTTGGCACTGACGCCATAGAAGTTATATTTACCTTCAGGGTCGGTAACGATGAAGTTGCCGTTTTCCATATAGATACGCACGCCTGCCACGCCAAGCTCGCCATTTTCTTTTTGCTGGATGCCGTCGCGGTTGATATCGTGATAGACCTTACCGATGATAATACCGTCAGTATTCATCACGCCGCGCTCAACTTCGATCTGCCACTGTGCTTCTCTTGAAACAATACTTTGGCCTTGCTCGTTATTGGCTACAGCGATAGCGCGGTTGATACCGTCGCCGCCTAGTGCAGAAGCACCGACCAATACGCGATAAGTGATCTCTTTAGTCTCATTAGCATCCAAGTTCCCTAAATTAAGGACTTGATATTTTCCTTCAGCGCTAAATTCAGTGCTCTGAGGCTGGTTGATATCGACACCGTTGTCGGTATTGTTTTTGTCGATACGAACGCTGTTCGATACCATGTCAAAACCGCGCGGTAGGGCGTCTTTTAGCTCGACATCATAAGCAGTAGTACTACCATTGTTCGTTACATTGATTGTGTAGCTGACATAATCGCCAAGCTCAGCACTTTTGACTTCACTTTCTTTGGTGACGACTAAGGTAGGATTATCGTCAACGATATCAAGGTTGCTACTGAGGTTATTAGTAATTTCTTCTTTTGTACCGTCTGCTTTAATACAAGCATCTAAAGCCGCTGTCAATGTATCGCCCTGTAGGGTCTGGATGATGTCGTCATCGATAGCATTAGCGTTATTCTGGGTAGGCGCTGATAGCTGATATTTACCGGTACTGTTACCAGTCTCGATAGCTTTTAAGGAGTACTTATCGCCTGTTAGTGAAGAGGTGATAGTGACCCAAACTTGATCGGGTTTATCTAGCTGCACATTACATTGAGCGTAACTGGCTTCGATATAGACGTTACTACCAAGCTGTGAGGTGGACTTGTCGCCATCGAAATTGGGGGTCGTAAAGTTAATCTCAGGCTCAACGATAACTAAGCTGTCGACAGCCGAAGCGGTTATCGACTCGTCTTCCAATACCACAGCGCCGATTTTGATATCAGCGGTGTCGCCACTGTCGCCATTCGCATCTGATAGAGCTTGAACGATAAGCTCAATATTCTCGCTTTGACCCAGCTTGATCTGCGCGGTTAAGTTATCGAAGATAATCTCGCTATCTTCACCATCGATGATGCCGTTGTTATTTAGGTCTTGATAGACTTTGACATTTGAAAGCGATGGAGCAACGTCAAGGCTCAGCTCGACAGTCTGATTACTATAGCTGGTGTTTTTTAGGACGTTTATCCAGTTGACAGTAGTACCAGGCTCAACAGTTTGTATTAGAGGTTGGGTCAGCTCAATACCATACTCAGGCAGAGCAGAAGACTTGACTTGCACTTGGTTAGAGGTGCTAGATAGGCTGACGTCAGTTTTATTATTGACGTTATAGCTTGCGTTAGCAATATTATTGATAATCTGTAGATTTGGGTTTATATCATCGGCTGCGATGGCGATATTTGATTGCATAAGCAACATAGCAAACGACAGCGCAGATATCTTCGCTGTACGTAAGGCAATACGATTAGACGGTGTCATAATAGATAGAGCCATGTGTCGCTTATCCAATAAAACAAAATGGGGGTGAAACTCTCCTAGCTTAATTAAATCAGAAGCCAGAGAAGGTCTCTATAAGTACCCGCAGATACTTATAGAGTGAAAATTCAGTTTAAGGTAATAGTTTTAATCTAAAATAAAATTATGGTGTAGGTGTAACCAACCTAGGGAGTAACCACCCTAGCAGTTTTGATTTTGACTTTAAATTGCATGGTTTCAGTTGCTTGAGGTGCTAACGTATCAATAGTATTCGTAAGCGCAGCTCCAGTATCACTCTTTGTACCACTAGTAACCGTTATAGAATCTTCTACATAATCAGCCTCATTCGAGAATTTAGAGAATTCATCTGAGATAATTACACCTGTAATATTAAAACCTGCGCCTGTAGGAGAAGTCGCGTCAGCAGAAGATGTGTTTTTCGCTTGGATCTTATAAACAATACACTGACCAGGCGAAACGTTTTTAATTTCTGTACGGACGAAGTCTGCATCAGCGGGTGTACCCACACAATCGGCGTTTATCGCTTGTGTTTTCAGCAATGTTAGGCCGCGAACAGTGGTTTTATCAGTGACTGAAACCGATTGAGGCGCGCCTTCGTTACCTGGAATCAAGGTAACAATAGTGTTTTCGAATGTAGGTGTAGTAGAGTCTACTGGTGTAAATATTTTTGCATCGGCTGATGACACGTTATATTTAATAGTAACGGTACCATTAGGGGCTATGCCTCCAGGTAAAGCAGTAGAGAGGTCATAAACACCATCAACAGCGGTAATAGTTTGATCTATTACTGTTGGTGTTGTGGTGTCGTTACCATCTGGATAATAAGTGACAGTGACGCTAGTAGGAACTATATTAATTTGATCTGGCGGAGTACCATCGTCGTCAGTGATAGTAAAAGTTAATTCCCCAGCTTTACTGCCCTCGATGTCTTTACCGGTATTGGTAATGACTGTTGCATGAGTCACTTGACCGAGAGTACCTGAAGTCGGTGCAATCTCTCTGAACGTTGGGCCAGTTAGCGTTAGAGCTCGCTGAATAGTCGCTAAGGATAAAGGCAGTGTTGAGTCATCACCTGGGCTGGCTGGTGTCTGACCATTGAGATTATTAATCTCGGTAGTAGGATAGAACGCACTAATCTTTTCTTCTCTACTAGTCTCTGTACTATCGATAAGCGTGTTGTCAGTAGCAGCGTTGTTGTCTAGGTCATCAGTCACGGTCACGTGATTGATAGCGGTTGCAGGATCGAGTGCACCTGGTCCTTTTTTGACTTTAAATTCAATAGTTATTTTTTGGCCTACAGGGATATTAACACCAGTAATATTAAAGCCTTCGCTGTCTACAGCACCCGCATTACTGGAATCGATAGTGCCTGTAGTCGCAGTAGAGCTGGGTTTGATATTGGCTAGTGTTAGTGCCTCTGCCATTACTAGACCATCGGGTAGAATATCTGCAATAGCAATATCAGTCGCATCAGTCGTAAATGCAGTGTTGCCATCGTTGGTGACGACAACTCTATAAGTAGCTGTATCATTAGCAAGATCATTGAGGTCTAAACCATTAATAAGCGTTTTGACGATATTAAAGGTAGGAAGCCTTGTAAAAGAGGTATCAGTATTAACGAGTGTTTCACCTTCACCTAACAACGAACTAACCGCAGAGATTTCTAATGGTTTGGTTTCGCCACCTTTATTACCAGTGGTTTTGGCATTGATAACAAATATAATGTAATGCCCTTTTTCTAAAGGAAATACTCTGCCACTAGAGGCACCATAGGGCGCATTATTTACAGTACGAGCTGTATCTTCAACTCCATTCTCGTTATATATTTTATAGGAGACAGTAGAATTCGCTGTGTCATAACCGTCTGGAGCTGCTGGCGTCGTGATAGCATAGTTATCAGTGCGGTTACCCGTGTTGGTCAAAGTATGCGTAAACTGAACAAACCCATTAGGCGCTACTTCTTTTTCAGTGTTAGTGGCAGCAGGAACCAATGAGAAGGATGTTTGCTCTGTTACCGTTATCTTAACTTCATTGGATTCAACCACAGGCTGCGACTGACCACTAACGTTATAGCTTGCGCTAGCTTTGTTAGTAATCTCTACACTCGTTGATGTCTTATCGGTCTCTACTGCATTAGCAGTCGTGCTCATACCGAGCACAGCTGCGACGCCAACAGCAAGCAAGCTATAATTAAAAGTGTTTGATTTCATGTATTACTCCAAAGGTATTAAAAAGCTAAGGTGAAGGTTAAAAGAAACGCACGGTTAGAAATGGCTTAATTAACGACAGTATTGAGCGCAACGTTTGCTGACTTTTGCGCAGGTAATAACTTGATATTCCAGCGCAGTGATTTGTATTCAGAATAAGGGACTTTGACCATCTTGCCGTTTACCTTGCGCATCAGTGGCATATCGGCGTAGTTCTTATTATCGATGCTGGCTTGAGCGCTAGCGGGAACTGCTTCACCGGTGAACGTCATGTTGGCAGGAATAGGCAACACCACTTCTAAGTCTTGGATATCTTGATTAATGGTATTAGAGTAAGTCGCTTTGTACTGTACAACCGTACCAGCAGGTGCCGTATTAACTGGCACGTAAGAAACCTTACCTTCACTATTGGTCACAACCTTATTAGCAGATAGCTGCATCTTGAGCGCATCTTCAGCATGAGCCAAGCCCATCAAGCTGACTGAGGCTAGCGTAGCGAGTAGTGCATTACGTAGAGTAGTGGCGTATTTCATAAATATATCCTTGCTTATGTCGCGATTATTCGTAAAAGTCATAGTGTTGATTTGGCTTATTTGCGATCTTTAATAATAACTTTAGATAGCTGTTTGAAGTTACATAAGCAATATCTATGCCAACACTATATCTGCGTTCCTTAATATAGACAAATATGGGGCATTTGATTACAGGCTGTATTTTTACAGAGAAGGGCGCAATAATCATCTAAAAACCGATAGATGGTATTGGAAATCTGATAGATGGCAAGGTATTCGTAGGTAGAAAAGTAATTCTTGAATCAGTGCTTTAGATAAGGTACTCAAGCCACAATAGCTGTGACTTGAGTATAGGTAGTGGGATGAGCGATAGGATTGAAGTTAAGGATTGCTACCGTTAGTGGTGCCGTACTGGGTATTGAAATAGAAGGAACGTGGAGCTTCTTTATTTAAACTAAAGGGTTGAGTGGTTATCGTGCCGTTATAACCTATCGCTCGATCAGTAGCGAAGCCATCAGCAGTGCTAATCGCATCAGCTAGCGTTGATGTCACTGTAGCACCGTCAACACCTTCTTTTTGCAAGGTGTCGCTGATAACGATGTTATTAAGCACGATATTGCCGCGATTGGTCGCGGTGATTTTATAGGCGATACACTGACCGGGATCGACTTTAGCCGTCACCTCACTAAAACCCAGACTGGGATCAGTCTCGTTATCAAGAATACTAGAGTAGTTAAGAGTGGCACTACAATCATGGACGTACTGCTGTTTTTCAAGTACCAATGCAGTATTATTAATTTGTACCTCACCGAAATTTAGATTATCGTAGGTATAGTTACCTTCAGTAATCGTGATAGGTATCTCGTTAGCAGTGGTATCGACACTATAAGTCCATTCATTCGGCTCGTCTTGAACTACGCAGCCTGATTGTCCTACACTTATAAAGTTGCTAGGGAAACTAAAGCTGTATTTTCCTTCTTCATTAATTGAAGTTGTAGCGTAGGTTGTATCACTACAATTGGTAAGACGTATTTGAACATTAATGTCGTTTATTCCTGATTCAACTGAGCGATCATAAATGCCGTTAAAGTAAGCTGAGTTACCTGTAAAGGTGCTCGATGTATCAAATTTATCTTCGCTAGAAATACCACCATTATCGTTAAAGACATATCCAGTGAATGTGTAAGACTTTAGACCATTTGTGACTGTACAAGTCCAATCATCACCATAAGTAAGCTGTAAACTATTAGGGTTCAACGTAGTAATTGTCGCCCCATTTGGTCCTGATTTTCTACAAGCATATAAGGCATTATAATCTGCTAAATTTGTCGATCCTGAGCCTGACTCTGTCAATGTATAGGTTTTGGTAGGGTTAACTTTGAAAGTTCCTGTAGTACCTGTACCAGTCGTGACAGTGTTATTCGATCCCGTTGTAGTAACAGAAGTAATGCCACTCGTAACTACCGAATTATCTGCATTGTCTTTAATTTGAACAGTGAATTGATCCGTATTTTTTTTACGAGAAGTTGAAAGCGCTTTTGTATATGTTAGACGCGGCTGCGGTTGATAGCAGTAGCCATCAAACACAATATTAATTAGTTGGTCACCTGGGTTGCCGATACTATTAAAGTCATAATATTCTAAATTAGGATTATTGCCGTAAGTTACATCTACTCTGACTATAGGTTGATCAAAAGCTACCGACACTTTGCATTTCTCGTCTATTGAGTCTGTGCTACATAGAACGTCAGAAGTTGTGGTCGTTTGGCGATAAGGTGCAGTAGTTGTCATTCCAGCACCACTATACTTTCGAATTGGAATTACACTTGTGCCTGAACTAGTAATACCTGTTATCGTAACTTGGTCAGAAAACTCAAAGTATCTGGTACCTGTAAAAATACCAGTTCGAGCGTAATTTGCATCTATATCATAAATACTTAGACTTACATTTTTAAGCGCTTGCGGTTTCTCAGTAAACTTATTATTAAAAGTATATGAAACAGTACGAGTACCTGCTTTATCAGTAAAGTCTTGGAAAAGCTCGAACGACTCGACGCCGCCAGTCAACGTTTTAGGTCTATAAAAATTTGAGCCTCTTGTCTCTAAAGTTCCAGTAGCGACCGTATTTAAACTGTTAGAAGCAATAATATAGCTTTCATTTTTAATACCATTTAAAAGCTGATTAATACCAAGCACAGGTGGAGAGGCATTAGATCCCAAATTTCCATAATCAGCTGGCGCAAACTCATCAGAGACAAAACCAGCATCACAAGTTACTGCTGCTATAGTATAGCTACTAAATACTAATGTAGTAAATATAACCAACAGCTGTTGTAAGTACCTACGATATAAAGACATATCGATAGCTTCTAAAAATTTATGAGACTGACGCATTTTGTCACCTTTAATATAATTATTTATTCGATATCTTTGGCGTAGGCAATACATTTCTTGCTAATGAATGCCATAATTTTAGCTATATTTATGCAGCTTGTTAAACTTTTCGATGAACGGTAGGTATCATAGGATAGAAGGTTATTTAAGTAAACTTATGTTTGTTTTATAGTTCATTGCATCTATTTAATGAAAGGAGTGTTTTTTATACCTCTTTGATAAACGGTTAAATAAAACGATATACCGCTCATACAACTATTACTGACTATAAACACGGCAATAAGTATGCCAAAGCAATCTCTAACTCTTAATATAATTATAGGGAAATACGCTACAGGCCTTTTTGTATAAAGGATTAGCTGCATTTTATAGTGCAGCTTAAAATTTAAGACAGATAAGGTATGACGAGATGACCCAATAACTTTTAGTTATACAGGACAAGTTCTGCATTGACCAAAATTTGTCAAAAACTAGGATGTTAATGATAAATTTGGTCATATTCGTTATCCAGCATAATTATAAAATCAAAAAATTAGACGAGTAGTTTATTAGATTATTACGGATTCACGAACTTATGTTTTTTATATTGCGCTTAAATTGATAAATAGGAAGCAGGTAGATAGCAGGAATATTGTAAGAATAGGATCGCTTTTACAGCGCTATTTTTCTAAAAAATGCCTAACGTATCGGTATTTACTAATAGCCATAAACATTTAGCTCATAAGCGCCTATAATAGAGCTCAGTGATTATATGTAAACTGACTTTTAGATTGCGATTGTTCTCAACCCAATTGACAAAGTCCTCTCATGTCAGCCTCGCATTGAAACCCAAATCAGTAGACAGTACCCTTTGGCAATATAAGGAAGTTGCAAAATTGTCTGTTTCTTCATTATTTTAATGAATAACAGTTATACATAAAGTAATATAGAAGCCTTAATGACAGGCTTTCACCTTATTTTATAACCAATAAGTCTCACCTTAGTATTTAAGCGAAACCACCCATCCTGTAGCAAACAGGAATGACTCATAAAAAGGACAAGTAAAGATGAATTATTACAAGGATGCCGATAGCACCGAAACACAGGAATGGCTAGATGCTTTTGAATCAGTGATTAAGCATGCCGACAAGGATCGTGCCCAGTTTTTATTAAAAGCGCTCTATAACATGTCGGTACAAGAGGGCTTGCCATTTAACCGTTTGGACACCGCTTATATCAATAGTATCGCAGTCGAAGACGAGCCGATGTACCCCGGTGATTTGGGCATAGAGCGTAAGATTCGGGCGCTCATTCGCTACAACGCGCTGGCTATGGTGATGCGCGCGAATAAGAACGATGATGATTTGGGTGGGCATTTAGCGACATTCGCCTCTAGCGCTACGCTGTATGAGACGGGTTTTAATCACTTTTTCCGTGCCGCTAATGATCACTTCGGTGGTGATATGATCTATTATCAAGGTCACTCCGCGCCCGGTATCTACGCGCGCTCATATTTAGAAGGGCGTTTGAGTGAGGATCAACTAGAGAATTTTCGCCGCGAAGTTGGCGGTAAAGGCTTGTCGAGCTATCCGCATCCTTATTTGATGCCTGATTATTGGCAGTTCCCAACGGTGTCTATGGGTCTGGGCCCCATCATGTCGATTTATCATGCGCATGTGCACCGCTATATGGAAAACCGCGGCTTACTTGAGTTTGAAGGCCGCAAGATTTGGACATTCTTAGGGGATGGCGAGACTGATGAGCCAGAGAGCTTGGGAGCCATTTCTCTTGCTGGCCGCGAGAAGCTTGATAACCTCATTTGGGTCATCAACTGTAATCTGCAGCGTCTCGATGGCCCAGTACGTGGTAACGGCAAAATCATTCAAGAGCTAGAGTCGGTATTTCGCGGCGCCGGTTGGCACGTTATCAAGGTCATTTGGGGCGGCCAGTGGGATAATCTACTCGACAAAGATGACACTGGAGTACTCAAGCACCGTATGGAAGAAGCGGTCGATGGCGAATATCAGCTCTATGAGGCGCGTGATCCAAGCTTTGTGCGTAAAGAGTTCTTTGGGAAATATCCTGAGCTTGAAGAGATGGCCAATGAATTATCTGATAAGGATATCTCTCGCTTGAATCGCGGCGGCCACGATCCGGTGAAAGTCTACGCCGCCTTCAGTGAGGCGATGAAGACCAAAGGTCAGCCAACCGTTGTACTAGTAAAAACAGTCAAAGGATATGGTTTATCGACGCAAGCGCAAGCGGTCAATAAATCGCATCAGATCAAAAAGCTCGATCATGAGTCGTTGATGTATTTCCGTGATCGTTTTGATTTGCCGTTTACGGATGAGCAATTAGAGACGCTGCCTTTTTATCGCCCAGAAGAGGATTCTGCGGAGATGAAGTATCTAAAAGGTCGCCGTGAAGCGCTAGGCGGACATCTGCCTAACCGCCGTAGTGGTCATATCCCGCTTAATATTCCGGATTTGTCTATCTTTGATCGCGTGCTTAAGGGTAGTAAAGGTAAAGAGCAATCAACGACGATGGTGTTTGTGCGTCTGCTATCGGCGATGCTAAAGGACAAAGATATCCAAGACCGCGTCGTGCCTATCGTTCCTGATGAAGCGCGTACCTTTGGTTTAGAAGGCATGTTCCGTCAGTTAGGGATTTATTCTGCTTCTGGACAAAAATACACGCCAGAGGATAGCGAAGCGCTGATGGGTTATAAAGAAGCTATCGATGGTCATATGTTAGAGGAAGGCATCAACGAAGCAGGTGCGATGAGTACTTGGATTGCGCTGGCGACCAGCTATTCAGTCAATGCGCTGCCGATGATTCCGCTATATATTTACTACTCAATGTTTGGTTTCCAGCGTGTCGGCGATCTGGCTTGGGCAGCAGGCGACTGTCAAGCGCAAGGCTTCTTATTAGGCGCCACCGCAGGCCGTACCACCCTAAATGGTGAGGGCTTACAGCATCAAGATGGCCATTCGCAGATTTTATTTGGCGTTGTGCCCAACTGCGTGACCTACGACCCGTGCTTTGGTTATGAGCTAGCCGTCATTATGCATGATGGTCTGCGCCGGATGTATGGCGAGGGTGAGCGCGTCTATTATTACTTAACGCTGATGAACGAAAACTATGAGCAGCCAGCGATGCCAGAGGGCGTAGAGGAAGGCATCAAGCGCGGCATGTACTTGCTTGAAGATAATGGCTCAAGCCAAGTGCAGCTATTAGGCTCAGGGGTCATTTTGCGCGAAGTACAAAAAGCGGCGCAAATCCTTAACGATGAGTTCAATATCACCGCAAACGTCTGGAGCGTGACCAGCTTCAATGAGCTGACTCGTGATGGTATGGCTTGTGATGACTACAACCGCTTGCATCCGATGGAGGAAGAGGTCGTGCCTTGGGTCACAGAGCAATTAGCGCCACATAAAGGTATCGTCGTGGCTGCCACAGATTATATGCGGAATTACTCTGAGCAAATTCGAGCATGGCTACCAGATAACCGCCCATATATCACTTTAGGTACCGATGGCTATGGTCGCTCAGATACTCGTGAGCAGCTGCGTAGCTTCTTTAACGTTGATGCCGCTCATATCGTGGTGGCGACGCTCAAGCGCTTAGCAGACGAGGGCGAGGTTGAGATGCGCTTAGTCAAAGATGCGATCTCAAGCTTCGGCATAGAAGTCGATCAGCCGCCTGCTTGGCAGCAGCAGCCCCATTATGATCATTTCCCAGACGCTCCAGCACCAGATAACGTCAATCCAAATCCTGTTCCTGATTTTGTCGGTGAAGATGATGATGAAATCTCTAGCGAAGGCCGCGCCGAAGATCAAGCCGACGCCGAATTGCTAAATGATGATGACATCAAAGAATAGCCCACAATTACGTGACGATATAATAAGGAGAAACTAGGATGGATATTAAAGCCCCCGATTTAGGTGTCGAGAGCGCCGAAGTCAGTGAGATCATGGTAGCGGTCGGTGATATAATTGCTAAAGACGACAATATCATTTTATTAGAGTCTGACAAGGCATCAGTGGAAGTACCAAGCTCTGCTGCTGGTAAAGTCAGCAAAATCAACGTTGAGGTTGGTGACCAAGTGAGCGAAGGCATGGTGCTAATCGAGGTCGATAGCGATGCCGATAGCGGCGCAGATGATGAGTCTGATGATAGCTCTAAAAATGAGCAAAAACAGCCTGAAGCGGATACGGAGGATAGTAAATCTACAGAAGCAGCTGCTACAAATAACGATAAAGCAGAGCAGACAAAGGATAAGTCTGATACTTCTGAGCCTGAAGAGAGTACTGGCAGTACAACGACTCACGCGTTGCCAGACTTAGGCGTCGAAGAAGCGCAAGTGGCGGAGATTATGGTCAGCGTGGGTGATAAGGTCACCGCTGATGACTCTATCTTGCTCATCGAGTCTGATAAAGCGTCGGTGGAAGTGCCCGCACCCGAGACCGGTACTATTGAGAAAATCCTCGTGCAAGCAGGTGACATGGTCGCCAATGGCCAAGACTTTATCGTGATTGTTGGCAGTAGTGCAGATAACACCAATAGTTCAGATGGTTCGACTGCTGATAATCAAACGTCTAAAAAGGAATCAGAAGCTAAGCAATCAGCAAACGAGAGTGCATCCTCAGAGCAGCATAAAACAGGCGAGCCCAAACAAGCTGCAGCGCCATCGGCAAGTAAGTCGACTACTACTGATAGTCAGACTAAAAGCTCTGGCGGTAAGCTTACCGAAGCGCAAGTGAATGAGAAGCTCACAGAGGTGTATGCCGGTCCCGCCGTACGTAAGCTGGCGCGTCAATTGGGCGTAGATATCACCCAAGTATCCGGCTCAGCGCTCAATGATCGTATCTTAAAAGAAGATCTATTTGCTCATGTCAAAAAGAGTCTAACCACTCAAAAAGCTGCGACGACTAGCGGTAGTGTAGAGCGTGGCAGCTTACCAAGCTTGCCAGATATGAGTAATAAAGAGATTTGGGGCGAGACTGAAATAGAAGACTTAAGTCGTCTACAAAAGGTCTCGATTCCGCAGCTCAATTACAATACTTACTTGCCGCAAGTCACGCAATTTGATCTCTCCGATATTACTGAGACAGAAAAACTGCGTAGCGAGCTCAAAGGAGGTATGAAAGCAGAAGGTATTGGTTTTACAATTTTGGCCTTTATTGTCAAAGCGACCGCTTATGCTTTGACCCAGCATCCGCGCTTTAATAGTCATTTAAGCGATGATAATACGCAGCTGATTCTACGTAAAACGGTGAATATGGGCATTGCGGTGGCAACCGATGACGGTCTTATTGTGCCAGTGATAAAAAACGTACAAGACAAAGGTCTCAAACAAATCGCTATCGAGATTGGCGAGCTGGCAGGTAAGGCTCGTGATAAAAAGCTTGGCGCTAAAGACTTGCAAGGCGCGAGCTTTACGATTTCGAGCCAAGGGAATTTAGGCGGTACGGCATTTACGCCGCTGGTCAACTGGCCACAAGTCGGTATCTTAGGCGTGTCTGAAGCCAGTATGCAGCCGCGCTGGAATGAGAGTAAGCAGACTTTTGAGCCGCGTCTGATGTTACCGTTATCTTTATCGTATGATCACCGAGTGATCAATGGCGCTGATGCCGCGGTATTTACTCGCTATATTACGACTTTGTTAGCGGATCCGCGCCGTATTTTGTTATAAATAGCTTCTATCTAATATTTACCATTAATGTTATCAAAAGATCGTCTAAGGACGGTCTTTTTTTATACTTGTTGTGCCCGTCGTTTTTAATATAGGCTTTGAATAACCGTTCAACCAAACAAAAAAAAGCCAGCAAATAAGCTGGCTTTTTCTAGCGTCTGTGGTAAGACCTATTAGCAATATTAGAACTGTTTAACGAAAGCAATACCATAAACCCAAGGGCTGATGTCTACTTCGCCGATGTCATTACCGTCAAGCTTGGCATCAGTTTTGATATCCATGTAGCGCGCATCGATACGGAAGGCTTCTGTTGGTGCAAATGGAATGTCAAGACCGACATGACCGGCAACGCCTACGCTGTCGTCAAGCTCTAAGTCGCCAAGAGCAACCTTTTCTTCAAAAAAAGTGGTGTAGTTCACGCCTACGCCTACAAATGGCTTAAGGTTCATTGGCATATTATAGCCATCGAAGTGATACTGCAGTGATAGCGTAGGTGGTAGGTGCTGGGTTTTACCGTCAACTGTGTCGCCGTTTGCATCGGTCAAAGTGATGTCATGATGAAACGGAATAGCGGCTAGTAGCTCAATGCCAACGTTATTGGCGATAAAATACTCACCACTGATCGTCGGACGAATATCGTCATCAACTTCAACAGAAAAAGCACCGTCAGCCAAAGTACCGTTATCGCTTTTTGGGTCAACCATATGAGCACCGGCAGCGATACTCCAAGTACCAGCAGGTACGGCAAAGGCGGAAGTCATAGTCAGGGCAGTAGCAGCAGCTAAAACTAGGGATTGTAGTTTCATCATTTGATCCTTAAGGTAATAAGTGACTATCAGCGAATGACTAGTGAGGGATGACACCAGTTCTGATATCCTATGTTACAGTGATAAGATAAAGTGTTTATCTTATGTTTATTATAATATAAAAACCTTACAAAGAGTAGTGAATTAAAATATATTAGCAAGGTTTTTTGATTATAGATGGGTCTCAAAAGGATTTAGATGAATATTAAAGTTAAAAAGAGAATGGATATAAAATATTAATAGCGCTTTGTGATAAGGAGGGATAGATGACAGGTTATTGTAGTAATTCGCCGCTTCGTTGTAGCAAAGCGATGTCAATGACAGTCTTAAGTGAGACAAGTAATAGTTGCCCTCAGTGTGGTCTCGCTTTAGTATCTGATACTAGCAATAGCGGCTCAGTTATAGAGCAGCGCGTGCTACAACTAGGGTTAGTCGTTTTTATCCTTTTGCTGTTAGCGCTCATTTATATTTATTATGGACTATCAATCTAAAACAATTTTCTTTATAAGTAATGAACGATTCCGTGTGCTAAATCAGTTTTGATAAGCAATGAAAGTTTGATAAGCAATGAAAGTTTGATAAGCAATGAAAGTTTGATAAGCAATGAAAGTTTGATAAGCCCTAGAATTTTGATAAACATTGAAAGCTTATCAATCAGTGTAAACAGATCTTTTAAGCTCAGGACTTCTAATAAAGTTAGTCACTATTTGCCATAAATTTGATTTTACTACATACCAGCTATGTGCTTAGAGTGGTAAACTTTAAACCTCGTAACGTCTTCTCTGTATTTAACTGTTTTAACTATTTTAACTATCGCTCTTGTTAAAAGGATCAGCATGGCCTTTCACCCCATCAGGCAAACTCGGCTCTTCGTCTATAATGTTTTGCAAAACGATGAACATGACACGCTAGTTAGCCGTAGTGTTGATTACTTCCTAATTTTCTTAATCATGGCTAACGTCACAGCGGTGATCGCTGAGTCTGCTGACCAGTGGTATTACCCTTATCAAGAGTATTTTACGTTATTTGAAAACTTCTCAATCGTGGTGTTTTCGATAGAGTATTTACTGCGGTTATGGAGCGTGGCCGAGGCAAAACCTGATAACACCACTTGGCAGCAACGCTGGGAGTGGCTAAAGAGTCCCTCAGCCTTGATCGACTTGATCGCAATTGCGCCAGCTTTCTTAAACTTCTTTGTGACTATCGATCTGCGCTTCTTGCGGATACTGCGTTTATTTCGTATTTTGAAGCTTACCCGCTATTTTGCTTCAATGCGTATTTTACTGGTGGTCATCAGTAAAGAAAAAGGCTCGTTCCAAGCGGTCATTTTTATCTTAATCATTATGATAGTGACAGCGTCTAGTGGTATCTACTTAGTGGAGAATCACGCCCAGCCAGAAGAGTTTGAGTCGATACCTAAAGCGATGTGGTGGGCGGTGGTGACTTTAACGACGGTTGGTTACGGGGATGTCACACCGATTACCAACGCTGGTAAAATATTAGGCGCGATTATTACCATCTTAGGGGTAGGCTTGGCGGCGCTACCCGCGGGTATTTTGGCCACAGGCCTTGCTAATGAGCTGACGCAGCGCCGTGATGAGCTAGAACAAGACTTTCGTGAGCAGCTGATTGAAAGTGATTTTGATCTGGTGCAAAATCAGGCGATGATCGACAAAATCCGCCGCGAGCTTGGGCTGGATCGCGAGCAGGCGCAAGATATTGTGCTACAAGTGCTGCGTGAGCAGGAGCTTGAGCGCCGCGAAAAAGAAGTCTCTAAAGCAAAAAACTTCTGCCCGCACTGCGGAGAGGCACTACGCTAACGGCTCTCTAAAGAGGAGTGGCCGTTGGCTGTGCAATCGGTAGCGCGCGAGCAAGTTCGTGGGCGACTTGCTGCGCTAATTTTTCGATATCTTTAGCTTCTAGAGGTAGCTGCTGCACCGTTAGATACCAGTCATCAACTCCGCGGCGCAAGTTTGCGACCCAAAGTCCGTAGCAGTCACGCGGCAGCTGTTTTAGATCGACAGTAAAAGCTCGGTTGTATTCGTCGTCACTCAAGTGCACTTCACCGGCTTCTACGCCGGCAAGCGGTTGTTGATTGTAGGAATGGACAATCATAGCCACATGACGAATATGAGCGGGAATATGATCTAAATATAGGCGGATTTGTTCTTGATCTAAGGGCGCATTATATAAAGCCTGCTCACCGCGATCTTTACCATTTAGGCTATCGCCTTGATGCCTTACTGACTCCGCTTTATCACGCAGCTGCTTGAACCAAACGATATCATCTATGACACAATCATTATCATAGAGTACGCAGGCAATATCGACATCGATAGCTTTGTCATTTTGTTTGAGGCGTTTTTTTAGTCCGGTCGCTTTTGGCGGCGTGAATTGATAATTCATCGCAAAAAACAATCTATCTGTGGCGAAACCAAGAGCGCTTAAGCTCTCTGATAAAGGCAGTGTAGGGGTAGAGACTGACATAAATATCCTTCAATAACGGCGGTTTTTATTATTTGTTTGAGCCTAATGAGTTTGGTAAAAGCTTATAGTGGATTATGACTGTTTCCTAAGACCGCTTGATAAAGCAGATCAGGTTTGGCAGCTAGTAAACCGTCACCAAAGCCGCGCAGCCACCAGACCAATTGTGAGGTCATATTGACGGTCGCTTTCACGCTCAAAGTATCGTCATCATTGATAGTGACGGTTTGATCTTCACTGAGCTGGCTTTCGGTCAAGCTTTTACCTGCCCGTCTTGTAAAGGTCAGCTCGACAGCAGTATTCTTGCCATGATCGGGTAGCTGGCTCAGTAGCGGATGGCTAAAGCCCATACCGCCAGCATCTAGATAGCTGTCTAATAGGAAATCCTCAGGCGTTATCGCACTGGTCTCTAATATCTCAACACTCGCAAACCGATGCAGCGCAAAGGTGCGAATAATGAGCTCAGGGTCATCTGTACGCGTGGCTAACAGATAGATAATAACCCCGCGCTGAATAATGGCAATAGGGTTTAGGGTATATTCGCTAGCCTCACTTTTATTGCTACGCGTATAACGAGCTTTGATTTGTTGTTGATAAAATAGTGCATGATAGATGTTGTCTTTACTTTCTATATCGATAGGCGGCGCGATTAGCGGCTGCGTTGCCGGCTCAATACGCACGCGGTCGAGCCATGAATGGGTGACTTTGCTGTTTTTGAGCTGACGGCGCGCCAGATCAAACCAAGGAAATAACTCATCTAAGATAGCGGGCGGCAACAGCTGGGTCAGATTGGCCTCGACCATGTTGAAGGCGACCGCTTGCGATAGATTCATATGCGGCAGGCTCTGTAATGGCGCATCGTCACGCCAGCGCCAGCCTTGCGGATTAGCATTGTTTTTCTCAATAGGAAAGCGCTTAGCTAAGGCGTTGAGATCGCGCTGTACGGTACGCAAGCTAATATCAAATCCGGCTAATTTTAGCTGCTCATAAATATGAGTCGTACCGACCCAGCGATTGCGCTGTAGTTGCGATAATACTTGCCATTGCCGCGCAGTGGTAGCGGCACCATGGCGGCTAGCTGCCGAATCAGCCGCAAGATCGCCAGCTGAACTCATAGCATCAGAGTCGCTCAGTGGTTTTTCCATATTCTTTATGGTATCGGTGTCAGTCGCCTTAGTATGTTGCGCAGTCATTGGCTGATAACCTATATAAAGTCAAAACAAAATCAAAATTTGATATCTGAAGATCAAAGCTCTAGTGCAATATCGACTATAGCATCAAATCTGCTTTGCTTGTGTAGAGCAATACGAATTGACGCGCCATAATCAAAGGGTTTTATCATCGCAGAAAACATGACTAGCGTCTAGGGATGATTGCGCATGCTAAACTATCTGATACGCCTTATCGCTCATCGCTAGCTGCCGCGCTCATCGCTATCTACATTATCGTTGCAGGCTAAATCATCGTTTGCTTGGCTTGAGCTGTTATTATCGCGATCACGTTTTTCGCTGAGCTCATCGCGGCGCTTATCTGCCTTTTTTTGGCGTTTGGCTTTGCGCTTTTTTTTGGCCTTTTTATCAGATTTTTTGTCTTCGATCAGCTCATCCGCTGCTTGACTTTCGTCCCATGAGATAAGGCGCCTTAAAATTTTGCCAAATAAAGTCTCTTTATGGTAGCGACCTTTTTTATTAAGGGTATCAATCGGTAGACCGGTCATCAAAGTCAGCGCTTCATTGATAGTGCGCACGCCATAGATATAAAAGCGACCTGCTTCGACCGCTTTAATAATATCGTCACGGAGCATCAGCTGGTTGACATTGGCCATAGGAATGACCACCCCTTGCTCTCCTGTTAGCGCTTGCTCGCGGCAAGCGTCAAAGAAGCCGGCTATCTTGGCGTTAATACCACCAACGGCTTGTACTTCGCCTAATTGATTCATCGAGCCGGTAATCGCTAAGGCTTGATTGATAGGCACGTTGGCAAGTGCTGATAGGAGTGCACAAGCTTCGCTCACAGTAGCACTATCGCCGTCGATATGAGCGTAGCTTTGCTCAAACGCTAAGGAAGCGCTAAAGTTCAGCGCATGATGTTCGCTAAATAGTGCGCGCAGATAGCTGGTCATAATCAGCATGCCTTTTGCATGTAAGCTGCCGCCTAGATCGACATCACGCTCGATATCTAAGATATCTCCTGCGCCGGTGTTAGGCTGAATCACCGCCGTCAATCGCGCAGGCATGCCAAACTCACTATCAGCGTAGCTGACGACCGTTAGCGCATTGACTTGCCCAACGGCTACTCCCTTCGTTTGAATCAGTTGCTGACCGTTTTTTAACTCATCCCAGTACAAGTCGCGCAGGTAGCCTGAGCGTTCATCCATATCGTTAATGGCTTGCTTGACATGCTGAGCGCTAACGATTGTTTCATTAGTTTGATTCGTGCTTTGCTGCGTAGAAGTCTTGGTATCTAAACGCGCATGACGATGGGACTCGTGTAGCAGCTTGATCAAGCTATCACTATGTAAGCTAAGCCGGTTTTGATCTTCTGCTTGTAAGCTCAAATGCTCTAAAAGCGCCGCTTGTGCGTAGCTATCGAACGGATACAGATTGGCATGATCAATAATATCAGCCATCTTCGCGACTAGCGCGAGCTCATGCTCTTGACTGCGAATGACGTCGTCATGAAAGTCTGCGCGCACCTTAAATACCGCATCAAACTCCGGCTCTAGCTCTAACAGCTCGTAATATAGATCCGCTTCACCCAGCAAGATAACTTTGACATCGAGATCGATAGGGGCAGGCGCTAAAGATAAGCTACCGGTCAAGGTGAGCATTTGCTCAAGACTTGAGAGCTTGATCTTGCGCGATTGCAGCGCGCGCTTGAGACCTTGCCAAGCATAAGGATGCTCAAGCAAGTGGCTGGCCTCTAGCAGTAGATAACCGCCATTGGCGCGATGTAGGGCGCCGGCACGTATCATACTGACATCGGTCGTCACTGTACCTAACTGAGTGATTTGCTCCACATGACCGAGTAGGTTTAAGTGAGTCGGTAAGTCTTCAAATATCACCGGCGCGCCGCTATTAGGCTGATGACTGACCATGACGTTGACCGCATATCGACTCGGTGTGGTGGCCAGTAGCGCTGTGACAAACTCTTCATCATCCCCATTGACGATGTGCGGCGCGTGCGCGATCATATCGTTAAGTAGCGCTTGCAGATAATCAAGCACAGATGATTGGTCCGCGAACTGCTCGCGCACTTCAGTGAATAAAGGCTGCAGCGCTCGCTCAGCGATATCGCGATGCAGAGTTTCAATGGTGTCATTGGCTTCATCTTCTAATTGCTCTAAGGCAATGGTTAGCTGATTGAAGCGTTTTTGCATATGGTTTTTATGAGTGAAGTGACCTTTATCGTTATCGGCTTGCGTATTTTTATTGGCTCTGTTTTGCTCAGTAGCGTTATTTTTGGGGGCATCATCAGTACGGTTCTCAGCTACTGATGCCAATTGGCTAGGATGCACAAACATCGCTTTATTGTCCGAGGCGCGAAAACTCAAAGCTAAGTCATATTGTTTGCCTTCAGCGTTTAAGGCCTCGTAAGCATGGCTTTCTTTTTCATGCGCGTCATTTTTTATCGCTTCAATCTGGCTTTGATAGTAGTCGCTACGAAAGCGCTGACTTAAGCGTTTTTTGGCCTGTAGCCATAAGCTATTGACTTGTTGCTGCAACTGCTTAGCTTGTCCTGCTGGCAGATGTAAGGACAAAGGCGTACGCGGATCGGCAAAATTATGCACATAGACCCAATCATTAGGCGTAGGGTTTTGAGCGGCGATTTGCTGCAATAAGCGGCTGATGATGGTACGTTTGCCAAGCCCATTTTCGCCCGCGGCAAAAACATGGTAGCCACTAGCATCGATATCGATTGCCGTCTGCAAAGCTTTGATAGCACGCTGCTGACCAAAGCCGATATCTAAGGGCGGCGCACAGCGAGTATTATTAGGTAAGGGGTGAGCTTGAGTGTAACGCTTCAATTGCTTGGTATCGATCAGGCAGCGCTGTTTGGTTGCAGCGAAGACAGGATGAGAGCCTATTGATGCTTTATCCTCACTCTGATTGGTATGAGTTGAAAGCTTCGATGGTTTGCTAACAGCAGTGGACGGTTTGATCATAGGGTATAGTAGTCATCTAGATAAAAGAAATGTGGTGAAAAAACAATGTTAGGAGTAAAAGTGATAAGTGCTAGGAATAAACGTGATAAGTAGCAAAAGTAACTGTGACTAACATAACTCAATACAAGGTAGATAGTATAAGATGACCAAGATTGACGCAATCTATAACTATTCAAGTGTTGAGGTGCATGATAAAATAATCGGTTCAATTAAATAATGGATAACGTGTTATATGTCAGCTTCTGCCACTTCCTCATCCGCCAGCCTTACTATTGACCCTACTGGATTTGCAAAGCTTGGCCCGCAGTTGCCGCTACTCGCAGATATCTTGGCGCAGTCAACTGAGCAGTTATCTTTAACACTATCCGCGACCCAGCAGCGCCAGTTATTATTGTACTTAGACCAGCTTTTATTGTGGAATAAAGCGTATAATCTAACCGCCATCACTGATCCTGTCGAAGCCCTTATCAAACACGTTATCGATTGTTTGGCTATTATAACGCATTTACCAGCCGGGGATTTGTTAGATATCGGTACGGGTGCAGGCTTGCCGGCAGTGATTATTGCCATTTGTCAGCCTGAACGCCACTGCACCGCGCTCGATAGTAATCAAAAGAAGATCCGTTTTATCAGACAGATCAGTAGTCAGCTTGGTCTGAGTAATGTGCAGCCTATTGCCGCTCGTATTGAAGTGCACGAAGCACAATATCAAGTAGTGACCTCGCGAGCTTTTGCCAGCTTAACCGATTTTGTATCGGTGGCGCAGCCGCGATTAGCCGAGCAAGGCTATCTGTGTGCAATGAAAGGTAAAGCGCCAAGCGCCGATGAATTATCAGCGCTAAAGCCGGCTTGGCAGATAAAAACTATCAAACTAGCTGTGCCTCGGTTGCAGGATAGCCGACATTTAATTGAATTATGCAATAAAAGTGTCTAAGCTGTCGCCACTTTGTGTATGATAAAGCAGTCGTTATCAAGATAAGGCGACATGGTTAATAATAACAGCCTAGAAACAAAAGCTTGGCAATATTTGCTGCAAGCAGCCTTAGTACTAACCCTATGTTAAAATAAAAAGTTTGATATCAATACCAGTAATAGACCTAATAAATTGAGTGAGTGTATGGAAATCATAGCCATTGCGAATCAAAAAGGCGGCGTCGGTAAAACCACGACGGCTGTGAACTTGACCGCAAGCTTAGCCGATAAGCGTCAGCATGTTTTGCTGATTGACTTAGATCCGCAGGGCAATGCCACTACCGGCACCGGTCTGCATAAAAACGAGCTTGAACTAACCATAGCCGATGTGCTGCTTGATGGTGTGTCGTTACAAGAAGCGATTGTTAAAAGCCCAGCCGGATTCGATGTCATCGCGGCAAACCGTGAGCTGGCTGGTATGGATATTACCCTGATGGGTCAGACCAATAGCCATGAGCTGCTAAAATCAGCACTGAGCGACTTAGTGGCAGAGCAAGCGAATCAGCAAAGCCAGCCCTACGATTATATTATTCTGGACTGCGCGCCAAGCCTGAATCTTTTGACGGTGAATGCGTTGGTGGCGACAGACGGAGTGATTATCCCGATGCAGTGCGAGTACTATGCGCTAGAAGGGTTAGCCGATTTATCACAGACCATAGAGCGCTTAACTGAGCTCAACCCTAAGCTGCATATTCGCGGCGTCGTGCGTACCTTATTTGACGCGCGTAATACCTTAGCCAATGACGTGTCGCAAGAGCTAGATGCGCATTTTGGTGATATTATGTATCGCACCCATATTCCTAGAAACGTGCGTTTGGCAGAAGCACCTGCGCATGGCATACCGGTATTGGCTTATGAGCGTTGGTCAAAGGGCGCTAGAGCGTATCAAAAGCTTGCGGACGAAGTCATCGAGCAAAGCGGTTAGGGTGACAGAGCTGTTAGCGACAAATAGTCGTTAGTGATAAAAAGTTAAAACATTAGGGCGTGTTGAACATTCGACCTTGGCACTGACAGAGACTATTTTTTAGGCGATTTGCAGATAAAAATAGTAAGTTTAGTCGTTCTAAGCGTCTATTTTTATCAATAAAGTGGCAAAAAATAGTCCTGTCCCTGTTGTTGTAGTTAGGGCTGATGCTAAAATCGCCCTAGTCGTTGCGACTGTTTAAATAAAATCAGCTAGCCAATGCAATAAGCATTACCTGCAATTTTAACGACGACTAGAACACAGCTTTGATTAACTAGTAGCGATCAGCAGTGCGCATTTGTGAATGTTCAACACGCCCTAGCATTAATCAGTATTTTTATAAGTGATGGCAGTGTCAAAGAGTCAGTCAATGTCTTCATTATTATCATTTGGTTTTTATTGTAGCGTTAGAGGATAAGGAATCATGGCGAAAAAACGAGGATTGGCTGCCAATCGAGGTTTAGATGCCTTATTAGGGTCAATAAAAAAAGAAAAACAAATTACCGCCTCAGCCTTGCAGGATGACATGGCAGCGCGCGCTGCTAATGCTGAGAACGATGACGCCAATGATAACACGGCTCGTAAGGGTAAGAGTGCTACCACTCCTACAAGCGTTAATGTGACAAGCAGTAAAGCGGCAGCGCCAAAATCGATAGCTGCCAATCAAGATGCCGTTGTTGATACTGATGCTAATAATGATATTGAGCCAGCGCCAGCTAAGCGATCAGCGCGTACTACTCGTAACCCTGTTAAGACGCGCAATAATAAACCTCGTAGCAATGAGCAAGATAATACAGCGACTGAGGATCAAATCAGCTTAGTACAAATAGATGTGGGTCGTCTGCAGGCGGGTAAGTACCAACCGCGCCGCGATATGAGTGAGACGGCGCTCGCAGAACTGGCGGCTTCTATCGAGCAGCACGGCGTCATGCAGCCTATTGTGATAAGACCGCTACTCGCCAATGAAGATAAAAGTACGGATGAGGTCACGCACGAGATCATCGCCGGTGAGCGTCGTTGGCGCGCTGCAAAAATGGCGAATAAAACAGTGATACCAGCGATAGAGCGTGCCTTGTCCGATGAGCTTGCTATAGCGCTAGCTTTGATCGAAAATATTCAACGCGAAGATTTATCTGTTATCGAACAGGCAGCAGCGCTACAACGCTTTCATACTGAGTTTGGTATGAGTCACGCTATGATTGCTGAGGTAGTAGGGAAGGCGCGTACCACAGTATCCAACTTACTACGGCTCAATCAGCTTCATGATACGGTCAAAGACCACCTTTCAAATGGCGCGCTTGATATGGGTCATGCTCGTACGCTTTTGGCTTTATCCTCCAAGCAGCAGCCCATCATCGCCCAAAAAATCATCGATGGGAATATGACGGTGCGCGAGGCTGAAAAGCTGGTGAAGTCTATCTTGCAGCCTACCAAAAAAGCGCAGGATAAAAACGCCGCACAAACTCACGATGTCGAGCGCCTGACCCAGCGTTTGACAGACGCGCTAGGGGCGCAGGTTAAGCTCAAACACAAAAAAGGCGGTCAAGGTAGCGTTGAGATATTCTTCCACAACCAAGACGAGCTATCCGCTCTCATCAAACATCTAAACGTGCAAAGCTAGCCTGTATTGCTGTTATTGATACAGAAACTGGTTAATAAATAAAGCATATTAAAAAATCTCAAAAAAGAGAAGCCTTATGTGGGAGTTGGTAAAAGCAGGCGGTTGGTTAATGATGCCCATTGTCATCTGTTCAGTTGTGGCGCTTATTATCATTATCGAACGGAGTAGTACTCTGCAGTTCAATAAAGTGGTACCGATAAAACTGCGTGAGCAGCTGATCAATCGCTTACGCGAGAACGGAACTATTGGCCGCACTCAGCTGGTCAATGTCAAAGAAAAAACTCCTTTAGGCGATATTCTGGCGACCGGTTTGCTCTATCGCCAGTATGGGCTTGACTCTATGACAATGCATATGCAAAACCGGGCGAGCGTGCAAATTCATCAATTGGAAAAGAATATCAATATGCTCGGTACAATAGGGGCTATAGCGCCGCTATTAGGCTTGTTAGGAACCGTACTGGGTATTATTTCATCGTTTTTAGCCATTACCGATGGCGCTATGCAAGATCCGACTTTGCTGGCCGCTGGCGTCTCGCAAGCGCTGATTACTACTGCTGCTGGGATGATTGTCGCTATACCGGCGCTGGTTGCCTACCGCTACTTTCAGCGGCGTATCGTTGATATTAACGCTCATTTTGAGACTGAAGCGGGGCTGATGATTCAAGAGCTTTATGATTATAAGCTGCTAAATGTCGCTCATAATTCAGCCTATGATCCAGCTCTGTTAGCAGGCGATAAAGCTGGTGTAGAGCGCTCAAATACTCAGCACAGCCATGATCATTCTTTAAACAAATCTTTTAGCTTAGAGTCTTAGTTAAAGATTGGCTCAAATACTGAAATATTGACACTACTTAGCACTATCAAAGAGATTGCTATGCGTTTTAGAAAGCCTACTGTCGAGCCGCTTGAGATCAATCTGACGCCAATGATTGATTGCTTGCTGTTTTTGATTATATTTTTATTGCTTGCAACCTCGTTTAATCACTTCAGCCGCCTCAATATTATCCTGCCTGAAGCAGAGGGCGTTGATGTTGTGGAGCAGCAAGAGAGTATCGAGGTGGCGGTACAAGAAGACGGTAGTTATCTGGTCAATGGTATAGCACTTGCCAGCAGTAATGCCGCAGAATTGACCAGTTTACTTCAGCAAGAGGCAGGAAGTAATCGTCAGCTGCTGTTCGTGATTGCCGCTGATGCAAATGCCACTCATCAATCCGTAGTACAAGTGATGGATGTCGCTGGCAAACTGGGATTTTTAAATATTAATATCAGTACTGTCGTGCCGCTAGGTCAGCCGCTGCCGCCCTAATTACGCGCAAAACGACAGAAAAACCAGCATTATCATTGAGTCATTAAACCATTGATAATACGTTTGTTCATCTGCCATACCCTATATCCACCGTCTTTTGCAGACATAGCTATCTTCTCCCTCATGATGGTATACTTTGTCGCAGTTTTCAGCCGCTCTGGTAAGAGTAATTCCTTTTGTTTTAACTTGGGGCTTTTATGAGCCAATCTCGCCTATCACATACTCATAATAATAAGGCTAAAGCTCAGCCTGAGCGAGTAGCACCGCCCAAACATAAGACCTTACTGCGCTTGCTACGTTATTTAAAGCCATATTGGTGGGCACTATTACTGACTGTGCTTGGCTTTGCGATTAATGCGGCTACTGAGATTTGGATTGCTAAGCTGCTGCAGTACATTACTGACGCAATTAATCAAAACGATCAAGCCAAACAAAACCTATTTCCTTTGTTGATTATTGGTTTATTTTTCGTGCGCGGCGTTGGGAGCTTCTTAGGGAACTACTATTCAGCGCTAGTGTCCAGAAACTTAGTCTATGAGCTGCGAGTAGAGGTCTTTAACAAGCTTTTACGGCTACCAAGCTCGTTTTATTTGGCCAATCCTGCCGGTACCATCTCCTCAAAGCTTATCTTCGATGTCGAGCAGGTCACTGCTGCCAGTACCGACTCTATGAAGACAGTGTTACGCGATGGTCTAACGGTTGTGGCTTTGATAGGCTTTTTACTCTACAGTAACTGGCGATTGACCCTGATTTTGTTTTTGGTTCTGCCGCCTATCTTATGGCTGATCCGCATCGCCTCTAAGCGTTACCTTAAGCTCTCAAAGGGTATTCAGCAAACGATGGGCGATGTCAGTCATATCACCAATGAGGTCATTGGCGGCTATCAAGTGGTCAAAAACTATGGTGGTCAGGCTTATGAGTCGAAGCGCTTTGATAAGACGTCTAAGAAAAACCTACGTCAAGGCATGAAAGTTGTTGTGACCAATAGTATTAATACTCCAGCGGTGCAGCTACTGATGGCGATGGCGATGTCGGTGGTGGTGTGGTTGGCGCTGCGTCCGCAAGTCATCAATAACATCTCGGCAGGGGAGTTTATCTCTTATATTGCCGCCGCTGGACTACTGAGTAAACCGGTACGCTCATTGACAGACGTCAATCAAAAATTGCAAAAGGGCATCGCAGCGGGTGAGTCGATATTTGCGCTGATCGATGAGCCTGAGGAGCAAGATACCGGCACTTTAAACCCCAAACTCTCAGGCGCTCTACAATTAGATAAAGTCGGCTTAGTTTATCCTGACTCAACGGTAGCTTTACAAGACTTTAGCTTAGATATAAAAGCAGGCGAAACGGTAGCGCTAGTCGGGCGCAGCGGCGCTGGCAAGTCATCATTGGTCAATTTGTTGACGCGGACATTAGCGACGTCTTCAGGTCAGATCACGATGGATGGCATGCCTATTGAAGAGATTACTTTGGAGAGCCTACGCTCGCAGATTGCGATGGTCAATCAGCAAGTGGTGCTGTTTAATACGAGTGTCTTTGAGAATATTGCTTATGGTAGTTTGGCGACCAAAAGCCAAGCTGAGGTTGAGCGCGCGGCAAAAGATGCTTTTGCCCATGAGTTTATTATGAAGATGCCGCAAGGTTATCAAAGCCAAATAGGCGCAGAAGGACTGCAGCTCTCTGGGGGCCAGCGCCAGCGCTTGTCGATTGCGCGTGCGCTATTAAAAGACGCGCCTATTTTGATCTTAGATGAGGCAACGAGTGCCCTTGATAATGAGTCGGAATATTATATCCAGCAAGCGCTCGATAATGTTATGAAAGATCGCACCACCTTAGTTATCGCTCACCGCCTGACCACTATCGAGTCCGCTGATCGCATCGCTGTAATGGATGGCGGGCGTATCGTTGAGATTGGTACGCATGACTCGCTGCTACAACAGCAAGGCTATTACGCGCAGATGTATGAGCGCGATTTTGAGTAGTAAAAGATAAGCGACTGCTATATAGTCAGTTCGAAATAAAGTCGATACGCTTAATATGAACGCGCAACTGGTATTCATTTTTCTTGCATGCTGTGTCTTCGCTGTTTCGATGTTGCGCAAAATTAATTCCAGCTGCACCGCATCGGTTTTAAAGTGATTCAACTATACTTCCCAAATCAGATGGCAACCTAAGAGCATCGTTAGCGCTATGAAACTAGAAACACTAATTACTAAAGCATGGCAGCGAGAAGCGCTTTGGCTTTGGTTGTTACTGCCGTTAAGTGCGCTATACGGACTACTAACTGCTATACGCCGTAGAGCCTATCAGCTAGAGTGGCTGAAAAGCTACCGCGCTCCTGTGCCGGTTATGGTCATCGGTAATATCAGCGTAGGCGGTAGTGGCAAAACGCCATTAATTATCAGCTTAGTGCACTATCTGCAGCAGCGCGGCGTCAAAGTCGGCGTCATCAGTCGCGGCTATGGCGGTGACACTGCGCAAATGCCAACGCTGGTGACTAAAGATAGCCTGCCAAGTGCCGTCGGCGACGAGCCTTGTTTGATCGTTGGTACAACTGGCGTGGCTATGGCGGTCTGCCCGAATCGTAAGCAAGCGATAACCACTTTGCTTGAGGCTCATGGGGATATCCAGCTGATTATCGCTGATGATGGCTTACAACATTATGCTATGCAGCGCGATATTGAATGGATTGTGGTGGACGCTGCACGCGGCTTTGGTAATCGCCAGTTGTTGCCAGTAGGCTATCTACGCGAGCCGCTATCACGGCTTAAAGACAGCACAGTCATTTACCACCAAAAACTTGACGGTCTCATCTTAAGCGATAGCCAGCTAGCGACAGATAAATTAACCATGCATTTACAGCCTAGTTCATTAGAGCAGCTGCTAGCGCACGAATTATCACAGATCGGTACGGAAAGCATCAGTCAGCCTGTAGCACCTGAAGCTGGCAGTACGGTACACGGCGTTAGCGGTATTGGCTATCCGCAGCGGTTTTTTGATACTTTGCGTACACTTGGTTTACAAGTCATTGAGCACCCTTATCCTGACCACTATGACTTTAGCTTAACTGAGCTATGGCAATATACTGAGCATCCTATCGTGGTCACTAGCAAAGATGCGGTGAAGATAAAAGCGTTATGGTTGCAACAGCAACAACACGCTGCGAGTAGCGAAGCAGCTAAGATTGATCAGGACTGGCATGCGCTCGCTGCTAGGCTTTGGGTGTTACCTGTAAGCGCAGAATTATCCGCTGCTTGCTATCAGACGCTAGAGCAGCAACTCAAAGCGTTAGGTATTAACACTGCATCAATAGATACTGCCGCTTACGACTGAGCGCTTAACCCACAGTTTTAGCGCTGTGATTTATTATGGAAATAGCTATGACAACTGTACCTTTTAAGACTCACATCGTCATTCCGGCGCGCTTTAAAAGCACGCGCTTACCGGGGAAGCCGTTATTAGAGATACATGGCAAGCCTATGATCTTATGGGTGGCAGAAAAAGCCCGAGCAGCAGATTTTGCGGACGATATGTGTATCGCAACTGACGATGAGCGCATTGCTAAGCTTTGCATAGAAGCGGGCTTTGAGGTGGTTATGACCCGTCACGATCACGCTTCAGGCACTGATCGTCTTGCAGAGGTCGCTGCTATTAAAGGCTGGAGCAAAGAAGATATTGTCATTAATATGCAAGGCGATGAGCCGTTAGTGCCACCTTTGCTGTTAGAACAAGTCAAAACGCTACTGGTTAAGGATAGCGCTAGCGTCATGGCAACTTTATATGAGCCAATCGAAGACTTCGAGAGCTTTATGCGCCCCTCAGTGGTCAAAGTCGTGAATGCTACCGTCAATCAGCAACAGCGCGCGCTTTATTTCAGCCGCGCGCCTATTCCTTGCGATCGTGACCTAGCTTTAGCGATGGCTTGCGATAATAAAGACGGAGCATCACTAGATATAGACCCTAAACCGCCAAAAGCAGCTTATCGTCATTTGGGTTTATATGCTTATAGAGTCAGTCTGCTAGAGCAGTTCGTGGCGTGGCCACAAACACCGCTTGAAGTGCTTGAGAGCTTAGAGCAATTGCGTATTTTAGAAAACGGTGGTCACATTGCGATTGCTGCTGCCGCGTTACAATTACCGGCGGGAGTAGATACGCAGGACGACTTAGATCGGCTCAACGCTATGAGCATAATTGATTTCCAGCAATACCATAACTCATAGGTTTCTAAAACTAATAGTTAAATAACCTAAGCAAAACGTTTGTGAAAACTCATTTGCAGATGCCGGTTGAGGGTAACAATTAAAGGTAATAAGGAATATGACCGACAGTATTTATTTTGCGCCGTTATTACCTTGGCAGCAGTCGCTATGGGATCAGCTGACTGAGCGCTTACTCATGCCGCCGCATCACTTACCGCATGCATTGCTAGCGGCAGGGATGTCAGGGATGGGTAAACGGGCGTTTGTCTGGCGCTTTGTCGCTTGGCTACTGTGTCACCAGCAAGCCAGTCATCGGCAAGGCGCTTGCGGTCATTGTGAGAGCTGTCAGTGGCTAAGATCAGGGACCCATCCAAGCTTACAAGTATTGCCTTTAGCAAGTTTGCCGCTTGCAGCTGAGCCAGATAATGCTCAAGAAGGCACTAAGTCTAATTCTAAAAAATCGAATAGCAGTAATAAGTCATCCAAAGCCAGTAGTAAGGCGCAAGTCACTATCAAAGTCGATGATATTCGCGCGCTGCAGCCTTTTATTTATCAAGGCGGGCAGGGGGTGCGGATTTGTGTATTGGACTATGCCGAGCAAATGACTATCGCCGCCGCTAATGCGCTATTAAAGACATTGGAGGAGCCGCAAGCGCAAGTCCATCTATTTTTACTAAGTGATACGCCGAGCAAATTACTTCCGACTATCAAGAGCCGAGTACAGCAATTGCCTTTGCAGCATATTGAGCCTTCAGTGTCAGCCGACTATGTACAGCAGGCGCTTGGCAGCACCATCAATCGCGAAGCGGTCAGTATTGATGAGATCCAGCAGCTTCTTCAGCTCGCCAATGGTGCACCTTTAGCTGCGATCGCTTTGGCACAAGCTGATTGGTATAGTAAACGCGCACTATGGCTGACGACTTGGCAGGCTCTGCGTAGCGGCAAGCGGAGCAGCCTAGCGGCAAGCGACTATTGGCAGCAGCAGCTGAACCTTGCCGACTTTATCAAATTAACCGAGCTTATGCTTTTGGATATTCGCCGGATAAATATGGGATTAGCAAGTATTCAAAACGATACTGAACTACCCAAAGCGCTAGCGCAGCACCAGCCAACAGAGATGTCGATGCAGGATATTGTCGATAGCTTGCAACACATTAAAATTTCTCTACAACAAAATGTCCAAGAGAAGTTCGCCTATGATAAGCTCATGCAAGCATTAGCAGAGTTATAACATATTGACCTTAAAAACTGCAGTGAGGCTCATACAACTGCTTTAGCTGTTATAAATATATAGTCAAATCTGCAATAAACCTTATATTCAAAAGCCTAACCTTCAAGGAGCTGATTATGGCGATGCCAGGACGCGGTGGAATTCTTACTTGTCATATCGAAGATATCACCACCTTATATGCCAGTTATTTGTCTTTTGTCGACAACGGCGCTTTATTTGTACCCAGCAACCTCGAGCAGTGTTTAGGCGATGAGGTGTTTGTGGCTTTTACTCTGCCAAACTCAAAAGAGCGTTTGCCAATGAGTGGCAAAGTAGTCTGGATCAATCATAAAGCCAACGCCCACCGCCCAGCAGGATTCGCGGTGCAAATCGGTAAAGATGTCACTGGCCAAAGAATTAAGAACGAAGTAGAGCGGCTGCTTGCCGGCAAGATAGACAGTCAACAAAACACTTATACGATGTAGGTTTTTGCCCTATTCTAAAAGATGTAGATTTTAAAATAGTCTACTATCTCTCAAGACCGTTCAATACTGCTCAATAACGCGATGGCACGTACATATCATCGGGGATAGGCTCGCGGTAGTACTCGTCATCACGCTTACGATCCGGCAGATCTACCTCTTCACGTGGTACTTCGACATAAGGGATTTGCTCTAGTAGATGAGCGATGCAATTAAGCCGCGCGCGCTTTTTATTATTACCCTCAACCACCCACCAAGGCGCTTCTGGGATATGAGTGCGCTCAAACATCGTCTCTTTGGCTTTAGTATAATCTTCCCAGCGTCGACGCGATTGTAAGTCCATCGGTGATAGTTTCCACTGCTTTAGCGGATCATGGATGCGGCTCATAAACCGTGAATGCTGCTCATCATCAGTAATTGAAAACCAGTATTTTACGAGGCGGATACCTGAGCGCACTAGCATACGCTCAAACTCAGGTACCGATTGAAAAAACTCTTCGTACTGCGCATCACTGCAAAACCCCATGACTCGCTCAACACCAGCACGGTTATACCAGCTACGATCAAATAAGACAATCTCGCCCGCCGCTGGCAAGTGTGCTACATAACGCTGAAAATACCACTGTGATTGTTCACGCTCGGTAGGCGCAGGTAGGGCGGCTACTCTACAAACCCTTGGATTCAGCCGCTGAGTGATGCGCTTAATCGCACCGCCTTTACCCGCAGAGTCGCGTCCTTCAAAGATAACGACAATGCGCTCGCCGCGATCGACCACCCAGTCTTGTAGCTTGATAAGCTCGCGCTGCAGGCGCACCAGCTCCTGAAAGTACAGTCGGCGATCCAGCCTTTCTTGTTCGCTCATCTCCCGCCCATCAAAACGAAAATCACGCACATAATCATCTATTTCGTTTTCTAGCTCTTCATCATAGGTATCGATTAAGTCTTGGTGCATTTTTCGACGAAGCTCATCGTCAAGAATGTCTTTTTCAATACGTTCGGCTAGGATGGCCTGTTCCTGATTGTATTGATCTAATTGCTCATGAGTGGTTAGAGATTGAAATTCAGTGGTTGTAAGTGGTTCTGTCATCACCTGTTTGTCAGAGCCAAAAATGATTTGTTTCATTTTTCTTAATAAAACTTTCGTCTTACCCATAAACATTACCTTTGTTTGACGTATCAGCTTTTTTTAATTACTATCTTGGTCGGTTCTATCATAGCAAAGTAAAGACAATAAAAAATGCCCTTTAAATACATTAAAGGGCATTTCTTTTGTCAACAAATATGTATTGATTAGAAGAACAGTTCAGCTTGTCTTCTTAACTTGAGAGGTATTGAGCTTACTTCTCTAAGATACAAGTGACGCCTTGACCACCAGCAGCGCAAATAGAGACAAGCGCACGGCCTGAGCCTTTTTCGTCGAGTAATTTAGCCGCTGTGGCTAAGATACGACCACCAGTTGCAGCAAAAGGATGACCAGCTGCTAGTGATGAACCGTTAACGTTAAGCTTGCTACGATCGATGGAACCTAGTGGCGCATCAAGACCTAAACGCTCTTGGCAGAAAGTCTCATCTTCCCAAGCGGCAAGCGTTGATAGTACTTGTGAGGCAAAAGCTTCATGAATCTCGTAGAAGTCAAAGTCCTGTAGGGTAAGACCTGCACGCTCAAGCATACGCGGTACGGCGTAAGCAGGTGCCATGAGTAAGCCTTCAGTTTCGCCAGACTTACCGATGAAATCTACCGCAGCGGTCTCTTGATGGACGATATAAGCCAATGGCTTTAGACCGCGCTCTTTGGCCCACTCATCGTTGGCTAATAGTACACATGATGCGCCATCGGTGAGCGGCGTTGAGTTCGCAGCGGTCATCGTTGGGTTGGCGTTTTTCTTGCCAAATACTGGCTTGAGCTTAGCGAGTTTTTCTAAAGTGGTGTCTGGGCGTAGGTTGTTATCGCGAGTCAGACCTTTATAAGGAGTGATCAAGTCGTCAAAGAAACCTTCGTCATAGGCACGCGCCAAGTTTTTGTGGCTATTGAATGCCAGCTCGTCTTGATCTTCGCGGCTGATGTTCCATTCAAGAGCAGTGATCGCTTGATGATCGCCCATAGATAAACCAGTACGCGGCTCGCCGTTTTGAGGAGAGTCGATGATGTCTTTTGGATTCAGACCCATTAGCGCTTTTAGACGCTGCTTGTTCGTCTTAGCCGCGCCTAGTTTGATCAAGACCTTACGTAGGCCATCACCGACTGCGATAGGCGCATCAGATGTGGTATCAACACCGCCAGTGATAGCTGAGTCGATAAGACCTAATGCGATTTTGTTCGCTGAAGCAAAGGTCGCTTGCAGACCAGTATTACAAGCTTGAGCGATATCATAAGTTGGCGTATGCGGGTTTAGTGCAGTATTCAGCGCCGCCTCACGAGTCAAGTTTAAGTCGCGGCTAAGCTTAAGTACCGCGCCGGCAACCACTTCGCCTATTTGCTCGTCTTGTAAGTTATAACGCTCGACTAGACCATTTAAGGCTGCGGTAAGCATGTCAATATTACTGGCATCGGCATAGGGACCATTTGAGCGTGCAAATGGAATACGGTTACCCCCTAAGATTGCAACGCGCTGCTGACCTGTGCTTGACGCTGCGCTTTTCTTTTTAGGCGTAGTGCGAGGTTTTTTGCTGGCGGCTTTTGTTTCGTCTTTTTTATCTGTCATAGCATCTTTCTCGGTAGTGTTGTTTTTAGTCGTGGTGCTTGTCTTAGTGCTGGCATTAGTGCTTTTGCTAGCAGTTGTGCGCTTGCTGGCTGGTTTTTCGTCAGCGCTGTTTTTACTAGAGCTATTCTTATCAGTGCTGTCTGTTTTGGCTTTATCAGCGCTATCCGTTTTTTCTTTGTCAGTGGTGGTAGACTCAGGAGCTGCACCAAGAGTAGCCAGCTCTTCCTCTTTAGCCGCTTTTTTATCGCTCGCTCTGTCTTCCGTGATCTTTGCTTTTTTATCCGCTTCAGCGCTATTCGCTTGCTCGGTAACCCGATTGCCATCGGCATCAAGAATATCGGTATGCTGCTTTAGGTCAGCGATAGAGTCATACTGCGCGTCGTTGTCTGTAGATGGTGCCGCACTTTGGCTGCTAGTCGTCGTTTTTTTGGCGCTATCATCGTCACCTTTGACGACTGTCGTTCCAACAATAGGGCTGTCTTTTTTGTTACTCATAAAAGTATCCTTAAAGTAGTAGTGAATGTTAGGGTATAAAAGTATTCGTCAATAAAATTAGTCAATACATAATATGATAGCTGCTAATCACAATAATTTTAATAACCTTCTTGTAGGGCTTTAGCAAATATTTACAAGGTAAAGCAACAAGAGTGCAAAAAGTAACCTGCAAAGATTAGACTGAGCAGTATCGACTAGGCTGAATACTGAGTGGCTCATTCAATAATATATTGTTATCATTGACAGTGTAGATCATAACTTATAGTAAGTACCGATCAGATTTTAACATAAGCGGATTTTTTTTAAATGATTATAGAGTAACTGTGCTGTCTACGTTTGTGCTTGCGGCACTCTATTGACTTTTATCTGGTTTGCAGATGGGGCTGGTAATTCGTTACTATAGACGCTTTAGACGCTTTGGTAAGGCGAGTTAAAAGCGGTTTAAGACGGTTATTAATAAATAGGGTTACGGTCGACAAGCGCTAACGTTAGCGATGACAAATTGGTTAAACTCTATAGTAGGCTTATTGTGGCCAAAAGCTGTATAGCCGGAATTACTAAACACTTATAATCATCGCCCAAGTGAGTCTTTATAATAGGTATTATTTTTTAGACTCTATTTTTATCTTTATATACAGGAGTATTTTATGTCAGACCGTTATGGTGATTTTGTACAATCTTCAATTGGTAAAAAAGTAGCCAAAAACTTAGGGTTGCCGCAGCCGGTAAGTCTAGATCGTTTTGAGAGCGGTCAACGTTTGGTACGTGGTAGCGTCTTAGTTGGCCGTGCCGAAGGCGATGACATGAGTGTCAGTAACTCAGTTGCGCGTATCTTATCTGACTTGCATGCTGAGGTTTATGTCAATAGCCGTGATGACGCCAAAGATGCGTTGATAGAGGCAGGTATCGAAGCCAAAGCCAATACAGGCAGCAAAGATAAGTTTAAAGTCTTACTATTTGATGCAAGTAACATCAGTAACGCCGATCAGCTCAAGCAAGTGTATGAGTTTTTTCATCAAGTCGCGCGTAGCGTTGAAAAGTCTGGCCGCGTGGTCATCATTGGTCGCCCGCCTGAAGATATCGACGATGTGCAAACTGCACTTGCTCAGCGCTCGCTTGAGGGCTTTGTGAAGTCAGTGGGTAAAGAGTTCAAACGCGGTATCACCGCACAGCTCATTTATGTGGCTAAAGGTAGTGAGAAGAATCTAGATTCAGCGCTGCGCTTCTTTACCTCAGCTCGCTCCGCTTATGTTTCAGGTCAAGTTGTCCGTGTTGGCGCAGGTAACACCATCGATATCGATTGGTCACAGCCTCTTGCGGGCAAAACGATGCTCGTCACTGGCGCAAGTCGCGGTATTGGCGAAGCTATCGCACGGGTATTAGCTCGCGAAGGCGCGCATGTGATTTGTTTAGATGTGCCGCAGCAACAAGCGGACCTACAAAATGTCGCTAGTGAAATCAGCGGCTCGACCTTGACTGTAGATATCACCAGCGCCGATGCAGGCGAACAGATCGCTGATGCTGCGCAAAAGCGCGGTGGCCTTGACGCTATTATCCATAATGCTGGCGTGACGCGTGATAAGACGCTTGCCAATATGGATGAGAAAAAATGGGATATGGTTATCGATATCAACCTAAATAGCGTAGCTGAGCTCAATAAGTACTTACTTGAAAAACAAGTGCTAAAAGACGATGCGCGTATCGTCTGCGTCTCTTCAATCTCAGGTATCGCCGGTAACTTAGGTCAGACCAACTATGCGACTTCAAAAGCAGGTGTTATCGGTTTAGTCGATGCAACTGCCAGACAATTGGCTAATGAAGGCAAAGGCATGACCATCAATGCGGTTGCCCCAGGCTTTATTGAAACACAAATGACAGAAGCTATCCCGTTCGCTATTCGTGAAGCAGGTCGCCGTATGAACTCTATGAGCCAAGGCGGATTACCTGTCGATGTGGCAGAAACCATCGCTTGGCTGGCGTCTCCTGCCTCTGGCGGCTTGAACGGTAATACGGTACGCGTCTGTGGTCAAAGCATGTTAGGCGCTTAATATACAGATTTTATGCAAGCTACTGATTTTATTAAGATAGTTTAAGTCAGCTCACATATACTTACGAAAAAAATACTAATAATTGTTAAGAAAGCTGCCCGAGGGTGGCTTTTTTATGATAAAAACACAGGAATAGATAGCTATAAGACTTAAACCGTCAGCTCATTCGTTTTATTAAAAGTTTGCTAAGCCCTACCTAGGATAGATTTATGTCAGATACCCATTATGATGCCCTGCCAAAAGCGCATACCACATATGCCAATATCATCAAAAGCTTACTGCCAATCGGTGATAACACTAAAGTCAGTAAGGATGCATTGCCATCAGCTACTTATACTGTAGACGATTTACATATTGATCAAAGCAACTTGGATGATTATCGTAAAATTTGCGGCTTTAGTGACAACGGCAAGGTGCCGATTACTTATTTTGCGGTGCTATCACAGACCCTGCAGATGAATATGATGGTCAAAGAGCCATTCCCATTTCCGATGCTAGGGTTAGTACACGTTGACAACGTAGTGACTCAGCATCGTCCTATTGGTGAGCGTGAGACGGTGACCTTGTCAGTGAGTTTTGCTAATCTGCGTGATCATGCGCAAGGTCAGCAGTTTGATTTTGTGACGACGGTAAAATCGCAAGAAGACATCATTTGGGAGGGTACGTCTACTTATCTGGCTCGCGGTAAAAAACCTAAAGCCAATAGCACTGAGAGAAGTAAACCGCGCCCAGTGACCGTCAAGCCTATGGTTAATGAAAAAGGGGTGCATAAAGTATTTGAGGTGCCAGAGGATATCGGCCGCCGTTATGCTTTTATCTCAGGTGATTTTAATTTGATTCATCTGCATCCTTTATCAGCAAAAGCATTTGGTTTTCCAAAAGCTATCGCGCATGGCATGTGGTCAAAAGCAAAGTGCTTAGCGCTGATGAATGATCTGCCGGATGCTTATAGCGCTGAGGTGTCTTTTAAGTTGCCTATCTTCTTGCCTTCAGAAGTAGAGCTCATCGCTGAACCTGTCGATCAACTTGAAAGTAGCGATGATCGTTGTAATTTTGGCCTATATAGTGCCAAAAATGACAAGCCGCACTTAGCTGGCGTCGTCAAGTTAATAGAAGACTCGCAGTAATAAACAGCACCGTTTTATTTATATTGAAGTAACTCACATTTGAGTAAGTAACGCTGATAGATATTCGCTATCAGCGTTAAACTGCTTTAATTTCGGCACTAAATACGCTCAGTATTTTATGGGGTTACCGCACTAAACATACAACTGTTTAGCGCCAAGACAGCTAACTCAGCCATTCTTAATTATTCACTTACTACGTATCTTCTTTTATCATTATGAGCCAAAATACAACTCAATCGACACCATCACAAGATGCAGATACTCGCTACGACTCTGATAATGGTGTCGTCCTCACCGAGGCGCTGTCGCCTTATTTTCGACCTGCTGAGCAGACTATCGTGTGCGGAGCGCTTGATGAACAAAAAGTGAGCGCTCTTGCGCAGGCAGGCGTGGAGCTTGTCATCAACTTACAAGCCAATGAAGAGCTGGCCTTCGATGAGGCCAAAGCCGTTCAACAAGCTGGCATGGCTTACGAGCATTTGCCTATCGCTAGCGCCGCTGATCTCAAGCAGCTCAACATCTTAGCCTTTGATAATATTTTGCGTCAACATCACGGCAAAAAAACCGTCATGCACTGCGGCTCCGGCAGCAGAGTAGGCGCAGCTGTTGCCCTACGTGCAGGCTGGTTACGTGGCCGGAAGATGGATACTGCTATGGATCGTGGTCATAGCCATGGACTCACTGAGAAGCTTGAGCAAGAAACTTATAATCGGCTACTAGTACCGCGTTAAGCGATAAAAGGTTGCTAGCAGGCACATAGACGTTATAAATAAACAGGCGACCTATATTATATAAGTCGCCTGTTTATTTATAACTAAGTACTTTTATTAGCATAATTTTAAGGAAGAAATAACGATGAGCAAGAGTGTCAATAACGAGCTGCAACAAAAACTGCAACGCTTACTCAATGATTTGCAGCTAGAGGACGCGCCAGCAGGTGGCTCGGTAGTGGTTTATCAGGCAGGCGAGTTCGTAGCTGCTGCTAGCATAGGCCAAGCACAAAGCAATGAACAAAGCAATGATAAGTGGCAAGCAGATACTTTAGCGCTTAATTTTTCTACGGGTAAAGGCGTACTGGCGACGCTAGCACACGTTTTGGTCTCTGAGGGTATGCTGGCTTATGACGAGCCGATTGCCAGCTATTGGCCTGAGTTTGCGGCTAATGGGAAAGCAAAGATTACGCTACGCAAGCTGATGTCGCATCAAGCCAGTTTGTTCGCCATTAGTGCTATCGATGTGGATAACGCGACTTTATTAGACTGGCCGAGAATGCTTGAAGAAGTGGCGGCGATGCCGATCAATGAGATTGATGCTGCTGATCATTTTGTTAGTGCCTATAGCGCGCTGGTATATGGATGGATACTAGGCGGCTTGATAGAAAAAGCGACTGATATGACGCTAGCTGCCGCGCTAGGCAAGTATCTGACTGAGCCTTTAGGCATCGTGGGCAGCTGCTATTTTGGCGTGCCTGCAGATCAAGTCGATAAGGTCGCTAAATTAGCAAAAGACTTTATCAATACTGCGTCAGAAAATCGGTCACTGCCAACAAGACGCCATAAGCCAGTACTAAAAGCGGAGTCGGAGCAGACGTTAGCGGCTTATAGGCAGCTGCCAAGCTATGAGTGTTGGCAACAACTGGCTGACGAGAAAAAGTCTATATCACCAGCTGATAAAAAACAGCACGTTACGTCATTGACCGCTACGAAAATCAACCGTCTATACTTCGATCATAGCGCTATTAATGCCAGCAATTACCGCGCCGCACTAGTGCCAGCAAGTAAGCAACCTATCGATTACTATGACGCACAAACGCTGCAAGCGGTTATACCTGCAGCCAATGGTGTCGCTTCAGCGCAAGCTCTCGCCACTATCTACGGGATGCTCGCTAATGGCGGCGTATGGCAAGGTAAAACTTTGATAGATGCAGAGACGTTTGCACAGCTGTCTCAGCCGCAAGTGATAGGGATGGATGCAGTGATGCCTGCTTCGATGAATTGGCGCTTGGGTTATCATAAGCTCTTTAGTATATGTCAAAGTAGCGATGATAGCGTGACTCCAAGCACTGAGCAAGGGTTTGGTCATATGGGTTATAACGGTTCAGTGGCTTGGTGCGAGCCGTCGCGGCAGTTGTCTTTTGCTTTTATTCATAACTTCGATGTCACAATGCTAAATGATATTCGTCAATTTGCGCTGACCGAAGCAGTGATAAAGATGATTGATACGCAGGATTAAGCACACAGTCTTTACCGGCGTGATTTATCTGGTGTCATATTCAATAGTGACGGCGCGCTTAGCCCATGAATGAAGATAGAGATCAAGATGACAATGATGCAAACTATCCAAAGCTTAGTGGCATCAGCTTCGCTAAATAGATCTTTATTAAGCGCATAGGATAGATAGTACAGTGTACCAATACCGCGAATACCAAGTGCAGAGATGGCATACTTTTCGGTATGATGCATATTCAGCCCAGTGAGTCCTATAACGCCGCCGATGGGACGTATGAGAAACAAGAAGGCCAAGCTGACAAGGTACACCGACCACGTCAGCTCAATGTCAGAATGTAGCCATTGACCAATAAGCATACCAAAAGCTACCAAGATCACTGACATCAGCAGGCCCTCAGATTGCTCTGCAAAGTCGTGTAGCTTTTGATGGTATGAGTGTTCATGTTCTGAGCGGCGAAAAGCAAAGGCGGCGATAAATACCGCGATAAAACCATAACTATGCACGTATTCTGCTACCCCATAAGACAGCAAGGTTAACGCAATAACAGTGTAGCCCTGCGAGATATTGGTCTCATCAGAAGACTTCGAAAAAACAACTTTTGCTAAGAGTTTACCCACTAAGATACCGACGACAACGCCGGCTAATATCTTCCATAGTACCTCATAAGTAAACCACGACCACAACAGATCCCCAGTAATGCGCTGACCATCATTGTAGGCCTCAGCAATATTAATCGCTAAATAAACAAAGGGAAAAGCAAGACCATCATTGAGACCAGCCTCTGAAGTCAAAGTGAAGCGCGGGGTATCCTCACCGCCGCTATTTGGTGGCCCTACTTGAATACTAGACGCTAACACCGGGTCCGTTGGAGCGAGCACTGCGCCTAATAATATCGCTGCGCCTATAGTCAGTCCAAACGTGTAATAGCCGAGTACTGCCATAGCAAAAATACAGATCGGCATAGTGACCAGTAATAAGCGCAGCGTAGGACGCCATAAGTCCCAAGCCAGCTCAGTGTCTATCTTGATACCTGCGCCAACTAAAGACACCAATACCACAATCTCAGTCACCTTTTCGATGAGGAGGCCATTGTCTAAAGGGTTCAAAAAAGATAACGTCAGCCAAAAATAGCCAACGATCATCCCAAAGCCGACTTGCAGCATAGGCAACGAGATAGGGACGCGTTTGGAGATAATAGGAAAGATAGCCCCTAGTAAAAACGCGACGCCGCCTATCAACAGAATATAGTTATAATTTTCGATCATAAAAGTTGCGTATGCCTATAAGTTAGTATTCGCCAGTATCTAAATGGCCTGAATCGTTACTTATCATGTAGAAAAAGGCTAAACATTTCCGCAAAAAAACGTTATCACTTTAAAAAATACGTTGGTTTTTGGTAATAGCGCGTAGAGCAAACAGCGGCTACTGATAATAAGCCAGCTTATATAGACAACAAAAAAGCCAGCACTTAGGCTGACTTTTGAGGCGATAGCGTATTTATAAGTAAGCGATTAGCGCTCCACTTGACTGACATCACGTACCGCGCCAGTATCAGCGCTCGTCGTCATCGCCGCATAAGCACGTAGAGCAGGGGAGACGTGACGGGCACGATCAACGGGCTTCCATGCGTCGCGGCCGCGTGCTTCCATCTCTTCGCGGCGCGCTGCTAAATCCGCATCGCTCACGTCCATATTGATAGTACGGTTGGGGATATCAATGTGAATCGTATCGCCCTCGACCACTAAGCCAATAGCGCCGCCCTCAGCGGCTTCTGGGCTGGCGTGGCCGATAGATAATCCTGACGTACCGCCAGAGAAGCGGCCATCGGTGAGTAAAGCGCACTCTTTACCTAAGCCTTTAGACTTCAAATAAGTGGTTGGATAGAGCATCTCTTGCATGCCAGGACCGCCTTTAGGCCCTTCATAACGAATAATAACCACGTCACCTGCTACGATCTCATCGGATAATACCGCCTCGACAGCCGCATCTTGCGACTCAAACAGACGCGCGCGACCGGTGAACACTAAGATACTCTCATCGACGCCTGCGGTTTTGACCACGCAGCCTCGCTCGGCGATATTGCCGTAGAGTACAGCAAGACCGCCATCTTCTGAGTAAGCATGCTTAGCACTGCGGATACAGCCTGACTCGCGGTTGACATCGAGGTTAGGCCATTCTTTATCTTGCGAAAACGCTTCTGTCGTACGCACGCCGCCAGGAGCTGCTATATAACGCGCCCGCGCTTCAGTATTATCAGGATTCATGATATCCCATTTATCAAGAGCTGCGCGCATTGATGGGCTATGAATGGTAGGCACCTCTGTGCTCAATAAGCCCGCTCTATCTAACTCTGCTAGCAGTGCCATAACCCCGCCTGCGCGGTGTACATCTTCCATGTGGTACTTTTGCGTGGCAGGCGCGACTTTTGATAGGCAAGGCACACGGCGGCTGAGTCTATCGATATCAGCCATCTTAAAGTCAATCTCTGCTTCATTTGCCGCAGCGAGCAGATGCAAGATAGTGTTGGTTGAGCCGCCCATTGCGATATCGAGGCTCATAGCGTTTTCAAACGCCGCTTTGCTAGCGATAGAGCGCGGTAGTACCGAATCATCATCTTGCTCATAACGGCGTTTCGCCAAATCGACGATAGTACGACCCGCTTCTAAAAATAGCTCACGGCGTAGCGCATGTGTGGCAAGCAGCGAGCCATTACCCGGCAGCGATAGACCTAGCGCTTCGGTCAGACAGTTCATGGAGTTTGCGGTGAACATCCCTGAGCACGAGCCACAAGTTGGACAAGCAGAGACTTCGATCTCTCGTACATCTTCATCGCTGATGGTATCGTCAGCGGCGTCCATCATTGCGTCGACTAGATCTAATTTGCGAATAGCGCTACCTTGCGAGTCTTCATTATTATGGCTTTTGCCGACGGTACTAGCGACGACTTTACCCGCTTCCATTGGGCCGCCTGAAACGAAGACTACAGGAATATTGAGACGCATCGCTGCCATCAGCATACCGGGGGTGATTTTGTCACAGTTAGAGATACAGACCAACGCATCAGCGCAGTGAGCGTTGACCATATACTCCACAGAGTCCGCTATCAAATCACGGCTCGGCAACGAGTAGAGCATACCGCTGTGACCCATCGCAATACCGTCATCCACCGCGATAGTATTGAACTCTTTTGCCACGCCGCCTGCGCGCTCGATCTCACGTGCGACCAATTGGCCAAGATCTTTTAGATGGACATGACCGGGTACGAACTGCGTAAAAGAATTGGCAATAGCGATGATAGGCTTACCAAAGTCGCCATCCGTCATCCCCGTTGCGCGCCATAACGCTCGTGCGCCTGCCATATTGCGGCCACCAGTAGAGGTTTTTGAGCGATAATCCATGTGTTATTCCTTACTAATCTAATAAAGGGTACGTTTGTTTTTTGATGCCATCGTTAGAATGTAACAGTGATAATTTGTATTGATATCAATAGTAGACTGCCAGATAGCGCGCGGCACATAATCAGTGGCTAACGCTACTCAATGCGTTCTAGTATAGCCGCCTCAAACCAAGGCAGCTTAGGTTTGTGCTCTTCAAGTTTTGAGAGGATGCTTAGAGCGTGGGTAGCGGGTAACAGTTGGTAGTCATTGCCCGCAGCAATCGTCAGCACCCAATCATCGACACTGCTATCTTTATCGATACTATACTCATCGATGCTGATTAAAGCTTGTTTGTCGTTTTTGTAGAGCACATCAACGCGGCCAAAAAACTGCCAATCTTTAAAGGCAGCAATCACCGCATCAGCTTTGTTTTGGGTGTAAATTTGCTCAGTCGTCTTGGCCGTATTGGTCCAATGTAGCCGTACTGCTAATTGCAGCGCTTCACTAAAGACTACTAACGAGCCGATCACTTTGACATGCCAAGGCGTCGCTATCAAATCGGCGCTGATGCCCAAAGCTGCTGCCGCTTCTTTAGCACTCATCAGAGTATTAAACTGTGCCAGCAGCTTTGGCGTCAAAGGATGGGCCTGTTTAATAGCATCATCAAGGCTATCATAGTGATATAAGAATTGCAGCGGCAACTCCTGACTAACGGTTTTTTCGCTGATTTTGCAGTTATGAATGCGCCAACTAATAGCAGTATCCGTGAGCGCTTGTGCCAAAATAATCGCATTAGGGTCAATGACGTTTGCTTGCTTTTGTGACGAACCATCTTCAGCCTTAGCAGTAGATGTCATGTTATCTGATGACGCTAAGTTTGAGGAGTTTAAGGGAGTATTTTGATCAGTAGTCATATTCGTCGCTGATTGAGTCGGCAAGGCAGTTAAATCCATAACAGTTGTGTTATCAGAGTAGAGGTTTAATATAACATTGATAGCTAGAAAACGTTAATAAATTAGTGGAGTGACAGGGCAAAAGATCGGTTATAACTCTTTACTCTATCTAAAAAGCTGTCAGTCATTATTTATGCTCTCTTGCTATTTCGCTCACTATATTGCAGACTTCTTTTGTATTTGGATCGACGTTTTCAAAATATTTAGAACTAAAAATTACTATTAAGGATATAGACTATGAGTCAAAACAATCAACCTAGCCGCTACGATGACAATAACATCTTTGCAAAAATGCTAAAGGGTGAGATTCCATATCATAAGGTGTATGAAGATGATAAAACCCTTGCCTTTATGGATATCATGCCACAGGCCAAAGGTCATGTACTGGTCATTCCCAAACAAAAAGCAATCGATTTGGCTGATTTGGAGCCAGAATATGCGGCAGCGGTACTGATGACTGCCAAAAAAGTCATGCAAGCGCAGCGTCAAGTGTTTGAGCGCGAAGGTATCATCCAAATGCAGCTAAATGGTTCGCAAGCTGGGCAGACAGTGTTTCATTATCATATACATCTGCTACCTAGTAGTATTCATGAGTTAGGTCGTCATGCGGTGACACAAGCTGACAGCGATGAGCTTGCTACTATTGCAAAACAACTGGCTGAAGCTATAGATAATCAATAGTTTAAAGTACTGATAAGTACTAAACCAATAAGTACGAAAAGGTTATAACCTTAAACAATTTGATGCATTCAATAGGATGGCGAGCATTTCATCGTTGCAATATGGCATATCGAAAATCGCTCATTTCTCGATAAGGGCAGCTGTATAGTTGCCCTTTTTTTACCGTCTTCTTTTTACAGCCTTTTGGTCGGCTATTTATGACTCAGAAGTTTGTTAAAACTTACCTATATTTTTGGATTAATGCCGAGCTATGTTTTACATTGGGTTCAGCTTTATTTATGCTTATAAACGTTTTTGCGCCTAAAAAAGAGTCATAATACTATGAAAAATGAGAATCTGCGTTCTACGATTTTGATGCCGGTCTTTATACCGACAGCCATCGTAATGATACTGCTTGTCATTGGAGCTTCGGTGAATCCGCAACTGGCAAGCGGTCTATTTGAGCAAGTGCTTGTCTTTACTACAGAGGGTTTCGGCTGGTTTTACATGCTTGCCACGGCGCTGTTCTTGATATTTATTGTAGCTTTGGCTTTTTCTCCTTATGGCAGTATCAAGCTTGGCCCGGATCACGGCGACGCGCAATATAACTTTATAGAATGGTTTGCAATGCTGTTTTCAGCCGGCTACGGTATTGCCTTGTTGTTTTATGGGGTGGCTGAGCCGGTACTGCATTTTGCTACGCCGCCACTATCAGAACCACAAACGATTGCCGCGGCAAAAGAGGCCATGCAGATTGCTTATTTTCACTGGGGCTTTCATATTTGGGCGATTAATGGGGTAGTGGCGCTGACCTTGGCTTATTTTGCTTTTCGTCAAGGGTTGCCTTTGTCCATGCGCTCGACACTTTATCCTATCATAGGCGACAAGATATATGGACCTATCGGTCATGCGGTCGATGTTTTTGCTATTTTAGGCACGCTATTTGGCCTTGCCACAAGTTTAGGTATTTCAGTCTCGCAGATTAACACCGGTTTGAATTATTTGGTGCCAAGCATCCCTGTCAATACTACAGTACAGGTCATTGCGATTACACTGATAACGGCTCTGGCACTGATTTCCGTATTAGCAGGGATGGATAAGGGCGTAAAAAGGCTGTCAATATTGAATATGATACTAGCAACGGCGCTCATGTTGTTTGTATTCGTCGTCGGTCCGTCAGTCTTTATTTTGAATGCCTTTATGGAGAATACTGGCAGTTATTTGGGTAATATCGTTGAGCGTACCTTTAGCTTGCAAGCCTATCAGCATGGCGATTGGATCACCAGCTGGACGCTATTTATCTTTGCTTGGACGATTTCATGGTCGCCTTTTGTCGGGATATTTATCGCCAAGATTAGCCGCGGGCGTACGATTCGCGAGTTTATCGCTGGCGTCATGTTAGTGCCGACTATTTTTACTTTCTTTTGGTTTGCCGTCTTCGGTGATACCGCCTTAAACATGATTATGGTGCAAGGCTATGAGTCGCTCATTACGGAAGTACAGAACAACCAAGCGATTGCGCTGTTTAAACTGTTAGAGAACCTACCATTGACGCAAGTGGTGTCGGGGTTAGCAGTCGTGCTGATTATTACCTTTTTTATTACCTCGTCAGACTCAGGCTCACTAGTGATAGACTCGCTAGCGGCGGGTGGCCGTAGTGATACGCCAGCTTGGCAGCGCACGTTTTGGGTGCTTATCTTAGGGGTTGTGGCGTCTGTACTGCTGCTGGCAGGTGGTCTTCAAGCATTGCAGACGGCAGCTATCGTCAGTGCCTTGCCGTTTACTATGATTATCTTGATTGCGATGTTTGGTATGTGGCGCGCGCTCCGTATCGAGGGGCATCGTAATGAAAGCTTAGCCGACAACAATCATCTGCCGCCGCATCTATTAAAGCTTGAGGCTTGGCGAGATCGTATTGACTATATTACTGATCAGCCAAGTCGTGAGGAAGTGCTCGCTTATATTCAGGGTACGGTCATGGAGTCGATGACTAAGGTCGCTGAAAAATTCGCCGAGAGAGGCTGGGTACCTGAAGTCAATTACGATGATATCAATAATCGCGCGGTACTAGAGCTGCAGCGTGGAGATGATGTTGAGTTTTGGTATGAGGTGCGCCTATCTAATCATGAGCTGCCCGACTACTATGCCGAAGACACTGATGGCTCAGCAGACGACAAGACAGCAGTAGATAACACAGAAGAAGCGACACAAGAGCATCAGTACCGCGCGCAAGTGTATCTACGCCGCGGCGCTCAGACCTATGATCTCTATGGCTATCAATCGGAGTCAGTGATTAATGACATCATTGATCACTTTGAGAAGTACCTCAAGTTCTTACATGAATCTCCCAACAGCCTGCCGTGGCGTATGCAAGAGCATGATGACAATATTACCCTAGAGCAGGGCAGTGTGTTTGATAAGTAAGCGGCGCATCGCCTATTTGGAAGTCATATTGAAAGTCATAGCGGCAAAGGATTGACGTGAATGGCTTGCAATATGCGTACGAACCCTTAGAATAACGGCTTGTTTTCTATGCAAATCAAGCCGTTTTTTATGTCTATAAATACTTCTGCGAATTCTGCGATGGCTGATTCTTCAGCACCAGTTGCCGCTCAGCATCCCTTATTACAGCCGCTTGATATCGGTGGTCTGAGTATCGAAAACCGTCTGATGGTCGCGCCCATGGCCGGCGTGACGGACAACCCTTTTCGTAGACTGTGCAAATCTTTTGGCGCCGGGCATGCTGTCAGTGAAATGATCATCGCAGATACCGCGCTCTATGCCCGTAAAAAATCTTTATACCGAGCCAATTTCGATGGTGAGATTGCGCCAATATCAGCTCAGATAGCGGGCGCTGAGCCGGATAAACTTGCTGAGGCGGCGCGTTATCAGATCGACAACGGCGCCCAGATTATCGACATCAATATGGGCTGTCCGGCTAAAAAAGTCTGCCGTAAGCTTGCAGGATCGGCGCTATTGCAGGATGAGGATTTGGTTGCGCGTTTGCTTGATGCGGCGGTAAATGCCGTTGATGCGCCTGTGACGCTAAAGACGCGTTTGGGCTTTGAAAATGGCCGTGAAAATATCTTGCGAGTTGCCAAGCGCGCAGAGCAAGCAGGCATAGCGGCTATCGCCATTCATGGGCGTACGCGCGAGGATATGTACACAGGTAATGCCCGTTATGAGCTTATCCGCGCGGTCAAAGACAGCATCAATATTCCAGTGATTGCTAATGGCGATATCGATAGCGCGCAAAAAGCGCAACAAGTGTATGAGCTGACCGGCTGTGATGCGGTGATGATAGGCCGCGCCGCACAAGGCCAGCCGTGGCTGTTTCGCGATATTGAGCACTACTTGCGTACCGGTGAACAATTAGCTGCGCCTACTATCCGCGAGATCAAAGATATAGTGTTAGCGCACTTGCAAGAGCTGTATGACTTTTATGGTGAGTATTCAGGATGCCGTATCGCACGTAAACATATCGCTTGGTACACCACAGGTATTCCTAGTTCTAACGCCTTTCGTCAAGCGATGTATGGCGAGGAGAGTACAGCAGGACAGTTTCGAGTAGTGGAGGAGTTCTTACAAGCGCACGAATGATAGTAAGCCTTTATTTTTCTGCTCAAACGGTATGCAGCGTCAAAGCTAAGATGAAGTCACTAGATAAAACGTTCTCAAAGCACCTTTTACGCTTAGAGTGTCTCGATGACCATTGTATATATTCTCCAAATCAAGTAAAGTCAAAGACGCAGGTCTTACTATGTAGTCTTTATAGGAGTAGGGGCTATATTTTGCTCGAGGTTACGCTGTACACACAGCCAGTCACATATACAATAATTAAATAACAAGGATGTTTTATGGCAAACCCTTCAAAGAAAAAAATTAGCAAAGTCGTCAAAGGTAAAAATATTATCATCACCGGTGCTTCAAGTGGTATCGGCGAGCGTACGGCTTTTTTACTTAGTGAGTGCGGTGCACACGTTATCTTACTTGCCCGTACTGAAGAGAAGCTAAAAGTCGTCAAAGAAAACATTGAAGTATTAGGCGGCAAGGCCAGCTATTATCCTTGTGACTTGACCGACATGGATGATATCGAAAAGACTAGCAAGCTTATTCAAGAAGACTTCGACAGTATCGACGTTCTAGTCAATAATGCAGGCCGCTCCATCCGCCGCTCTGTTCATGAGTCAGTCAATCGCTTTCACGATTTTGAGCGCACCATGGATATTAACTATTTTGGCGCAGTTAAGATTATCCTGGCTTGCTTACCCGGCATGATAGAGCAAAAAACCGGTCAAATCGTCAATATATCCTCGATTGGTGTACTAGCCAATAGCCCACGTTTTGGCGCTTATGTCGCCTCAAAATCTGCTCTAGATGCTTTTAGTCGCTGCTTAGCTGCTGAGGTCAAAGGCGATAACATTACCATTACCAATATCTTTATGCCGCTGGTGCGCACGCCGATGATTGCACCGACCAAACTATATCGCTACATGCCAGCACTGATGCCTAATGAGGCGGCTATGATGGTAGCCAAAGCTATCGTGAAAAAACCCAATAGTATCGCCAGCGGCATGGGTAAGTTTGCCTCTGCAACTTATTCGCTAGCGCCAGCCATCAACGTTGGCATTCAGTCTATCGGCTATCGTATCTTCCCAAGCTCATCGGCTGCGCAAACGACAGATACTAAGCCTACTTTAGCGCAGCGCGCCTTTGCTAGAATCCTGCCAGGCGAGCATCATTAAAATAGCACTTTAGTGGACTTGGTATGAATAAAAAGGATGCTTCGGCGTCCTTTTTAGTTTTTCGTCAGTTTTGTTAAGGGAACAACGAGTGGTTCCCTAGTGAGGACTTGAATCTTTGGCTGTGAGCTAATGTTATTAAGGTTTCAACTTGCTGAGATAGCCACAGTGTACTTCATGATGTACTTACCATAGATATTCTATCTATGATCGGTGCGCTAGTGAGGACTTGAAGAGACCATCCCAGATTCTGTGTAACTGACGTTTAGATTAAATACTTACACAAAATTTAGGAAGGTCTCCCAGATTCTTATCAAAGACTTCATCATCTATTATTCGCCAAACGGCAACTTGCTGATGGTCTTTGGTGGTGACTAGATTTAAAGTTTGTTCAATCATTGCTTGAGGTCTCATATCCTTATGATGTTTATTTGCTTCAAACCCAGTTACTTTACACTTAGCGGTTTAATTAAGCTACTTACTTGAGCTATTTGCTTCAGTTATTAGGCTTGGCTACTTACTCAACTTCAATATTCTAAAGGCGCCCTGAATAACTAAAGCAAATACGATGCTACCAATAATCAAATCAGGCGTACTAGAGTGTAACCAATTAACCAAAATCCCTGCAACAATTACCCCTAAATTGATAATCACATCGTTTGAAGTGAAAATCATACTGGCTTGCATATGGGCTTCTTCTTCTTTGCTTTTCGATTTTTGTAGTAAATAGAGGCAAATCGAGTTTGCAATTAGCGCAAGAATCGATATGACTATCATGGTAGAAAAGTCAGGTAACTGCTCATTGCCAAAGAAACGTCTTAGTACTTCTAAAAAACCAAGAATCGCTAGCGTAATTTGAAAATATCCGGCAATTCTAGCAATCCGTTTTTTCTTAATGACCGTTCCACCGACCGCAAATAAGCTAATTCCGTACACGAAGCTATCTGCTAACATATCTAAGCTGTCGGCGACCAACCCCATCGAACGAGAAATCAGTCCCGTGCTCATTTCAATAATAAAGAAAGCAAAGTTAATGACCAGCACTATCCATAGTAGCTTTCTTTGCTCAGCATCTTTTTTGTGACTAGAGTCAGCATCAATTTTAAAATTATTGTTGGGATCAGAGGGGTCAATGGTTTCGGTCGAGAGTAGGGTGTCTCCTAATTTTAGGTCATGAATAGCAGTCTCTATCCCTTCTATATTGTCATGATGAAACACAGTTAATTGACGGTTAGGAATGTCGAACTCAAGATGTTCAATATTCGAGTGGCCCTCTAATTTCATTCGGATTAGGTTTTCCTCCGAAGGGCAGTCCATCTTCGATATTTTAAAAGTTGTTTTATTCATAG